>NZ_JABERD010000006.1 GCF_013044505.1 Streptomyces sp. S3(2020) | reverse complement strand
GTGATCAACTCCGGTACCGGTGCGGTTCATTCCTCCCTCCCGGGAGGGAGGAATGAACCGCACCGGTACCGGAGTTGATCACATCACCATCCGCGATCCCGAGGAGCTGCCATGTCCGACGCACCCGCCGTCCGTGAACTCCGTCTCGTCGTCACGGCCGAGGACTACGACGAGGCCCTGCGCTTCTACCGTGACGTCCTCGGTCTGCCCGAACGCGCCGCGTTCTCGTCGCCCGACGGCCGCGTCACCATCCTGGAGGCGGGCCGGGCCACGCTGGAGATCACCGACCCGAACCACGCCGCGTTCATCGACGAGGTCGAGGTGGGGCGCCGCGTGGCCGGACCGATCCGGGTCGCCTTCGAGGTCGACGACTCCACCGCCACCACGGCGAGACTGGCGGCGGCCGGCGCCGAGGTGATCGCCGAACCGACCCGCACCCCCTGGAACTCCCTCAACTCCCGCCTGGAGGCACCGGGCGCGCTCCAGCTCACCCTCTTCACCGAACTGGGCGACCAGGACTAGGGCGCGCGAGGCTCAGGGCACGCGAGGCTCAGGGCGCGCGAGGCTCAGGGCGTGCCCGGCGTCACCAGCCCGGTCTCGTACGCGCAGATCACCGCCTGTACCCGGTCCCTGAGCCCCAACTTGCCCAGCACATTGCTGACATGGGTCTTCACGGTGTGCTCGCTCACGAACAGGGACGACGCGATCTCGGCGTTGGACAGGCCGCGGGCGAGCATCCGCAGGGTCTCCACCTCGCGCGCGGTCAGCACGTCCAGGCGCTGCGGGGTGACGTCGGCCGCGGCCTCCTCCCGGCGGCGCCGCACGATGTCCGCGACCAGCCGCCGGGTCACCGCGGGCGCGAGCAGCGAGTCGCCGGCCGCGACCACCCGTACCGCGTGCACCAGGTCGTCGCGGCGCACGTCCTTCAGCAGGAAGCCGCTGGCGCCCGCGTAGAGCGCCTCGTACACGTACTCGTCCAGGTCGAACGTGGTCAGCATGACGACCTTGCACGCGGACTGCGCGCACACCCGCCGGGCCGCCTGGAGACCGTCCATCACCGGCATGCGGATGTCGAGCAGCAGCACGTCGGGCGTGTGCCGCTGCACCGCGGCGACCGCCTCCGCCCCGTCGCCGGCCTCGGCGACCACCTCGATGTCCGCCTGCGCCTCCAGGATCATGCTGAAGCCGCTGCGGACCAGCTCCTGGTCGTCCGCGACGACCACCCGGATGCTCACCCCGGCGCCGCCTGCCGGTCCACCACCGGAAGGCGTACGACGACCCGGAAACCGCCGTCCGGACCCCGCCCGGCACGTGCCTCGCCACCGCAGGCCGCGGCCCGTTCCCGGATGCCGATCAGCCCGTGCCCGCCGCTCCAGGCCGCGGGGCCCCGTCCGTCGTCTGTCACCGTCAGCGTCAACGCCTCCTCCGTCCAGTCGAGTTCGACGCTCGCGCAGGAAGCGTACGCGTGCTTGACCGTGTTGGTGAGGGCCTCCTGGATCACGCGGTAGACAGCGATGTCGGTGTCCGGCGGTAGCGGCAGCGGCGCGCCCTCGGTGTGCAACTCGACGCGCAGGTCCGTCGATTCGCGGACCTGTCGGACGAGCGCGGGCAGCGCCTTGATGCCCGGCTGCGGCGAAGTCCCGTTGCGCTGTTCCTCCTTGAGGACGCCGAGGATCCGCCGCAGCTGCGACATGGAGTCCCGCCCGGCCGCCGCGATCGCCTCGAACGCGGCCTCCGCGCGCGCCGGATCGCTGCGCACCACGACCGGCCCGGCCTCGGCCTGCACCACCATCAGACTCACCGCGTGCGCCAGGATGTCGTGCATGTCCCGGGCGATCCGGGCCCGTTCCTGCGCCGTCGCCCGTGCGGTGTCCGCGGCCCGCTCCCGTTCCAACCGCCGCGCCCGGTCCTCCAGTTCGGCGGTGTAGGCGCGCTGGACGCGGGCCAGCATCCCGAAGGCGTACGCGCAGGCGATGCTGAGCAGCTGGAAGGCGTACTCGAACGGCTGGGGGTCCGGCTTGTGGTGCATGACGAGCGAGACCCCGACCGCCCAGCCCACCACCATGAAGCGCCGCTGCCAGGGCTTTCCCTGGGCGGCCATGGTGTAGGCGATGACCATCCCGCCGTACATCACATCCGGGGGTGGCGCGTGGTAGAGCGCCTGGGCGGGGGTCGCGACCGACACCGCGCAGGCCGTCGCGAAGGGGGCGCGCCGCCGCCACACCAGCGGGAGCGCGGTGGCCGCGCCGAGCAGCCAGCCGAGCCAGGTGAGCCGGTCGTCCCCCTCGTCGGGGAAGATCCACTGGAGCGAGGCGGCGAACAGCACGAGCGCGGCGAGCGCCGTGTCGACGACGTACGGATGCGTCGTACGCAGCCGTGCGGCGACCGGCGTGAACCAGGGCTGGGCGGACATGAGCGGCTCCTCGGGGCAAGGGCCGTACCAGTATCGCGACGGGCGGGGCGGCCCGGCCTCGCCGGTGAGAGGGATATCCGGGGCTACCCGCCGGGCGTACTGCGACGCGGGGATCGCGACACGCCGGAAGTCGTACGCCGGTGACCATCTCCTCGGCGATCCGCGGGCCATCGACGACGTGGTGGCGTGGCTGGGGGACCGCTTCGCGGGGCGGCGGATGTCGGTCAACCGCTGAGCGAGGACGGCCGCCGTCCCGGCGCACCCGTCAACTGCCGGGCGAGGACGGTCGCCACCCCAGCGCCCGCGATATCCCCCGCGCCGCGACCCGTACCGCCGGCACCAGCACCGGGACCTGTGCGTCGACCTGTGGCACCACGATCGACACGGCGGCCGTCACCGCGCCGCCGGTCGCGCGGACGGGGGCGGCCACCGACAGGGCGTCGTCGGTGACCTGGCGGTCGCTCACCGCCACCCCGGTGCGCCGTACGTCGGCCAGGACCCGGCGCAACCGTGCCGGGTCGGTGATGGTGTACGGGGTGAAGGAAGCCAACGGGCCCGCGCAGTACCGCTCCTGGAACTCGGGGGACTCGTGCGCGAGGAGGGCGAGGCCGACGCCGGTGGCGTGCAGGGGCCAGCGGGCGCCGACCCGGATGTGCACGCCGACCGCCGAACGACCCGACAGCCACTCGATGTAGACGACCTCGCCGCCGTCCCGCACGGCCAACTGCACGTTCTCGTGGCTGGCTTCGTACAGGTCCTCCAGATACGGCAGCGCGATCTGGCGCAGCGCGAGCCCGCGCGGGGCGAGCGCCGCGACCTCCCACAGCCGCAGTCCGACGTGGTACACGCCGGACTCGTCCCGCTCCAGGGCGCCCCACTCGGTGAGGGCGCCCACGAGCCGGTGGGCGGTGGTGAGGGTCAGCCCGGCCCGCCGACTGATGTCCGAGAGGCTCAGTGCCGGGTGTTCGTGGTCGAACGCGGCGAGCACGGACAGCAGTCGGTCGGGCGCGGAGCGCAGCGTCATGGCCGGGCATCTCCCGGGTGGGCGAGGTCGTACGGGCGGGGGTAGGCGGTGGGCCGGTAGCTCACGTACCGGGGTTCCGTGGTGGGATCCTCCTGTGCCGCACGGGCGTTGAGGGATTGCGGCGAGGCGTCCCAGCGGCCGGTGTCCAGACGGTGTTCCAGGGTGTGCAGGGCGCCGATCATCTCACCCGTGGTGAAGGTGCAGTGGCCGGGCCCGTCGACGTAGGCCTGGCTGAGCAGCCTGCCGGAGTGCGCCGCGGTGGCGGCCCGTCGGTAGGCGCTCTCGGCCTGGACGGGGATCAGCGCGTCACCGGTGGTGTGGATGTTCAGCTGGGGGTCGCTGAGCCGGCCCGAGAGGGCGCTGGTGCGCCGCATCCACCGTACGGCGTCGGTGTCGGCGGAGATCCGGGGTTCCCGGTCGAGGGTCGTGAGGTCGGTGCGCAGGGAGAGTCCCGCCTCCTTGTAGAGCTCCGTCACCTCCTTGAACAGCGGGGACCGGGCGAGCATCGCGGTGTAGTCGACGCCCGTGTTCCAGGACATGTTGCCGCCGGCCCGGCTCTCGGCCTCCTGCCGCCAGCTGAAGGCGGGCAGCCTCAGGAGGCCGGAGACCGCCGCGTACTGGTTGGCCTGCTGGGCGTTCCAGTCGGTGGGGGCGGGTTCGGTCTGGGAGGCGTCGTTGTGGCCGGGGATGTTGTGCAGGGCGGCGGCCAGCGCGATCCGGGCCCGGCCCGCGGGGGTCTGCTGGGCTTCGGTGACCTTCGCGGAGAGCGCGTTCGCGGCACCGACGGCCGCCGACTGGTCGGTGAAACCGGCGAGTGGGATGTCGGTGTCCGGCGCGAGCAGGGTCTTGAGCGCGAACACCGGGTCCAGGGTGCTGTTCCAGTTCGCGACACCGCCCTGCACCAGACCGCACATCGACAGCGAGCCGTCGAACCGGTCGGCGTGCCGTTCGGCGAGGGTCGTCGTGACGAAACCGCCGTACGAGGTGCCCCAGGCGATCGTCTTCCGGGCCGCGCCGAACTTCTCCGTGAACAGGTCCAGGGTGGCCAGTTGGTCCGGTACGGCGTCGGTGATCGCCCAGCCGTTCGTCGCGTACGAGGAGCCGATCAGCGCGTAGCCCTCGTCGAGGAGACGGGCGAGGGCGGCCGGGCCGGGCGCGTTCTGCGCGGCGAGGGGAGCCGGCACGGGGCGGTAGCCGTGGCTGTAGAGCAGCACGGTGCCGTTCCAGTCGGCGGGAACGTCCATCAAGTACTGGGCGCCCGAAGGGAGTTGCCCTTCGAGGTGGGTGTCCGTGGCGGCTGCCTGTGCCGGGACGGCGACGGTTGCGCACAGGGTCGCGGTCAGTACGGCGAGAGCGGTGGGGGTTCTCAACACGGGGTCCCTTCCGATGCGGGGCGGGGGTGTGGGACGCGAGTGAAGTTAGGCAATGCTCGTATCGCCGTCAATCACTTGCACAACATCAGTTGAGTCCGTCCTCCGCGATCCGCAGCAGCAGTCCGTGCAGGGCCTCCCGCTCGGTGGCGTCCAGCGGGTCCAGGAGCTCGTTCGTCACCCGCAGGCCCGCCTCGTCGGTGTCGCGCAGGAACGCGCGGCCGTCCCCGGTCAGGACGACGATCCGGCTGCGGCGGTCGTCGGGGGAGGGGCGGCGCTCGGCGAAGCCCAGCTTCTCCAGGTCGTCGACCAGGCCGACGATCGCGCTCGGGTCGTAGCCGAGCCGATGGCTCAGCTCGCGCTGGAGCGCGCCGTCGGAACCGGCGAGGAAGCGCAGCACCGCGTAGTGGCGCAGTCGCAGCCCCGACTCCTGGAGGAACGTGTTGAACAACTGACCCGAGCGCAGCCCCAGGCGGTACAGCAGATAGCCGGTGTCGGCGTGCAGTCCGCGCATCCACGGCTCGTCCGCGTCGATCGGGCTCGGGTTCGTGACGTGCTGGCGTGTGATGGCGGGCTCCCTGGGTCGGTCTGTCGTGCAGATTTCAGCATGACGCACCCGTAGGTCATCAACAACTATTGACGTCAACAATTATTGCTCTTAGCTTCGATCTCGAAGTCGTATTCCATGTGAAGGGACCTCCCCCGTGCCCAGCATCGATCTCTCCGGCAAGGTCGCCGTCGTCACCGGCAGCGGCCGTGGCCTCGGCCTCGCCTATGCGCACGCCCTCGCCGCCCACGGTGCCTCCGTGGTCGTCAACGACATCGACGAGGCGGTGGCCGAGGCGGCCGTGAAGTCCATCGCCGAGGCCGGCGGCACGGCCGTCGCCGAGGTCGTCCCCGTCGGCACCACGGAGGCCGCCGAGCGGCTCGTGAACCGGGCCGTCGCGGAGTTCGGGCGGATCGACATCCTGGTCACCAACGCGGGCATCCTGCGCGACAAGGTGCTCTGGAAGATGACCGACGACGACTTCGACGCGGTGATCACCACCCACCTCAAGGGCACCTTCACCTGCGCCCGCGCCGCCGCGGTCCGCATGCGCGAGCAGGGCGAGGGCGGCTCCATCGTCCTGGTCGGCTCCCCGGCCGGACAGCGCGGCAACTTCGGGCAGACGAACTACGCCGCCGCCAAGGCCGGTATCGCCGCCTTCGCCCGCACCTGGTCCATGGAGCTGGGCCGCGCCGGCATCACCGTCAACGCGATCGTGCCGGTCGCCGCGACCGCGATGACCGAGACGATCCCCGCCTTCGCCCCGTACATCGAGGCCATGCGGAACGGTGAGCCGCTCCCCGACTTCCTCCGCAAGGGCGAGGGCTTCGGCACCCCCGAGGACTGCGCGGCCCTCGTCCCGTTCCTCGCCTCGGAAGCCGCCCGCTCCATCACCGGGCAGGCCATCGGCATCGGCGGCGACAAGGTGGCACTCTGGTCGCATCCGCAGGAGATCAAGGCGGCTTACGCCGACGGCGGCTGGACCCCCGACACGCTGGCCGACGCCTTCCCGACCTCGGTCGGCGCCGAGCTCCAGTCGGTCGGCATCCCGGCGCCGAAGTTCCCGGAGGCGTGATGGACATCAATGAGCTGGTCGCCATCGACGTACACACCCACGCGGAGGTGTCCTCCAAGGGCCACTCCTCGCTCGACGACGACCTGCACGACGCCTCCTCCGCCTACTTCAAGGTCGAGGGCAAGCGGAAGCCGACCCTTGAGGAGACGGCGGCCTACTACCGCGAGCGGAAGATGGCCGCGGTCATCTTCACGGTGGACGCGGAATCGGCGACCGGCACCGCGCCCGTCCCCAACGAGGAGGTGGCGGAGGCGGCGGCCGCCAACGCGGACGTCCTCATCCCCTTCGCCTCCATCGACCCCTTCCGCGGCAGGGCGGGGGTCAAGCAGGCCCGCCGGCTGGTCGAGGAGTACGGGGTGAAGGGCTTCAAGTTCCACCCCAGCATCCAGGGCTTCTTCCCCAACGACCGTTCGGTGGCGTACGACCTGTACGAGGTCATCGAGGAGACGGGCACGATCGCCCTCTTCCACACCGGGCAGACGGGCATCGGCGCGGGTGTGCCCGGAGGCGGCGGGATCCGGCTGAAGTACAGCAATCCCCTCCACGTCGACGACGTGGCCGCCGACTTCCCGCACCTCAAGATCATCCTGGCGCACCCGTCCTTCCCCTGGCAGGACGAGGCCCTCGCCGTGGCCACGCACAAGCCGGGCGTCCACATCGACCTGTCCGGCTGGTCGCCGAAGTACTTCCCGCCGCAGCTCGTGCAGTACGCGAACACCCTGCTCAAGGACAAGGTCCTCTTCGGCTCCGACTTCCCCGTCCTCACCCCCGACCGCTGGCTCGCCGACTTCGAGAAGCTGTCGATCAAGGACGAGGTCAAGCCGAAGATCCTCAAGGAGAACGCCGCCCGTCTGCTCGGGCTGACGAAGCCGTAAGGGGTCCGGTATGCGCAACGAGGGACTGGGGTCATGGCCCGCACGCCGGGCCCGCAAGACCCCGCACCGCACGGCTCTGGTCCACGGCGAACAGTCGACCGACTACCGTACATTGCATACAAGCACCACGCGCCTGGCCCACGCCCTGCGCGCGAGGGGCCTGCGCCGCGGCGACCGGATCGCCTACCTCGGCCCGAACCACCCCTCCTACCTGGAGACCCTGTTCGCGGCCGGCACCCTCGGCGCGGTCTTCGTCCCGCTCAACACCCGGCTGGCGGGCCCCGAGATCGCCTACCAGCTCGCCGACTCCGGCGCCAAGGCGCTCGTCTACGGCCCGTCGCACGCGGGACTCGTCGCCGGACTGCCGGGCAGCACCGACGTGCGGACGTACGTCGAGGTCGGCGCCGAGTACGAGCGGGCGCTGGCGTCGGCCTCCGAGGAGGCGATCGACGAGCCGGTCTCCCCGGACGACACCTGCATCATCATGTACACCTCGGGCACGACCGGCCGCCCCAAGGGCGCCATGCTCACCCACGGAAACCTGACCTGGAACGCGATCAACGTCCTCGTCGACACCGACCTGATCGCCGACGAACGCGCCCTGGTCTCCGCCCCGTTGTTCCACACGGCGGGCCTGAACATGCTGACGCTCCCGGTGCTGCTGAAGGGCGGCACCTGCGTCCTGGTCGAGGCCTTCGACCCGGCGGCCACCTTCGACCTGATCGAACGGCACCGGATCACCTTCATGTTCGGCGTGCCGACGATGTTCGAGCAGGTGGCCCGGCATCCCCGCTGGGCCGGCGCCGACCTCTCCTCCCTGCGGATCCTGACCTGCGGCGGCTCCCCGGTGTCCACACCGCTGATCGCCGCGTACCAGGAGCGGGGCCTCACCTTCCTCCAGGGCTACGGCATGACGGAGGCGAGCCCCGGCACGCTGTTCCTGGACGCGGAGCACGCGATCAGCAAGGCGGGCTCGGCGGGCGTGCCGCACTTCTTCAGCGACGTACGGGTGGTGCGGCCCGACCTGACCCCCGCCGACGTCGGCGAGACCGGTGAGGTCCACGTCCGCGGACCGCACGTCATGCCCGGCTACTGGGGACTGCCCGAGGAGACGGCGGCCTCCTTCGCGGACGGCTGGTTCCGCAGCGGGGACGCCGCCCGGATCGACGAGGACGGCTACGTGCATATCGTCGACCGGATCAAGGACATGATCATCTCCGGTGGTGAGAACGTCTACCCCGCCGAGATCGAGGACCTGCTCCTCGCCCACCCCGACATCGTCGAGTGCGCGGTCATCGGCGTACCGGACGACAAGTGGGGCGAGGTGCCCCGCGCGGTCGTCGTGCCCCGCGAGGGCGCCTCGCTCGACGCCGACGAGGTGCTGGCCTCGCTCTCCGGCCGCCTCGCCAAGTACAAGATCCCGAAGTCGGTGGTCATCGCGGACGAACTCCCGCGCACGGCCTCCGGCAAGCTCCTCAAGTCCCGGGTCCGTACCCGGTACGGCAACAGTGAAGGAACCTCATGAGCATCACCGTGAACGGCATCGACGAACTCAAGAAGCTGGCGGGCAGCGACCTCGGGACCAGTGAGTGGATCGAGGTCACCCAGGAGCGCATCAACACGTTCGCCGACGCCACGGGTGACCACCAGTGGATCCACGTCGACCCCGAGAAGGCCGCCGCGGGACCGTTCGGTGCCCCCATCGCCCACGGCTATCTGACCCTCTCCCTCTTCATCCCGCTCTTCACCGAACTGCTGGACGTCCAGGGCGTCACGACGAAGGTCAACTACGGCCTGAACAAGGTCCGTTTCCCCTCCCCGGTCAAGGTCGGCTCACGCATCCGCCTGGTCGGGAAGCTGGCCGAGGCCGAGGACGTGGCGGGCGGGGTGCAGATCACCGTCGACGGCACGATCGAGATCGAGGGCGGGGCGAAGCCGGCCGCGGTGCTCCAGAGCCTGTCCCGCTTCTACGCCTGAGCGTCGGGAACGAGGTCGAGAAGGCGTTCCGCGGCGGCCGTCGCGAGCGGGGTGAGCCGCTCGTGCACCGCCCGGAACGTCTTCTCCGCCTGCTCGGCCGGCCAGTCGTCCGGCAGATGCTTGACCGGCAGTCGCGGATCGCGGCGGATGACCCGCAGCCACTCCGCCTGGAGCAGGAGCCGCTGGGCCAGGGCCTCGTCGGCCTCCGGCGCCCGGGTCTCCCACGGCTGCCAGCGTCGTACGAACTGTTCGTAGCGCTCGGCCAGTTCGGCCAGTTCCCAGGTCTCCTCGATCATCGCGCCGATGTCCATGCCGGCGTCGGCGTGCGCGCGGAAGACCTTCACATGGGCGGACAGGCCGAGATCGGCGACGAGTTCCGCCACGTCGACCTCGCCGGGCGCGATCCACAGACCGCTGAACAGCGGGCCGAAGCCGCTCCAGGTGAGCTTGGAGCGCAGGTCGTGGCGCTGCCGCTGCCAGGACTCGGGGAGCGAGAAGCCGAGCAGCGTCCAGGTGCCGTCCCACTGCCGGTTGACGGCGCCGGTCTGCCAGATGCGCCGCTCGCCGTCGCGCAGGACGGCCGCCGAGTGCTCGGTCAGCCCGAAGTACATGCGGCGGCCCTCGCGCTGGCGGCGCAGCAGACCGCGGTTCACCATGCGGGTCAGTGTCGAGCGCGTCGCCTGCTCGCCGATCCCGGCGCGGGCGAACACGTCGATGACGCTGCCCGAGTACACGCAGACGTCACGCCCGAGCACCTGGTCGCCCAGGAACGTGAGCATGAGGGACTGGGGCCGCAGCGACTCTTCCGTGGTCACGCGGCCACCGTACCCCGCTCCGATCAGCCTGTGACCTGCCGGTACGAGTACACGGCGGTGGCGACCGCGCACGCGCCCGGCGGAATCACCTGCGCGCGCAGGGTGCCGCTGTTCGTGTCGTAGTCGACGCCCTCCGTCTCGAAGACGCCCGTGCACACACTGCGCTGCGGCAGTGCGAAGAGGCTCTTCACCGTCCCCGTGATCGGCTGCCCGTCCAGTTTCCGTGGCAGGTCGACCTGGAGCAGCGGGCGGATCTCGGGGAACAGCGTCCCCGTGGCGTCGTTCGAGGCGCACAGCAGCCGGGTGTCCGTCACGAAGTCGCAGCCCTGGATGTCGCGCACCGGCTTGTCCAGGGTGATCTGCCAGGCCTCGTTCAGCGTCCCACCGGTGGGCGGGGTGGCCGGGTTGAGGAGGGGCGCGGGGAAGACCTGGAGTCTGTTCTGGTCGCCCCACTCGCCCGACACCAGCCACCGCCCGTCCGGCGAGACGGTCGCGAAGGAGTTGTTGAGCTTCTCGCCCGGGTTGAGCTGATGCACGTACTCGTAGCGCTTCCCGGCCGGTGTGGTGACCGCGAACATCTTCGACGTGGCCGTGTCCGGGCCCTGGTAGGCGTCGAACGTGTACCCGCGGGCGATGTCCGGGTCACCGACGTGGTTCCAGCCCTTGAGGCGCAGGTCGAGGGGGATGTCGGTGAGCCCGCGGTACAGCAGTGAGCCGTCCGCCCGGCCGGCGATCCCCTGCCCGCCGCCGAGCGTGTCGGTGTACGCCGTTCCGGTCTCCACCCAGTGCGGGTCACCGGTCGCCGACGCGGTGCCCGCGCCGAGGGTGAAGGCACCTAATAAGCAGCCCAGGGACAGTAGTTGACGCTTCATCAGGCACCTGCCACGTCGATGAACACGGGGTTGGAATAGAACCACGTATCCGCCCACGGGTCACCGTTGCCGGGCTCGTGCGGGATCGGCCCGTTCGGGTCGACCGAGGCGCCGAGGTACCCCGCACCATGGCGGTTGCCGTCGCTGCCGCGCAGCCGGACGTAGAAGGACTCGTCCCCGGCGGTCAGCGGGATGCGCAGGGTGTACGTCCCCTTGCGGCCGCTGACGTCCTTCGTCTGTACGACCTTGGTGTCCGGCGCCTGCCAGCTGTCCCGGTCGGTGGCCGCGCCGCGTACCGCGCCCCGGATCACGTCGACGTGCTGGAGCTCGGGCAGGATGCCCTGCGCGTTGGGGCGGGAGGCGGTGGTGACGGTGACGTACAGGCTGATCCTCTCGCCCTTGCGGACGCGCAGCCGGCCGCCCAGGGTGACACCCCGGCCGGAGTCGCAGTCCCGCTTGACCCGTACGTCCAGCCCGTCGAGCAGATGCCCGTGGTCCAGCCAGACGCGGCCCGCGCGCAGGCCCGCCATGACCGCGCGGTAGCCGTAGCGGGTGACGCCGACGTGGGTGCGGCTGAACTGGCCGGGCCAGAAGTCGCTGCCGGGCTGCGGGGTGTCGGTGTTCACCGGGTCGGGGAGCCTGCCGGTGTTGTCGAAGTTCTGGCCGGTCGGCCAGTCGCCGTTCTTCCAGGTGTCGAAGACGGTCCGGTGGTTGTCGGAGTTGGTGGTGATCGAGAACAGCCGGCCCTCGGCGAGCAGCGCGTCCCACAGGCCGCCCACGGTCGCCGTCGCCCAGTCGAAGCCGCCGTAGGTGAGGTAGGCGTCGGCCGGATAGCCGGACCAGGACTGGGCGGTGGGCTTGTTCTCGTACTCGCCGCGGATCGAGGTCGTGCTGCGCCAGCCGGGCAGGGCGGCGCCCTGGGCCCCCGGGGCGCCCTCCATGCCGATCATGATCTCGGGGGCGGCGTCCCGCCAGTTGCGCATCTCGTGCGGGGAGTCGATGCCGAGTCGCAGCGGGTGGTTGGCGAGGACGAGGACGTCGTCGACGTAGCCCGAACGGCGCTGCTCGGCCAGCCACTTGATCGCCTTGACGGCATGTGCCTCGTTGCGGGCGGTGTCGGTCGCGCCCGCCGAGCCCTCGGTGTAGTTGAGCAGCTTGCCGTCGTAGGCGAGCTCGAACCGCGTGAGCAGGTCCACCTCGTGGGGGCCGGGTGCCGCGAACACCGTGCAGTGCTCGGCGGCCGGGATGTACCACTCCAGGCCCTGGAAGATCAGCTGACGCGGGTTCTCCGCGCGGGCCTTGAGGATCTCCTCGTGCTCCAGCTTCGCGCCGTAGTAGGCGTGCCCGAAGTTGGAGTGCTCGTTGAACACCATCCAGTCCAGGCCGTATCTGGCGGCGGCCTTCGCCTGCTGGGAGAACGTGTACTTGGCGTCGTGGCTGTAGACGGAGTGGATGTGGTGGTCGCCCACGAGATACGCCAGGCGCGGGTCGTCGCCGCCGAAGCGCTGGGGGGAGGCGGAGGCCGCGGTGGGCGCCGCCGTCGAGCCGAGGGTGAAGGCGGCGCCGAACAGGCCCGCGCGGCGCAGGAGTCCGCGCCTGGACAGGCCCTGCGGGTCGAGTGCGGTGGGCGAGACGGAGGGGTCGGCCCAGTCGGGCAGCTGCTGCTCGGTCATGGTGATCCTCTGGAAGGGGGTCAGTGCGTCATGAAGGAGGTCACGGGCAGCGCCCGTTCGACGATGCGGACGTCACCGAGGCGTCCGTGCAGGATCTGGTCGATCTTCCCGCCGTACTCGTAACCGCCCAGCAGCCAGGGGAGTCCGACGGAGGTGATGCCGGTCGAGACGGCCTTCGGGTTGCGGACCACGGGGCAGCCCTCGACGTAGAGCGTGGTGTGCCTGCCGTCGTTGACGACCGCGAGGTGCCACCAGGTCTCCAGCGGGGTCTCCTGGCCCCAGTTGGTGGCGATGCCCTCCTGGTTGAGCGGGCGCATCGCCCACTGCGGTTCACGGTCGTTGGACAGCGACAGCGTGGCCAGCGGCTCGTCGGGGTCGTCGCCCGTCTTGCCGGCGGCGCCGCCCGTGCCGGTGCGGCTGACGATGCCGGACCAGGCGTGGTGGGAGGGGTCCCAGTCGGCGGGCAGGCGGTAGAAGGCCTCGATGGTGTAACCGGCCTTGAGGGTCGCCGAGTTGAGCGGGGCGCCGTCGACCGTGCGCAGGTACGCGCCCTTCAGCGGGGACTTGTAGCCCTGGAACTCCAGGCTGCCGTGCCCCGGTTGGTCGGGGTGGTGGTCGGCGGACCAGCCGAGCGTGCCGTCGCCGACGGTGACCAGGGAGAGGTCGTTGCCCCGGCCGGACAGGTCGCGGACGGTGCCCTTCGGCGCCGACCCGAAACGCCAGTAGGCCACCGTGCCCGGTATCAGCAGCCGCGACACCGGACGCTCCGCCCGTGCCGGGACCGGGGCGAAGCCGGAGAACCGCTCGGCGAAGTCGACCTCGACCGTGAACCGGTCGGCGTCACCGCTGAGTTCGATCTCCTGCCGCTCCAGTTCGTTGAGGCCCTTCCCGGCCCGGCCCAGGATCCACGGCGAGACCGTCTCGACGTCGATGACGTTGCGGTCGAGGTCGAAACGGTAGAGGCGGATCATCGCCGCGCCGCCGAAGTAGCGGTTCTGGTAGTTCGTCAGATGCAGGTGGACGTCATGTCCCGCCGCGTTCTTGCGGGTCGCCCGGCCGGCGGGCCAGTAGTGGCCGTTGAGGGTGAGGAAGATCTGGTCGTGGTCCTCGATCAGCTGGTCCCACAGCTGCTGACCGTAGGCCGACAGGGTGTCGTCCTCGACGACCAGTTCGTGGGTGGTGAGGATGACGGGTGTCCTCGGGTGCCGGGCGAGGACGTCCTTCGCCCACGCGTACCCCTTCGCCGACAGCCGCCAGTCCAGCGCCAGGACCAGCCACTCGCGGCCCGCGGCCCGGAAGAGATGGAAGGTGTTGTAGCCGTCGGAGGAGGCGCCGCCGAAGGTCTTGTGGGACGCGAACCGGTCCGGCCCGAAGGCGTCCAGGTACGGGGTCGCGCCCCGCTGGTCGTCCGTCGAGGACTTCACGTCGTGGTTGCCGGCGAGGACGCTGTAGCCGACACCTCGCCGGTCCAGCAGCTCGAACGCCTCGCTGATCGCGGCGACTTCGGCCGCCGCGCCGTTCTGGGTGAGGTCGCCGAGGTGGGACAGGAAGACGAGGTTCTCGTCCTTCCCGTGCTCCAGGAAATAGCGCAGGGACGCCTCGACGGGCGCCTTGTCGATGCTCGGCCCGTCGAAGAGGTACTGCGTGTCGGGCATCACCGCGAGGGTGAAACGCCTGCTGTCGGTGTCGGGACGCCAACGGCTCTGTGTGGCGGCCTCGGCCACGCCCGGCAGCGCGACGCCGGCCGTGGCGGCGGCGCCGAGCAGTGCGGTGGCCCGGAGGAAACTGCGGCGCCCGGCGCCCGCCTGGGCATGCTCGGACCCGTGCTCATGCGAAGTGCACACGTGTGCTCCGTGAAAGGGGTGGAAAGCCGGTGGAGTTCAGAGAGTGCGCAGGGTCCAGCTCCAGCGGTGGACACCCGGTGCGACCAGGTAGGAAGGGAAGGTGTCGGGGCCGCACGAAGCCGTGCCGAGCCCCCGGTGGGCGGCGTCGATGTGCACCACGCACCCGGCCCGCGGCACCAGTTGGTCGTGATGGGTGACCGAGGTCAGATCCTCGGCCCGGTAGCGGGTCACCGAGACCTGACGCGGCTCGTCGAGCGCGACCGTCAGCCCGGTCGCGTCCGGCGCCGACAGGGTGAAGTGCCGTACGCCGTGGCGGCCGCCGCTCTCCTGCGGCCGCAGATAAGGGGTGAACAACGCGTCGACCGGCACGGAGTGGTGGCCCACGGGCGCGCCCGCGCTCCGGTCGGGATACGACTCCCAGGGCCCCTGTCCGAACCAGTCCAGCAGGTCCAGGCCCGCCACCGTCTCGAACACCGACCCGACCCGGGCCACGTCGTCGAACTCCGCGGGCACCTCGGCCTCTTCGTCGATCCGGACGCCGCCCTCGACGGGCGTGAGGACCTGCCGGTGCCGTACGACGCCGAGCGTGCCGGCGTACTCCGCGACCACGGTCACCCGACCGTCGTCCTCGCGCACCGACACCGCCTTGCGCACGAGGGAGTCGAGTCCCCAGGTCCGCCAGCGCAGCGCCATGCCGCCCAGTTCGTCGTTGTCGGTGGGCGCCCGCCACAGGGACAGGGCGGGCGCGGCGGTGAGCAGGGGGTGGACCAGCAGCCCGTCGGCGTCGACCTCGACGGAACGGTTCTCCGCAGCGACGGTGACCGGGGCCGCCTCGCGCAGCCGCACCTGCGGCAGGCACACCACCGTGCCCCGCGGCGCCCACGCCTCGTCCCGCGCGGTCGTCACCCGCAACGTCAGCCAGGCCTCGCCGCCCGTACGCGGTACCTCGAAGGGCAGCGGCACGACCGCCGTCTCACCGGGCCGCAGCTCCGGCAGGGCGGCGGGCGCGGTCAGAGTGTCGCCGTCGGCCAGGGACAGCTCCCACTCGCCGGCCAGCCAGTCCAGCCCGCGGAAGTGCTGATGGTTGCCGAGCACGATGCCCTCGTGCTTGAAGCACTCGATGCGCACCGGCGCCGCGATCTCCCGGTGCTCGTACATCGCGGGCTTGGGCGTGCGGTCCGGGAAGACGACGCCGTCCGCGATGAACGCGCCGTCATGGACGCTCTCGCCGAAGTCGCCGCCGTACGCCCAGCGATGGCCCGGCGCGGCGACACCGTTGTCATAGAGTCCGGCGCCCCCACGCCCGACCGGTCTTTGGTCGTTCACGCTCTGGAGAATGCCGTGGTCCCAGAACTCCCAGATGAACCCGCCCTGAAGACCTGGCGTTGACTCGATGGCGGCCCAATGGTCCGCGAGCGTGCCGTTGCTGTTGCCCATGGCGTGCGAGTACTCGCACTGGATGAGGGGCCTGGTCTGCTCGCCGGACCGGGCATGGGCGACGCAGTCCTCCAGCGGCGCGTACATCGGGCAGGCGATGTCGGAGGCGTCGTCCGTCGCCGCCCAGTCGAGCTTGGCCGCACCCTCGTACTGGATCGGCCGCGTCGGATCGTGCCGGCGCACCCAGCCGGCCGCGGCGTCGTGGTTGGCGCCGTAGTCGGACTCGTTGCCCAGCGACCAGATGACGACCGACGGGTGGTTCTTGTCGCGGAGCACCATCCGTGAGACCCGGTCCACGAAGGCGTTGAGATAGCGCGGGTCGTCGGCGATCTCGTGGGCGTGGTCGTGGGACTCGATGTCCGCCTCGTCGACGACGTAGAAGCCGAGCTCGTCGGCGAGGTCGTACAGTGCGGGGTCGTTCGGATAGTGGGCGGTGCGGATCGCGTTGAAGCCGAACCGCTTCAGCAGGACGAGATCGTCGCGCATGTCGTCGTACGACACCGTCCGGCCCGTCAGCGGATGGAAGTCGTGCCGGTTCACACCGCGGATGTACACCCGCTCGCCGTTGACGAGGAGGTCGCGGCCGACGATCTCGACGTCCCGGAAGCCGATGCGCCGGCACGAGGTGTCGGCGACCGTCCCGTCGGCGCGGTGCAGGCGGACGGTCAGGCCGTACAGCTCGGGCGTCTCGGCGTTCCAGGTGCGCACATCGGGGACGGTGGTGAGCAGCCGTGCCTCGCCGAGGAAGTCGGAGACCCGGTCGTCCTCGGCGTTGGCTCGGTCGAACTCCGCGTCCTGGGCCAGCGGCAGGCCGTCCAGATCGCCGGTGACGTACCACCCCTCGGGCAGCGCGCCACGCGTGTCCCGCACCCGGCAGTCCACCCGCAGCTCACCGCTGTACGCGGCCCGTACGGTGACGTCCGCGAGGTGCAGGGGGTCCGTCGAGTACAGGAGCACCGAGCGGGTGATGCCGCCGTGCCACCACTGGTCCTGGTCCTCGATGTGCGAGGCGTCGGACCACTTCACGACGGTGAGGCGTACGGTGGCGCGTTCGCCGGGCCGGACGAAGGGGGTGAGGTCGAACTCGGCGGCGAGGTGGGAGTCCTTCGAGATACCGACGGGATGTCCGTCCACCTGCACGAGCAGCACGCTCTCGGCGGCGCCGACCTGGAGCACGATCCGGCGGCCGGTCCACTCGGCGGGGACGTCGACCGTGCGCTCGTACACACCCGTCGGGTTTCTGTGTACAGGCGACAGGGGCGGGAATTCCGCATACGGCATACGGACGTTCGTGTACTGCGGAAGGTCGTCGGTGTCCTGCATGGTCCAGACACCCGGCACATGGGCCGAGGACCATGGACCGCCGACCGGCGCGCCCGGAGCCGGCAGCAACCGGAAGTTCCAGTCGCCGTCCAGGGGGAGTGCTCCGGAGCGCCGGTCGACGGCGTTCATGGGCAGCCGCCCCCAGGAGGTCACCTCGGGTGCCTCCCAGGGACGCAGGGCGAGCAGGGGATCGCTCGTCATCCGCGCACGGCTCCCTTCGCGAGATCGCCGATGATCTGCTTGGCGCCGACCGCGAACACGATCAGCAGCGGGATGAGGGCGAGCAGGGCGCCGGTCATCACGATGCCGTAGTCGGTGGTGCCGTGGGTGCCGTTGAGCTGGGACAACGCGACCTGGAGGGTCACGTTGTCGGGGTTGGTGAGGGCGATCAGGGGCCAGGCGAAGTCGTTCCACTGGCCCATGAAGGTGAAGATGCCGAGGAAGGCGAGACCGGGGCGGACCACCGGGAGCGCCACGTGCCAGTACTGGCGCAGGAAGTTCGCGCCGTCGAGCTTGGAGGCGTCGAGCAGCTCGTCGTGGATGGCCGTCTTCATGTACTGGCGCATCCAGAAGATGCCGAAGGCGTTGGCCGCGGCCGGCACGATCAGCGCGGTCATCGAGCCGATCCAGCCGATCTTCGCCATGAGGACGAACTGCGGGATGACCGACAGCTGCGCCGGCACCATGAAGATGACCATGAGCAGCCCGAACAGCGGCCCCTTGCCGGGGAACTCGAACTTCGCGAAGACGAACGCGGCGAGGGAGTCGAAGAGCAGGACCAGGAAGGTCACCGACGCCGCGACCAGCAGCGAGTTCCACATCGACCCGAAGAAGTCGATGGCGTCGAAGAGATTGCGGACGTTCTCCAGGAAGTGCGTGCCCGGCAGCAGCTTCGGCGGGTAGGAGAAGATCTCCGACGAGCTGTGCGTCGACATGATCACGGCCCAGTAGAACGGGAAGGCCGAGATCAGCGTGCCGAGGATCAGCGGGAGGTGCAGCGCGATCCCTCTGCGGCGGGACCCCTTGATGGAGGTACGGGACTCCTTGATGGAAGCCATGATGGCGCGCCCTTCCTAGTCGCCCCGGCGCTGCACGAGGCGCCAGTTGATGATCGAGAAGAGGACGACGACGAGGAAGATGCCCCACGCCACGGCGGCGCCGTACCCGAAGTCGTTGTTGTCGAAGGTCTGCTGGAAGAAGTAGAGGACCATCGTCTGTCCCGAGTGGCCCGGACCGCCCGCGAACGTCGAGTCGTTGGACGAGGTCTGGAGCAGGACCTGTGGTTCGGAGAAGCTCTGCAGGCCGGTGACCGTCGAGACGACGAGCACGAACAGCAGGGTGGGCCGCAGCAGCGGGAGCGTGATCCGGAAGAAGGTCTGGACGGGCCCGGCGCCGTCCATGCGCGCCGCCTCGTACAGGTCGCTCGGGATGGTCTGGAGGCCGGCGAGGAAGATGATGGCGTTGTAGCCGGTCCACTGCCAGGTCATCAGGGCCGCGATGGTGACCTTGATGCCCCAGGGGGTGTTCAGCCAGGCGACCTGGTCGATCCCGACCGCGTGCAGGACGGCGTTCACCATGCCGGCGTTGGTGGAGAAGATCGAGCCGAAGACGATCGCGATGGCGACGACCGAGGTGACGTTCGGCAGGAAGTACGCGACGCGGTACAGGCTCTTGAACCGCACCGCCGAGTTGAGCATCACGGCCGTGATCATCGCCAGGAGGATCATGGGGAAGGTGGCCAGCGCCCAGATGATGATCGTGTTGCCGATCGAGTTCCAGAAGTCGCTGTCGCTCAGCAGGTACTGGTACTGCGAGAGCCCGGCCCACTCCATCGTGCCGAGGCCGTCCCAGCGGTGGAAGGACAGGTAGAGCGAGAAGCCGACCGGGAACAGGCCGAAGCCCAGGAAGATCAGATAGAAGGGGGAGATGGCGGCGTAGAGGTGCCAGTACTTGCGAAGGCCCGTCCTGGGCTTGGCCGTTGACGGCGGGGCCACGGTGGGCGGGGTCTGTTCGAGGACGGCCATCAGTAGCTCACCCCCAGGTGCTTCGCGATGCGACGGCACTTGCTCATGGCGTCACTCCAGGCCTTCTTGGGGTCCTTGCCGAGGACGCCGACGTTCTTGATCTCGTCCTTGACGGGCTGCCCGAGCGCGATGTCGTACGGGCTGTTGTAGGCGACGACGATCTTCTGCGCGGCGGGTCCGAAGATGTCGGTCGTGACCTGGCCGCCGAAGAAGTCGTCCGGTTCCTGCATCTGCTTGAGGTCGTAGGAGGCGGGCGTGGAGGGGAAGAGGCCCGCGTCCACGTACCCCTGTGCCTGGTTGGCCGCGTCGAGCATCCAGGTGATGATCTGGAACGCCTGCTCGGGCTCCCGGCACGCCTTGGTGATCGACAGGAACGAACCGCCGTTGTTGGCGGGCCGCACCGGCATGTCGGCCACCCGCCACCTGCCCTTGGTCTTCGGCACACCGTTCTTGATGTCGAAGCTGGCCCAGGAGGCGCCCAGTTGGCTCGGCAGCTTGCCGTCCTGGATGGCGGAGAGCTGGTCCGGGGTACCGCTGACCAGGTCCGAGACGATCCCGCGCCGCTTGGCCTCGACGGCCAACGCCCAGGCGTCGCGCACATGTTGCTGGTCGCCGATGAAGTGGCGGTCCTTGTCGACGTACCGCTTGCTGCCCTGGTTCACGACGTTGTCGAAGACGGAGTTGACGTCGGTGAGCAGCTTGGCCTCGGGGATGCGCTTGCCGAGCTGCACGCCCGCGGCGAAGAACTTCTCCCAGGTGTCGAGCTCCTTGGAGACGTCCTCGGGCTCGTACGGCAGCCCCGCCTTGCGGAACGCGTCGTACTGGTAGAAGTGCGCGACCGGCCCGCAGTCGATCGGGAAGCCGACCATCGTGCCGTCGTCGGCGATGCCCTGGTCCCACTTCCAGGGCAGGTACTGGTCCTTGTACTTCTCCGCGCCCAGCGTCCGCAGGTCGATGAACTGGTCCGCGTTCGGCAGATAGGCGGCCATGTCCTCGCCCTTGAGCCCCGCGATGTCGGGGATGTGGGCCTTGCCGGTGATCGTGGTGATGAGCTTGGAGCGGTACTGGCCGCCGATCTGGATGGCCTGGAGGTCGACGGAACTGTCGTAGCGGGCCTTGGCGTTCTTGACGACGGTGTCGCTCAGACCGCCGCTCCAGTACCACAGGACCATGTTCCGGCCGGTCGAGCCGGTCGGAACGGCACAGCCGGACGCCAGGCCGCCGAGCGCCGTGGCGGCCGTACCGGCCAGGCCCGCGCGGAGCAGGCCTCTTCGTGAGAGCCGCACAGCTCCCACCGCCTTTCGGGGGTTTTCGGGTCTTCGCATATGTACGGGGGGTCAGAGCTGTCGTGCGGGGGGAGTGACGGGGGCGTACCGGACGGGAGGGCCGGGGTCGGCCGGGATCCGGTCGGACAGAAAACCGTATGCGGTCTTCAGTTCACGGTCGGCCGACGACAGTTCGCGGTCGGCCGCGGACAGCGACCGCCACCAGCGGTCGACGCCGTACCAGCCGGGTGCGGCCAGCGCCCCACCCGGATGACGGACGGACAGCCCGGCCGCGAGCACCGCGAACCGCAGCCGCTCCTCCAGCGGCCAGCCGCCGAGCGAGGCCGCGACGAAGCTCGCGCCGAACACGTCCCCGGCGCCCGTCGCGTCCAGGACATCGATGTCGAGGGCCGGGACGTCCGCGTACTCGCCGGTGGTCTGGTCCACGGCCACCGCGCCGTCCCCGCCCCGCGTGACCACCGCGACCGGCACCAGCTCGGAGAGCGTGCCGAGCGCCGCGACCGCGCTGTCGGTGCGGGTGTAGGCCATCGCCTCGGTCTCGTTGGGGAGGAAGGCGTGGCACAGCTTCAGCTGGTCCAGCAGGTCCGTGGACCACTGCTGGGTGGGGTCCCAGCCGACGTCGGCGTAGACGTGGGTGCCGTTGGCGGCGGCCTTGGCGATCCACTCGCGGGGTTCGGCCTCGAGGTGGACGAGGGCGGTGCGCGCCTCGGGCGGGTCGCCCATCAGCGTGTCCTGCGAGTAGGGGGGTTCCGTGCCGTGGGTGACCAGGGCCCGGTCGTGGCCTTGTGCGAGCGAGACGGTGACGGGGGTGGGCCAGCCGTCCGCGGTGCGCGAGAGCGAGAGGTCGACGCCCTCCTGGTCGTCGAGGACGTCCCGGCAGTACTCGCCGTAGAAGTCGTCGCCGAAGACCGTGGCCAGGGAGGTCCTGAGGCCGAAGCGGGACGCGGCGACCGCCAGGTTGGCGATGCCGCCGGGGCCGCAGCCCATGCCGGCCGTCCAGATCTCCTCGCCCGGTGTGGGCGGCCTGCCCAGACCTGTGAGGACGAGGTCGTAGAAGAGCAGCCCGGTCAGCAGCACATCGGGCCTGTCGTCATCCACCGGCAGCGCCTCTCGTCAAAACTCGTCAATTTCGATGACCGGAATCGTGCGCCGCTCCGCACGATTGGTCAATACCCGAGCAGAACTGAGCATAGAAATGATTGGCAATGACGAGTACTGTTCACGTCGTGCTGGCAGAACGACGACATCAACTCATCCTGCGGGCCCTGCGCTCCGGCGGTCCCGCGGCCGTGACCGACCTCTCCGAGCAACTGGGTGTGAGCCCCGCCACGATCAGGCGTGACCTGGTCAAACTCGAGGAGGACGGGCTGCTCACCCGTGTCCACGGCGGTGCCCGCGCCGAGGAGGGCGACCAGCCCTTCGCCGACGTCGCCGAGGTCCGCGTGGCCGAGAAGGACGTCATAGCCGCGCATGCGGCGGGACTGATCAAAGACGGTCAGTCGGTGCTGCTCGACATCGGCACCACCGCCTACCGCCTGGCCCGCCAGCTGCACGGCCGCCGCCTCACCGTGATCACCAGCAATCTGGTGGTCTACGAGGAGCTCGCCGACGACGAGGGCATCGAGCTGGTCCTGCTCGGCGGCATGGTCCGCCGCGAGTACCGCTCCCTGGTCGGCTTCCTCACCGAGGACAACCTGCGCCAGCTGCACGCCGACTGGCTCTTCCTCGGCACCAGTGGAGTGCGCCCCGGTGGGCAGGTGATGGACACGACGGTCGTCGAGGTGCCGGTCAAGCGCGCCATGATCAAGGCGAGCGACAGGATCGTGCTGCTCGCCGACGCGGCGAAGTTCCCGGGTACGGGGATGGCGAAGGTCTGCGGTCCCGAGGACCTGGACGTGGTGGTGACGAACGCGCCGGTGAACGCGGCGACGCGGGCCTCCCTGGAGGAGGCGGGCGTCGACGTGGTCGTGGCAGGAAAGGTTCAAGCGTGAAGTTGACGATTCTGGGCGGCGGCGGATTCCGTGTGCCGCTCGTGTACGGGGCGCTCCTGACGGACCGCGCCGAGGGGCGGGTCACGGAAGTCGTTCTGCATGATCTGGACGACAGCCGACTGTATGCAGTCGCCCGTGTACTGGCTGAACAGGCGTCGACCGTCGAGGACGCCCCCACGGTCACCGCCACCACCGACCTCGACGAGGCGCTCCGCGGCGCCGACTTCATCTTCTCCGCGATCCGCGTCGGCGGACTGGAGGGCCGGGCGAACGACGAGCGGGTGGCCCTCGCCGAAGGCGTCCTGGGCCAGGAGACGGTCGGCGCCGGCGGCATCGCCTACGGTCTGCGCACGGTCCCCGTCGCCGAGGACATCGCCCGGCGGGTCGCCCGCCTCGCCCCCGACGCCTGGGTCATCAACTTCACCAACCCGGCAGGCCTCGTCACCGAGGCCATGTCCCGCCACCTCGGCGACCGCGTCATCGGCATCTGCGACTCACCGGTCGGCCTCGGCCGCCGTATCGCCCAGGTGCTCGGCGCGAACCCGAAGGAGGCGTGGATCGACTACGTCGGCCTCAACCACCTCGGCTGGGTCCGAGGCCTGCGGGTCGCGGGGCGCGACGAACTCCCGCGGCTGCTCGCCGACCCCGGGCTCCTCGGCTCCTTCGAGGAGGGCAAGCTCTTCGGCGTCGACTGGCTCCAGTCGCTCGGCGCGATCCCCAACGAGTACCTGCACTACTACTACTTCAACCGCGAGGCCGTCCGCGCCTACCAGCAGGCCGAGAAGACCCGCGGCGCCTTCCTCGCCGGCCAGCAGGCCGCCTTCTACGAGGAGATGCGCCGCCCGGACGCGGCCGCCCTCACCGCCTGGGACCGCACCCGCGCCGAGCGCGAGGCCACCTACATGTCCGAGAACCGCGAGAGCGCCGGCGCCGGTGAGCGCGACGCCGACGACCTGTCCGGCGGCTACGAGAAGGTCGCCCTCGCCCTGATGCGGGCCATCGCCCGCGACGAGCGCACCACCCTGATCCTCAATGTCCGGAACCAGGGCACCCTCTCGGTGCTCGACAACGATGCCGTGATCGAGGTGCCGTGCCTCGTCGACGCCAACGGCGCCCACCCGGTCGCCGTCGCCCCGCTGCCCGACCACGCGAGCGGCCTGGTCTGCTCGGTCAAGGCGGTCGAGCGCGAGGTGCTGGCCGCCGCCGAGTCCGGCTCCCGTGCGACGGCGGTGAAGGCGTTCGCGCTGCACCCGCTCGTCGACTCCGTGAACGTCGCCCGCCGACTGGTCGAGGGCTACACCGAGGTCCATCCGGGCCTGGCGTACCTTAAGTGAGCACACGGAGGGAAAGCGCTTTCCCTCGCCGTACCTCCGCCGTGCCCCGCCCAGCCCGCCTCCCTCCGCTTCCACCCGCTCGCTCCCTTCCTGGAGACCTCTCATGCACGACGAACGCCGCCGGATCGAGGAACGCGTAGAGCGCCTCCACAACCAGCGCATCAAGCCCGCGATCTACGCGGCCACCGTCCCCTTCGAGGTCGAGGCCTGGCAGGCGCCGGGGGAGCCGGTCCCCTTCGAGGAGGCCGCCGCCGCCCCGTACGCGCCCTTCGCGATGGCCACCCCGTGGGGCCCGCCCTGGGGCACCACCTGGTTCCGGATGCGGGGCGAGGTCCCCGCCGAGTTCGCCGGGAAGCGCGTCGAGGCGGTCATCGACCTCGGCTTCGTGGGCGACTGGCCGGGCAACCAGGCCGAGGCGCTGGTCCACCTGCCCGACGGCCGCCCCCTGAAGGCGGTCAACCCGCTCAACCAGTACGTGCCGATCGCCAACCCGGCGACGGGCGGGGAACAGATCGACTACCTGGTCGAGGCGGCGTCCAACCCCGACATCCTGGCCAACGACTTCGCGGCGCCGACGCTGCTCGGCGATGTACTGACGGCAGGCGACCGTCCACTGTATACATTCCAGCGCGCCGACATCGCCGTCCTCGACGAGGAGGTCTGGCACCTCGACCTGGACCTCCAGGTACTGCGCGGCGTCATGGTCCACCTCGGCGAGCACGAGCCGCGCCGCCACGAGATCATGCACGCCCTGGACCGGGCGATGGACGCCCTCGACCTGGACGACATCTCCGGCAGCGCGGCCGCGGTCCGCGAGGTGCTCGCCCCCGTCCTGGCCAGCCCCGCCCACGCCAGCGCCCACACCATCTCCGGTGTCGGCCACGCCCACATCGACTCCGCCTGGCTCTGGCCCATCCGCGAGACCAAGCGCAAGACGTCCCGGACCTTCTCCAACGTCACCTCGCTCGCCGACGAGTACGACGACTTCATCTTCGCCTGCTCCCAGGCCCAGCAGTACGAGTGGGTGCGCGACAACTACCCGCACGTGTGGGCCCGGATCCAGGAGTCGGTGAAGAAGGGCCAGTGGGCCCCGGTCGGCGGCATGTGGGTCGAGTCCGACGGCAACCTGCCCGGCGGCGAGGCCATCGCCCGCCAGCTCGTCCACGGCAAGCGGTTCTTCATCGAGCACTTCGGCATCGAGACCAAGGGCGTCTGGCTGCCGGACTCCTTCGGCTACAACGCCGCCTACCCGCAGCTCGCCAAGCTCGCCGGCAACGAGTGGTTCCTCACCCAGAAGATCTCCTGGAACCAGACCAACAAGTTCCCCCACCACACGTTCTGGTGGGAGGGCATCGACGGCACCCGCATCTTCACCCACTTCCCGCCGGTCGACACCTACAACGCCCGCTTCAGCGGCGAGGAGATGGACCGCGCGGTCCGCAACTACGCGGAGAAGGGCGCCGGTTCGCGCTCCCTGGCCCCCTTCGGCTGGGGCGACGGCGGTGGCGGCCCCACCCGCGAGATCATGGAACGCGCGCGCAGGCTCGCCGACCTGGAGGGCTCGCCCAAGGTCGTCGTCGAGCACCCCGACGAGTTCTTCGCCAAGGCCCGCGCCGAGTACGAGGACGCCCCCGTCTGGCACGGCGAGCTCTACCTGGAGCTGCACCGCGCCACGTACACCTCGCAGGCCCGCACCAAGCAGGGCAACCGCCGCAGCGAACACAAGCTCCGCGAGGCCGAGTTGTGGGCGACGACGGCCGCCCTGCACGCGCCGGGCTACGCCTACCCCCACGAGAAGCTCGACCGCCTCTGGAAGACGGTCCTGCTGCACCAGTTCCACGACATCCTGCCGGGGTCGTCCATCGCCTGGGTGCACCGGGAGGCGGAGGCCGAGTACGCGCGGGTGGCGCAGGAGCTGGAGGTGCTGACGGCGGAGGCCGTCGCCGCACTGGGCGGTGGCGGGACACGGGTCTTCAACACCAGCCCGTACGACCGCGCCGAGGTGGTCCGGGACGGCTCGGGCGCGCCGGCGTACGTCACGGTGCCCGCGAACGGCAGCGCGCCCCTGGCCGCCGCCGAGCCCGCACGGCCGGTGACGGTCGAGGGCCGTGTCCTCGACAACGGACTCGTCCGTGTAGAGGTGGCGGAAGACGGAACACTGTCCTCTGCATTCGATCTTCGGGCGAACCGCGAAGTCCTCGCCGAGCCCGGCAACCTCCTCCGCCTGCACACCGACCTCCCGAACTACTGGGACGCCTGGGACATCGACAAGCACTACAGGAACCGCTTCACCGACCTGCTGGACGCGGACAGCGTGACCGTCGTGGAGGCGGACCCGCTCCTCGGCGCCATCCGCGTGGAGCGCTCCTTCGGCAAGGGCTCGAAGATCACCCAGACGATCAGCGTCCGCGCCGGCAGCCCCCGGATCGACATCGAGACGGACATCGACTGGCACGAGGCCGAGAAGATCCTCAAGGCGGGCTTCCCGATCGACGTCCGCGCACCGCACTCCTCCGCGGAGATCCAGTTCGGCCACATCCAGCGCCCCACGCACACCAACACCAGCTGGGAGGCGGCCCGTTTCGAGGTCTCGGGGCACCGCTGGGTGCACGTCGCGGAGCCCGGCTACGGTGTCGCGGTCATCAACGACTCGACGTACGGCCACGACGTGACCCGCACGGTCCGCGAGGACGGCGGCACGACGACGAAGGTCAGCCTCAGCCTGGTCCGCGCCCCGCGCGTCCCGGACCCGGAGGCCGACCAGGGCAAGCACCGCTTCACCTACTCGCTGCTGCCCGGCGCCAGCATCGAGGACGCGGTCGCCGAGGGCTACGCGCTCAACCTCCCCCTGCGGGTGGCCGATTCGGCGGGCGAGCCCGAGCCGGTGGTGTCCGTCGACGGCGAGGGCATCACCGTCGAGGCGGTCAAGCTCGCCGACGACGCCTCCGGAGACGTCGTGGTGCGGCTCTACGAGTCAGGCGGCGGCCGCGCCCGGGGCGTCCTGCGCACCGGCTTCCCGCTCGCCGGAGCCAAGGTGACCGACCTGCTGGAGCGACCGCTGACCGGGGACGAGGCCGCCGTCGACGGCACGGTCCCCGTGACGCTGCGCCCCTTCCAGATCCTCACCCTGCGACTGAAGCGTGCCGAGGTGAACTGACCCATGGCCATGCAACCCTGGTTCACCGACGCCAAGTTGGGAATTTTCGTCCACTGGGGCATCTACGCCGTCGACGGCGTCCAGGAGTCCTGGTCGTTCTACGACGACATCGTCCCGCACGACCGGTACATGTCCCAGCTGGACCGCTTCACCGGCGCCAGGTACGACCCTCGCGCCTGGGCCGACCTGTTCGCCCGCGCCGGTGCGCGCTACGCCGTCCTGACGACCCGTCACCACGACGGAGTGGCCCTGTGGGACACGGAGTTCGGCGACCTCGGCCTCGGCAAGGACTACATCGGCCCTTACGCGGAGGCCCTGCGCGAGAAGGACCTCAAGGTCGGCTTCTACTACTCGCACTCCGACTGGAGCCACCCCGACTACGCCACCACCCGCAAGCCCGGCCGCCCGCCGGAGCAGGAGGACAACCGCTACTCCGAGTGCTCGGCCGAGGACGAGGACCTGGTGGCCTGGGAGAGGTTCATCGCCTACCGGGACGGCCAGATCCGCGAGCTGTCCTCCCGCTACCGGCCCGACCTGATGTGGTTCGACGGCGAGTGGGACCGCAGCGAGGAGCAGTGGCGCATCCCTGAACTCGCCGCGCTCATACGCTCGTACAACCCCGACGTCGTCTTCAACGCCCGCATGCTCAGCGAGGGCGACTACGCCACCCCCGAGCAGGGCGCCCCCATCGAACCGCCCAGCGGTCCCTGGGAGTTGTGCCTCACCATCAACGACTCGTGGGGCTACCAGCACCAGGACCACAACCACAAGTCGCTCACCCAGCTGGTCCGCTACTTCACCGAGACCATCGGCGGGGGCGGCAACCTGCTGCTCGACGTCGGCCCGATGGAGGACGGCACCATCCCGCAGCCGCAGGTGGAGCGCCTCGAAGGGCTGGGGGAGTGGATCGCCAAGCACGCGGAAGCGGTGTACGGGACGGTGCGCGGGCTGCCGGCCGGGCACCACTACGGGCCCAGCACCCTCTCCGCCGACGGCCGGACGCTCTACCTCACCCTGTTCGACGTCCCCCGCGCCGAGATCGGTGTCCGCGGCCTGGCCACCCCGGTCCGCCGGGTCACCGTCCTCGGCACCGGCACCGAGCTCGGCCACCGGGTGGTCGGCGGGCTGCACGACGCCGTGGGCGTGCTGTGGATCGATCCGCCGGCCGGGAGCGACCTCGACCCGCATGCCACGGTGCTCGCGGTGGAGCTGGACGCGGAGCTGGAACTGTATCGGGGGGCGGGCCGGTTCTGATTCCCATCGAGAATTAAGGAAGCGGTAAAGCGCCTGGTCACCGCCTGAATTCGGGCTCCGGTGACCACGGCGCTTCACCTGCGGGACACCATGCGTTTCTCCCCTGCCCCTGGGATGCGGGTGTAAGGCGTGAGAGAGAGGTGTCACTGTGCGAGACCCGCGTTTGTCCGCGATCGGCAAAGGGCTGAGGCGTCGGGGGAGGCTGATGAAGGAGGCGGTGAGCCCGCCCCGCCGGACCCTGGACGCCGTACCGGCGCCCCGACCCGCCGCCGACCCGAAGTACACCGCCCCCCGCGCACCGCGCCTGGTGGACTCCCCGGTGTTCGTGCTGTCGTCCGTGCGCTCGGGCTCCACCCTGCTGCGGGTGCTGCTGAACAGCCACAGCCGGGTCCGCGCCCCGCACGAGATGCATCTGCGGACGCTGCACGTCGAGTTGAGCCGTAGCTTCACCTCCGAGGCCATGAAGGCGCTCGAACTGGACAAGCAGGAGCTGGAACACGTCCTGTGGGACCGGGTGCTGCACCTCGAACTCGCCCGCAGCGGCAAGGAGGTCATCGTCGACAAGACCCCCGCCAACACCCTCATCTGGCCCCGGCTGCACCGATGTTGGCCGAACGCGAGGTACGTCGTCCTGCTGCGCCACCCCGGCGCGGTCATCACATCCCTGACCAACCGCCGTACGGATCCCGACCACGAGGCCATCCGCGCCGAAGTCCTGGACTACGCCGAGAGGCTGGAAGAGGCGCGCCAAGCCCTCGACGCCCATGTGGTCACCTACGAGGAGCTCACCGCGGAGCCGGAGAGGGCGACCCGCGCCCTGTGCGACCACCTCGGTCTGCCCTGGGAGAGCGGCATGCTCGACTACGGCGACCAGGACCACGGCGCCTTCCGCCCGCAGCTCGGCGACTGGTCCAGCACCATCAGGTCGGGACGCGTCCAGCCGGCCCGCGAGGCCGACTCCGCTGTGGAACTGCCCCCACACCTGGCCGAGTTGGCCCAGGCGTGGGGTTACCCGATCACTTGACCCGACCGGTATCGCTTGAGTCGACCGGTATCGATCGGCCCGACCGGTCTCGATCGACTCAGCCGGTGAAGCCGGCCGTGATCGAGGTGAACTGCCAGTTGCTCTGGCTGATGCCGGAGCAGTTGCTGACCACGCCGCCGCCCGGGCACGGCCGGTCACGGTTGACCGACCAGAACGCGAGCCGCGCGATGTGGTGGGAGTTGGCCCAGTCCCGGATCGAGGTCCAGGTGGCCGTCGAGGTGAGCTCCTGCTGGTCGGAGAGCCCGTTCATCCCGGAGATGCCGATGTGGGCGTAGGCCGTGGCGTCGTCCCAGCCGAAGGTCGACCTCAGCTTGGTCTTCAGCCCCTCCGTCGCGTTCACGGTGTTGCCGTACATGTCGGCACCGCCGCCGAAGTCGAACGGCATGATCGTGAACACGTCGATGTTGGCGTTCAGCGCGTTGGCCTGCTCGATGAGCCGGTTGCCCCAGTACGTGGGACCGGTCGTCGACGTCCCGAAGGTCAGGACGGTCCGCAGCCCCGGGTTGTTCGCCTTGACGATCTTCAGGGCGTTCAGGATCCGGTCCTGCACGGTCGCGTTCTCGAATTCGTCCGTGTTCTCGATGTCGACGTCGATCGCCTTGAGCCCGTAGGCGTCGATCACCTTCTGGTAGGCGCCCGCCAGTGCCTCGGCGGTGGAGCAGTTCGGCCCGAGCTTGTTGCCGCTCCAGCCGCCGATCGACGGCACGATGTCCCCGCCGGCGGAACGGATGGAGTTGATGACGGTCTGGTCGTTGCCGCCGGTCAGCGGCCTGCTGCCGTCCCAGGCCGGGTTGCAGCCGCCGGAGGACAGGATGAACGCCATCGTGTACCACTTGATGCCGGTCGAGCTCATCACCGAGGTGGCGCTCGGCGGGTCACCCCAGCCGAGATACAGATAGGGCGCGGCCTGCTTGAACCCCGTACCGCCCCCACCGCCCGCGTCCGTCGTGACGCTCACGGCGTTCGAGGCGGCCGAGGAGTTCCCGGCCGCGTCCCGGGCCCGCACGGTGAACGTGTAGGCCGTGCTCGCGGCGAGCCCGCTGACGGTGGCGCTCGTGCCGGAGACGCTGAGCACCTGGTTGGACCCGCTGTAGATGTCGTACGCCGTGACACCGACGTTGTCCGTCGAGGCGTTCCACGCCAGCGACACACTCGACGAGGTCTTCGCGGTGGAACGCAGACTCGCCGGCGCGGTCGGCGCCTGCGTGTCCGAACTGCCGCCCGGGCCGTCGAGGTTGATGTCGTCGGCGTAGTAGGTGCCCTGCGCGTACCACCCGTGGGTGTAGACGGTGGCGCTCGTCTGCGAGGCACCGGTCGTGAAGGAGACACTGAGTTGGCTGTACGACGACGGCGACGTGGTCCAGGTGGAGGAACCGCCGTCCACGCCGAGGTAGACGTAGCTCCCGCGCACCCAACCGCTCAGTGTGTACGCGGTGTTCGGCCGTACGGCGACGGTCTGGCTGCACTTGGAGATGTCACTCGAACTCACCGCACCGGCCAGGGCCCTGGAGCCGCCGTGCACGGGGGAGGAGACGACCGACCCGAGATTCCCGGTGCAGGACCAGGGGCTCAGGGCCCCCGACTCGAATCCGGGATTGGTCAGGACATTGGCCGCTTGAGCTGTACCGGGAAGGGCGATGGCTCCGGCCAGTGCGAGAGCCGCGGTACCCAGGAGAGCGAGGAGACGTCTGGGACGTCGTAGAAGTGGAGTGCGCACATGATCTCCCTGAAGATATGGGGGTGCTCGGGAGTACAGGGAAGTGCGCAACACAAGTTGGTATGGACCAATCCACCTGTCAAGGGTGAGGGAGGGAATTGGTCCATACCGGTGGGTGGAGACGCTTTTGAGGGGCGCGGGGAACTGCGCGACAAGCCACGACGAACCCGCACCCGGCCAACGACCTAGAGCGGCAGTACCTGACCCGCGGCCGGGACGGAGTCGACGGCGACCGGCTCGGGCGCCGCAGGCACCGGCAGCGGTTCCGACACCTCGGCCCGCTGATGCGGAATGGCCACCGGCCGAAGCTGACGCGGTCCCGACACCACCGTGTAGTCCTGCCCCAGGAACGGCGGAGCCATCTCTCCCGGGTCCTCGCCCAGCGCCAACTGCACAGCGGCCCAAGGCGCGTTGACCCCGCACAGCGACAGCTGGTGCAGCCCGCCCGCGGGCCGCGTGTTGACATCCATCAGCACCGGCGTGTCACCGAACATCCGGAACTGGATGTTGGACAGGTAGTGGAGCCCGAACCCCTCCGCGATCATCCGTGCCGGCTCCAGCCACTGCTCGTGCAGCGTGAACCCGCGACGGCGCCCGTTCTTGGTGCGGCCGACCGCCAGCCGGATCCGGTTGTCGGGACCCGTGAGGCAGTCGACCGACACCTCCGGCTGCTCCAGGCGCGGCATGACCAGCCAGTCCACCTGCTCGTCGGCCTGCGTCAGCGCCTCCACGACCGTGTCCAGCGGGACGTACGGGCTGGGGAAGCCGTTGAGGTGAACGAGTGAGAAGGGGGCGCGCGTGATCACACGGAAGCCCACCCCGCCCGCGCCGGACGCCGGCTTGAAGCAGGCCTTGTGCCCGCCGGCCTCCAACTTCTCGACGGCGACGACGAGTTCCTCGGCGGTCCGCACCCGGTACCACGGCGGCACGGGCACCCCGATGGCCTGTACGGCCTCGTACGCGATCACCTTGTCGTGGAAGACGGCCACGGCCTCCGGCGGCGGCGCGAGGAGTGCCGTACCGGCCGCCTCGAAGTCCGCTCGGTGCGCCACGATCGCCGACTGGTGCAGCCGGGGCACGAAGACGTCGATGCCGCGCCGGGTGCACTGGTCGAGCGCGTACTCGACGTACGCGGCCGGGGACAGACCCTCCGGCTCCAGCTCGGCCGTGTCGGCGGCGGCCAGTACGGGGGAGTCCGCGTCGCCGTGCGTCGCATGGATCTCGACGGCCCGATCACTGGGATTTCGGCGCAGCTGATCCATGAAGAACACGTTCTCCGCGTACGTGCGGTTGAGCCAGACGCGTACGCGAGAGATCATGCAGGCCGCCTTTCGGGGTTTTCGGGCACGGCGAAGCAGGCCGAGCCCGGCCAGGGTGTGAGGAGGGTCACCAAACCGCCCTGCGCGAAGGGAAGTTCATGGCGGTGGTGTTGGGGCGATCATACGGCTTCCGGAGGGTCCCGCGTGCAACGCGCGTGTTACGGATTATTCGATCTTGAACGATGCCTCTTCGCGCCGTGCCGGGCCGCTTGTCCAAGCGCCGTGAATGTGCTCTCGTGGTCCCATTCGTGAGCTCGGAGGGGCGAGAGGTGACGTCGAGGGCCGGTGGTTCCGCACAGCTGCTGGCCATCAGTGACCTGCATGTCGGCTACCCGGAGAACCGCGCCCTCGTCGAGGAGATGCGCCCCGGGACGGACGAGGACTGGCTCCTCGTGGCCGGTGACGTCGCCGAGACCGTCTCCGCGATCCGCCGGACCCTCCAGACACTCGCCGGCCGCTTCCGCAAGGTCGTCTGGGTCCCCGGCAACCACGAGCTGTGGACCCACCCCGACGACGAGGTCACCCTGCGCGGCGTCGAGCGCTACGAACACCTCGTCGCGCTCTGCCGCGAACTCGGCGTCGTCACCCCCGAGGACCCCTATCCCGTCTGGGAGGGCCCCGGCGGTCCGGTCGCCGTCGCCCCGCTCTTCCTGCTGTACGACTACTCCTTCCTGCCCGCCGGCTGCACGACCAAGGAGCAGGGGCTGGAGTACGCGTACGGCACCGGCATCGTCTGCAACGACGAGCACCTGCTGCACCCCGACCCCTACCCGAGCCGCGAGGCCTGGTGCCGGGCCCGGGTCGAGGAGACCGCCCGCAGACTCGCCGAGCTGCCCGAGGACCTGCCCACCGTGCTCGTCAACCACTACCCCCTGGACCGGCACCCGACCGAGGTGCTCTGGTACCCCGAGTTCGCCATGTGGTGCGGCACGCGGCTCACCGCCGACTGGCACCGCAGGTTCCGCGTCCAGACCATGGTCTACGGTCATCTGCACATCCCGCGGACCACCTGGCACGACGGTGTCCGCTTCGAAGAGGTGTCGGTCGGATACCCCCGGGAGTGGCGCGAGCGCCCCGACCCGCCGGGCCGACTGCGCCGCATCCTGCCCAAGGAGGTCGGGCCCCGTGATCGAGGAGCTGCTGCCGGACACGGTGGTGGCCGTGGAGACGTACGGTGACGACGGGATCGCGCCGCTGTACCCCGAGGAAGCGGCCGTCGTGGCGCGGGCGGCGGACAAACGCCGACGCGAGTTCGCCGCGGTGCGTTCCTGCGCCCGTCGCGCCATGGAGAAGCTGGGCGTCCCGCCCCAGCCCGTCCTGCCCGGCGCCAGCGGCGCCCCGCAGTGGCCCGCCGGCCTGGCCGGCAGCATGACCCACTGCGACGGCTACCGCGCCGCCGCCCTCGTACGCGCCGCCGACCTGGCCTCCCTCGGGATCGACGCCGAACCCCACGAGCCGCTCCCCGACGGAGTCCTCGCCTACACCTCCCTGCCCACCGAGGCGGACCGGCTGCGCCGGCTGGGCGAGGAACGGCCCGACGTCCACTGGGACCGGCTGCTGTTCAGCGCCAAGGAGTCGGTCTACAAGGCGTGGTTCCCGCTCACCGGGAAGTGGCTCGACTTCACCGAGGCCGACATCGAGCTCTCCGTCCACCCCGGCGACCGGCTCGCCGGCAGCCTCAGCGCCGAACTCCTCGTACCCGGGCCGACGGTGGGCGGCCGGCGCCTCGACCGCTTCGAGGGGCGCTGGACCGTGAGGCGCGGGCTGGTCGCGACCGCCGTCGTGGTGCCGCACACCTGAGCTCGGGCCTCAGGGACGCGGGAGCCAGCTCCGCAGCAGCCGGAAGAACTCCTCCTCGTTGCCCACGAGGCCCGCGTCCGCCAGGGCCTGCTCCGCCTCCGCGAGCACGGCGGGCGGCACGACGGGTGGTCGCCGTGCGTCCGGCGGACCGTCGAAGGCTGCGCGCACGGTGTGCAGAAGCCGCAGGTAGGCCTGGACGGCGGTGCGCTCGCGGTCGGTGAGTACGGCGGTCTGCATCGGTCGGCTCTCCCCAAGTCGGCTCATCGGTCGCGCACCCGTACAAGGGGTGCGACTCCAGCTTGCCGCCCACCACTGACAATGAGGCCCGGCCACTCCCCGGTTCGCCCGCTTAGCGGAGGCGAAACCTCGGCGAAATCACCGGTGGGAATGGAGTTCTACGCTGGAGGGAAGGGCTTTCGGCCGCTGCCCGGCGGCCAGGGAACGGGGAGGCACGTGCGTGGTCGACGTCCCGCACCGCCGCCCGGCGCGCACCGTACGGCTGCGCTCCGTGGGCGACGGTGAACTCGAGTTGCAGTACCGGGTCGTGCACGGCCATCGCCGGGCCTTCCGGATGGCCGGCGAGGGGCCCGCGCTGGTCCTCATCCACGGCATCGGGGACTCCTCCGCCACCTGGGCCGAACTCATCCCCGACCTCGCCCGCACCCACACCGTGATCGCCCCCGACCTGCTCGGCCACGGCGCCTCGGACAAACCGCGCGCCGACTACTCGGTGGCCGCGTACGCCAACGGGGTGCGCGATCTGCTGACCACCCTCGGCGTCGAGACGGCGACGCTCGTCGGGCACTCGCTGGGCGGTGGCGTGGCCATGCAGTTCGCCTACCAGTTCCCCGAGCGCACCGAGCGCCTCATCCTGGTCAGCGCGGGCGGCGTGGGGCGTGAGGTGAATCCCGTGCTGCGGATGGTGTCGCTGCCCGGCGCCGACCTGATGCTGTCCTCGTTGCGACTGCCGGGGATGCGGTGGCAAGTGGGGCTCGCCGTAAGGCTGATGAAGCTGCTCGACACCGACCTCGGGCAGGACGCCCCCGACCTGCTGAACCTCGTGGACGCGCTGCCGGACGAGACCTCACGCAACGCCTTCATCCGCACGCTGCGCGCGGTGGTCGACTGGCGGGGGCAGGTGGTGACGATGCTCGACCGGTGCTATCTGACCGAGGGCATGCCGACGATGCTGCTGTGGGGCGACCGGGACAGCGTGGTGCCGGTGCGGCACGCGTTCGGGGCGCACGAGGCGATGCCGGGGAGCCGGCTGGAGATCTTCGAGGGGGCGGGACACTTTCCGTTCCACACCGATCCCGGGCGGTTCGTCTCCCTGGTCGAGGAGTTCACCGCGACCACGGCGCCGGCGGACTGGAGCCGTGAGCACTGGCGCGAGCTGCTGTGCGAGGGCCGGCCCGGCATCCCGCTGAGCCGTGCCACCGAACGCGACCTGCGCGAGGCGAGCGAACGCAGCGCGACCTGACCGGTGCCGCCGCCGGTCAGCTCTTGGGGCCGAGGTAGCCCAGCGAGGCCTCGATACGGCCCGCGAGGCGGTCGAGCTGGACGGGCCGCGCCGACGAACCGTCCAGCCAGGCACGGCACTTGCTGGCGAGCAGCAGGCCGAAGCGCTCGGCCTCCTTCTCGTCGGCCTGGTCGAACCGGCTGCGGGCGGCGACCTTCAGAACGGTGGCCCGCAGGTCCGCGTCGTCGCTGAGCATGCGGGCCGCGACCGCGGCGCCCTCGACATGGTGACTGCAGTGCCCGGCCTTCATGTGCCACAGCTCGTGGCCGAGGATGACCAACTGGTGCCCGGGAGCGGTGCGTTCCTCCACGACGACGAGATCCTGGTCGGCCATGTCGAGCCACAGCCCGCTCGCGGTGTCGGGCGGGAACGCGGCCGTACGGAAGTGGACCGGCCGACCGCGGCGCCGGCTCATCGCCTCGCAGAGTTCGGTGTACAGGTCCGCCGGGCGCGCCGGTGCGGGGAGGGTCAGTTCCGCCACCAGCTCGCCGCACAGGCGGCGCATTTCCCTACCGATGCCCACAGTTATCCCCCGGCTCACGACTCGGGCCGTTTGACGCTCTCCAGGAGCATGTCCAGCCATTCGGCGACCTTGTCGCGGTGCTGGTCGGTGGGCAGCTGCGCGGCCCGCCAGGCGATCCCGCGGACGCCGTGGTCCTGGAGCAGCCGCTCCAGCGGATCGCCGGCCGCGGCCGACGCCTCCTTCTCGCGGTCGGCCAGCTTCTGGAGCAGCTCCTGCTCCGTGCGCTGCAGGGCCCCGGCGAGCGCCTCGGGGTCCTCGGCCGTGAGGAATCCGGCGTGCACCCGGAAGAAGCGCTGGATGGCGTCGCAGTGCTCCATGGTGGGCCGCCGGTCGCCGTTGATGAGGGCGCCCGCCTGCTGCCGGGACATGAAGGCGCCGTCGGCGATCTCCTGCTGGGTGTACTTGCGGCCGTTGGGCTTGAGCCGGGTGCGCCGCAGCAGGCCCAGGCGCTGGAGGAAGCGGGCCTGTACGTCGGGCTCGCCCGCGGGGCGGCCGCCCAGCAGGGACTTGACCACGGGCTCGGGGACGCCGGAGGCCACCGAGAGGCGGCCGATGTGCAGGACCTCCGCGTGCGGCACGCCGAGCCGGTCGGCGAGCGCGGTGACCCGGGCGACGACGCCCGGCAGCGCAGCCGTCACCGCGGTGGCCGGACTCGCGAAGCCATCCGTCACCGACAGATCTCCTACGTCTCTCACTGGCTTCTCACAGGGCGATCATCACATGCAGTTGCCGTGAACTCCCGGGAGAGTAGCCCCTCGTTCGAACTTACATCCAGGTCTCGCCACAACTGTGGCCAATTTCAGCCGTCAACAGGCACGAAATGCCACGATAGTTGACACGACTCGCGCTCGGGCAGCAGGATCGGGGCGCCGCGTGAAGGCCGCATAGGCAAGAGGGGTGACCTCCCGATGGCACAACAGGCAGGAAGGCAGCGGCCGGAGCCGCGGCCCGTCCCCGACAGTCTTGAGGCCCGGGCGTATCTGCAGGACTACACCACCCTCCTGGATGCCGTCCCCTTTCCCTCGGTCGTCCTCGACCACCGGTGGGACGTCGTGCTGTCGAACACCGCTTTCGAGACACTTTTCGGTGAGGTGGGCCCGCATCCCACCGCCATGCCCGACGACAACTTCCTCAGGTTCGTGCTGTTCCACCCGGACGCGGGCACGGTCCTCGGTGAGCACGAGTCCAGCTGGTGTCTGCCGGCGCTCGCCCACTTCGCGGCCGCCGTGGAGCGCAACGGCCATGACCAGGGGCTTCAGTCGATCCGCCGGGACATCGCCCAGGACCCCATCATGGAGGCCGCCTACCGGCACGGTCTGCCGCACTGGATCCGCGCGGTCGGCGAGCGGGCCTTCGCCCACGACGGCGCGGTCCGTCCGGTCCTGCACCCCGATCCGCGCTGGGGCGCCACCGACTGCCGGGTCGTCGACGAGACGCCCACCACCCTCCAGGAGCTGGGCTACACCCGGCTGACCCTGGTCCTGCGCGAGACGCGCCGGCCGTCGGCGAGGCCCCGGGGCGCACGCCGCTCCGCGGCCCATCTGAGGGTGGTTTCCGCCGCGGAGTGAGCACGTCCGCACGGAGAGCCTCCGGGATGTGCCCGGCGATGTTCGACCGGACCCCGCCCCGGGTCACCGGGCGGCGGTCACCAGCACCAGGGGCACCCCGTCGCACGGCGCCAGCCGCAGCCCGTCCGCGTGGCCCGGACGGCCCGACGCGAGAGCCCGCGCGAAGTCCGGTCCCTTGCTGAGCGAACCGACCAGGTGCCGGGGGTCGGTCGAGGCCGCGACCCGGCCGCGCGCGTTCACCAGCCGCGCCGGTCCGGGCAGCCGGCGCAGCATCGGCATCACGGCCGCCTCGAAGTGCCGCAGATACACGTCCGCGGCGGCCACCCCGGCGAACCGCCCCTCGACCCGCACCGGCGCGGACAGGGTGAGGCTGTACTCGTCGGAACAGAGGTAGTCGACGTACGGACCGGCCACCGCGCGTTCCCCGGTGTCGCGGGGGAGGGCGAACCAGTCCCAGTGCGTGTAGTCGGCGTACGCCGAGTGCTCGGGATCGAGGTCCAGGAGCAGCGGCCGTACGTCCCCGTCGCGCCCCGACTGCCACCACTCCAGCCATGCCGGTACGTCGCCCAGCAGACCCGGTGCGGCGACGAAGCCGACCCCGGAGACCAACTCCTCGCGGGCGAGCCGCAGATGGAGGCCGGGGCGGAGCGCGGCGAGGTCCACGGTCGCGGGGCGGCGGCCCTCGGCGGCCACCCGTTCCAGCAGGGCCGTCGTGTCGGTACGGGTCGCGGCCACGGCTTCGAACACCGCCTCCAGGGCCTCGCGGACCCGGGCCGTGACCGACTCCTCCGGCGCCCTGTCGAGCGTTGCCGTCGCGAGGCTCATGGATGCCCTCCTGCGGACGGGGGATCGGGCGGCCGGTGCGGCTACAGCGTCAGACGCAGGGCGATCAGCCGCGACGTCGACTCCCGGACGCACCGCTCGGCGAGTTCCCTGGCCGATTCGTGGGCCCCATCCTGCACGGCCGAGATTACGAATCGGAGTCGCTCGGACACCTCTTCACGATATTCGTCGTCCCCGAGCACAAGACACAGCAGCGCACCGACCTCCGTCTGCAGCGTCACCTGCTCCCGGGTCAGCCGAGCCGACTGCGCGGCCGCGGCCAGCTCCACATGGAAGCGGCCGTACACCCGGCTGCGCGCCGCCACGTCCTCGGCCCGCGTCAACTCCTCGGCCGTACGCCGCAGTTGTACGAGGTCGTCGGGCTCCGTGCGCTCGGCGGCGAGCCGGGCCGCGGTACCGGACAGGGCCGCCCAGTGGTCGCCCAGGTCGCGCAGCTCCTCGGTGCTCCAGCCGCGCAGCCGGACCTTGAGCCGGTCCTCGCCGGGGAGTTCGGGAAGGGAGACGAAGGAACCGCCGCCGCGGCCCCGGCGGGTGGTGACCAGACCCTGCTGGCGCAGCGCCATCAGCGCCTCCCGCAAGGTCACGGTGGACACTCCGAGCTGACCCGCCAGCTCGCTCTCGCCCGGCAGCTGCTCCCCGTCGGCGAGCAGCCCGAGCTCGATGGCGTCGCCGATCCGGCGCACGACCGTGTCCACGCGCGCACGGTTGTCGACCGGGGCGAAGACGGCTCTGCGGGCGCCGCCGTTCATGTGCTGCTGCTTCACGGGCACCACCTTGCGCATTGACTCAAGCTTTACCCTAAGGGGGCCTTGAGCTTTGAACTATGACTTCATATGTTTCCGGTCAACAGTTCAACGCGAGAGAGCACCAGAAAGGTTCCCGCCCATGGAGGGAATGGCGATCCGGCTCCAGGGCCTGCGGAAGTCGTTCGGCGAGACGACGGCCGTGGCCGGGGTCGACCTGGAGATCCGGGACGGGGAGTTCTTCTCGATGCTCGGCCCCTCCGGCTCCGGCAAGACCACGGTCCTGCGCATGATCGCCGGTTTCGAGGCCCCCACCGGAGGCCGCGTCGAACTCGCCGGGCAGGACGTCACCGGCCTCGCGCCCTTCGAACGGGACGTCCACACCGTCTTCCAGGACTACGCCCTGTTCCCGCACATGACCGTGGAGCAGAACGTCGCCTACCCGCTGAAGGTCCGCAAGGTGCCCAGGGCGGAACGGCTGGTACGAGCCCGCAAGGCCCTCACCGAGGTCCGTCTCGAAGGGTTCGGCAAGCGGCGCCCCGGCCAGCTGTCCGGCGGCCAGCGGCAGCGCGTCGCCCTCGCCCGCGCCCTCGTCGGCCGCCCCGGCGTCCTGCTCCTCGACGAACCGCTCGGCGCCCTCGACCTCAAGCTGCGCGAGCAGATGCAGGTCGAACTCAAGGCGCTCCAGCGCGAGGTCGGCATCACCTTCGTCCTCGTCACCCATGACCAGGAGGAGGCCCTGACGATGAGCGACCGCATCGCCGTCTTCCACCAGGGCCGTATCGAACAGGTCGGCACCCCGGCCGAGATCTACGAACGCCCCGCGACCCCCTTCGTGGCGTCCTTCGTGGGCGCCTCCAACCTCCTCGAAGGCGAGTCGGCCCACCGGATCGTCGGCACCCCGGGCACCTTCAGCATCCGCCCGGAGAAGATCCGGGTCCTGAAGGAGTCCGCCGAGTCCGCCGAGCCGGAGCACTCCACCGCCGTCGGCACGGTCGCCGAGGTCGTCTACCTGGGCGACGCGACCCGCTTCCTCGTCGACCTCGACAGCGGCGGCCGGCTCACCGTGCTCCAGCAGAACCTGGAGACCTCCTCCGAGGACGTCGCCGCCTACCGCGGCACCCGGGTGCGATTGCAATGGCACCGGCGCCATGCCGTCGCCGTGCCCGTCCCCGACTGACCGACCCCGCTCGTCCCCCTCACCCACGGAGTATGTCGTGCGCGTCACCCTCAAGGCGGCCGCGGCCGCCGCACTGCTCCTCGCCGTCACCGCCTGCGGATCCTCCGACGACGGTGGCGGCGGCTCCTCGGCCACCGGCCTCAACCCCCCTGATCTGAAGGCGCAGTCGAAGCTCGGCAAGACCGAGGGCGAGGTCAATCTCATCGCCTGGGCCGGCTATGTCGAGGACGGCTCCAACGACCCCGAGGTCGACTGGGTCAGCGACTTCGAGAAGCAGACCGGCTGCCAGGTCAACGCCAAGACCGCGGCCAGCTCCGACGAGATGGTCAAGCTGATGAAGACCGGCCAGTACGACGCGGTCTCCGCCTCCGGCGACGCCTCCCTGCGCCTCATCGCCTCCGGAGACGCGGCACCGGTCAACACCGACCTCGTCCCCAACTACCAGGACATCTTCAGCGGACTGAAGGACGGCGACTGGAACTCCGTCGACGGCCAGATGTACGGCATCCCGCACGGCCGCGGCGCCAACCTGCTGATGTACAACACCGAGAAGGTCACCCCCGCGCCGACCTCCTGGTCCGCCGTCTTCGACGACGCGTCCACGTACAAGGGCCATGTCACCGCGTACGACTCGCCCATCTACATCGCCGACGCGGCCCTGTACCTCAAGGCGACCAAGCCCGACCTCGGCATCAAGGACCCCTACGCCCTGGACCAGAAGCAGTTCGACGCCGCCGTGGAGCTGCTGAAGCAGCAGAACGCCAACATCGGCGAGTACTGGAGCGACTACCTCAAGGAGATCTCCGCCTTCAAGAGCGGGGACTCCGTCGTCGGCACCACCTGGCAGGTCATCGCCAACCTCACCGCCGACGAGGGCGCCAAGATCAAGGCGTTCGTGCCGAAGGAGGGTTCCACCGGCTGGTCCGACACCTGGATGATCTCCGCCAAGGCCGAGCACCCCAACTGCGCCTACAAATGGCTCGACTGGATCGTCTCCCCCCAGGCCAACGCCCAGGTCGCCGAGTACTTCGGCGAGGCGCCCGCCAACTCCAAGGCCTGCGCCCTGACCAGCGACAAGAACTTCTGCGCGACCTACCACGCCACCGACGAGAGCTACTGGAAGAACATCGCCTTCTGGAACACCCCCATCGAGCAGTGCCTCGACGGCCGCACCGACGTCACCTGCGTGCCGTACGCCAAGTGGGTCCAGGCCTGGACCGAGATCAAGGGCTGAGGCGTTGACCGTACTCAACCGGACCGCGGGGGCGCTGCACCGGCGCCCCCGCCTCCGCCTGACCCTCCTGCTGACGGCCCCGCTGCTGTGGCTGGCCGTGCTCTATCTCGGCTCGCTGAGCGTGCTGTTCGTCTCCGCGTTCTGGACGACGGACTCCTTCACGTCCGAGGTCGTGAAGGTCTGGTCGACGGACAACTTCCACGCCCTGTTCACGACCCCGGTGTTCCGGCAGGTGATCCTGCGGAGCATCGGCGTGGCCCTGGCCGTCACCGCTCTGTGCGCGGTGATCGCCTTCCCGCTCGCCTTCTACACCGCACGGGTGGCCAAGCCCCGGTGGCGCCCCCTGCTCGTGGTCGCCATCCTCACCCCGCTGTGGGCGAGTTACCTGGTCAAGGTGTACGCCTGGCGGCTGATCCTCTCCGAGGGCGGGCTCGCCGACTGGACGCTGAAGCCGTTCGGGCTCAGCGGCCCGGGGTACGGACTGACCGCGGCCGTGCTCACACTGACGTACCTCTGGCTGCCGTACATGATCCTGCCGATCCACACGGCACTGGAGCAGCTGCCCGCCAACCTGCTCGACGCGTCGGCGGACCTGGGGGCGACGGGCCGGCGGACCTTCCGGTCGGTGGTGCTGCCGATGGTGCTGCCGTCGGTGGCGGCCGGGTCCGTGTTCACGTTCTCGCTGAGTCTGGGTGACTACATCACCGTGCAGATCGTCGGCGGCAAGACCCAGCTGATCGGCAACCTCGTCTACTCCAACATCGAACTCAACCTGCCGATGGCCGCCGCGCTGGGCACGGTGCCGGTGGTCGTCATCGTGCTGTACCTGCTGGCGATGCGCCGTACCGGTGCCCTGAGCAGCCTGTAGAGAGGAGCCCTCGTGCAACTGTCCCGCTCCGCGCGCATCGCCCTGCGCGTCGCCGCCGCGTTCGGCTTCGTCGTGATCTACGTCCCGCTCGTCCTCGTCCTCCTCAACTCCTTCAACCCGGACCGGAGCGCGAGCTGGCCTCCGCCGGGGTTCACCGCGCACTGGTGGTCGGTCGCGTGGGAGAACGAGGGCGCGCGCGAGGCGCTGTGGGTCTCGGTCAAGGCGGGCCTCGGCGCCACTGCCACAGCACTGGTGCTGGGCACACTCATCGCCTTCGCCGTCGCCCGGCACCGCTTCTTCGGCCGCGACGCCATCTCCTTCGTGGTCGTCCTGCCGATCGCGCTGCCCGGCATCGTCACCGGCATCGCGCTCAACTCGGCCTTCAGCACGGTACTCGAGCCGCTCGGCGTCGGCCTGGGGCTGTTCACCGTGGTCGTCGGGCACGCCACCTTCTGCATCGTCGTCGTCTTCAACAACGTCGTCGCACGGCTGCGACGCACCTCCGGCTCGTACGAGGAGGCGGCGATGGACCTCGGTGCCCACACCTTCCGCGCCTTCGTGGACATCACCTTCCCGCTGGTGCGCTCGGCGCTGCTCGCGGGCGGCCTGCTCGCCTTCGCGCTCTCCTTCGACGAGATCGTGGTGACCACGTTCACCGCCGGACCGGGTGTCGAGACCCTGCCGATCTGGATCTTCAACAACATGACACGGCCTCAACAGGCGCCGGTGGTCAACGTGGTGGCGGCGGTGCTCGTCCTGCTCTCCGTCATCCCGATCTACGTCGCTCAGCGGCTGTCGTCCGACACGGCGACCGGGAGCCGGGTCTGACGCGGGGCATCCCCAACGAGAGAGGTATGTGACATAGTACTGTCGTGAGCGAGCGACTGACCTGCGATGTCGTGGTCGTCGGAGCCGGAATGGTGGGCGCGGCCTGCGCCCTGTACGCGGCCCGGGCGGGCCTCGACGTGATCCTCGTGGACCGTGGTCCCGTGGCCGGCGGCACGACCGGAGCCGGTGAGGGCAACCTCCTCGTCTCCGACAAGGAACCCGGCCCGGAACTCGACCTGGCCCTGCTGTCGGGGCGCCTGTGGGCGGACCTGGCCGAGGAGTGGGGGGAGTCCGTCGAGTACGAGGCCAAGGGCGGTGTGGTCGTCGCCTCGGCACCGGAGGGACTCGCCGCGCTCGAACGGTTCGCCGACGGACAGCGCCTCGCCGGGGTCGTCGCCGAGACCGTCACCGGAGACGGACTGTACGACCTCGAACCCCGTCTCGCCCCCGGTCTGCCCGGCGGGGTGCTGTATCCACAGGACTGCCAGGTCATGCCCGCGCTGGCCGCCGCCCACCTCGTCCGCGCCTCGGGCGCACGGCTGTTCACCGGCCGGACCGTCACGGACGTGACACTCACCCCGGACGGCGCGGTGCGCGGCGTCCGCACGGACCGGGGCGACATCCACGCCCCGGCGGTCGTCAACGCGGCCGGCACCTGGGGCGCCGAACTGGCCCGGCTCGCCGGAACCCGCCTCCCCGTCCTCCCGCGGCGCGGCTTCGTCCTGGTCACCGAACCCCTCCCGCGCATGATCCGGCACAAGGTGTACGCCGCCGACTACGTGGCCGACGTGGCCAGCGACTCGGCCGCGCTACAGACCTCGCCGGTCGTGGAAGGGACCGCCGCGGGGCCGGTGTTGATCGGCGCGAGCCGTGAACGCGTCGGCTTCGACCGGTCGTTCTCCCTGCCGGTCCTGCGCGCCCTGGCGGCGGGCGCGACCCGGCTGTTCCCGTTCCTCACCGACGTCCGGGCGATGCGCGCCTACCTCGGATTCCGCCCGTACCTGCCCGACCACCTCCCCGCGATCGGCCCCGATCCGCGCGTCCCCGGACTGCACCACGCCTGCGGGCACGAGGGCGCGGGCATCGGACTGGCCACCGGTACCGGGCACTTGATCGCGCAGGCGCTCACCGGGAAGGCACCCGAGCTGGACCTGACGCCCTTCCGTCCCGACCGCTTTCCCGCCGAGGCGCCAGACTGCTCTCCCGCCGAGGAGCCCGATCGCGCTTCGACCGAGGAGGAGACCGCGTGAAGTCCCCGCTCGAACTGGCCGACGCCCGGCCCGGCCCGCCCTTCACGGTCACCCTCGACGGCCGCGAGATCCCGGCGCTGCCCGGCCAGACCGTCGCCGCCGCGCTCTGGGCCGCCGGTGTCACCTCCTGGCGCAGCACCCGCGGCGAGGGCCGACCACGAGGCGTCTTCTGCGGCATCGGTGTCTGCTTCGACTGCCTGGTGACGGTCAACGACCGCCCCAACCAACGGGCTTGCCTGGTGCCCCTGCACCCGGGCGACGCGATCCGTACCCAGGAAGGGACGGGGCATGGTGAATGACCGACCGCACCTGGCGGTGATCGGCGCGGGACCCGCCGGGCTCGCCGCCACGATCGCCGCCGCCGCACGGGGAGTCCGGGTCACCCTGATCGACTCCGCCCCGGAGGCCGGCGGACAGTTCTACCGCCGCCCGGCGCCGGGACTCGGAGCCCGCCGCCCCCAGGCCCTGCACCACCAGTGGCCCACCTGGGAGCGACTCCGCGACGGCCTGCGCACCCACGTACGGGCAGGCACCGCACGCCATTTGACGGACCATCATGTCTGGGTCGTGGAGCGGCTCCCCGCCGGGTTCACCGTGCACGCCCTCCTCGGTCCCGAACAGGAGGAACCCGTCGCGGTCCGCGCCGACGCCGTGCTCCTCGCCACCGGCGGCTACGAGAAGGTCCTGCCCTTCCCCGGCTGGACCCTCCCCGGTGTCGTCACGGCGGGCGGCGCCCAGGCCATGCTCAAAGGCGGCCTCGCCGTCCCCGGACGCACCGCCGTCGTCGCCGGCACCGGCCCGCTGCTGCTCCCCGTCGCGACCGGCCTCGCCGCGGCCGGTGTGAAGGTGGCCGCGCTGGTCGAGTCCGCCGACCCGAAGAGCTTCGTACGCCGGGCCGGCACCCTTGCGGTCCAGCCCGGCAAGGTCGCCGAAGGCGCCCGGTACGCGGCCCACCTTCTCCGGCACCGGGTGCGCACCCTGGTCCGCCACACCGTCGTCGAGGCGCACGGCACCGAACGGCTGGAGGCGGTCACGGCGGCGGCTCTCGACGGCGACGGGCGGGTCAGGCCCGGCACCGAGCGCCGTATCGCCTGCGACACCCTCGCCGTGGGCCACGGCATGCTGCCGCACACCGACCTCGCACAGACGCTGGGCTGCCGTCTCGACGGGATGGACGTGCACGTCGACGACGAGCAGCGCACCGACGTCCCCGGCGTCTGGGCCGCGGGCGAGACCACCGGCATCGGCGGCTCCGCCCTCTCCCTCGCCGAGGGACACATCGCGGGCCGATCGGCCGCGGCGCGGCTGCACGGCACCGCGCCCGACGCACGCGAGTGGGCCGCCGCCGCGAGGACCCGTACCCGGCTGCGCGCGTTCTTCGCCGCGCTCGACACCCTCTACGCACCGCCCGCCCACTGGACCGAGCAGGTCACCGACGACACCGTCGTCTGCCGCTGCGAGGAGGTCACCGCGGGCGCGATCCGGGAGGCCGTCGACGAGTTCGGCGCCGGGGACGAACGGACCGTGAAGCTGCTGACACGGGCCGGGATGGGCTGGTGCCAGGGGCGGGTGTGCGGACCCGCGGTCGCGGGACTGGCCGGCTGCGAACCCACACCGGGCAGACGGCCCTTCGCCCGTCCGGTACCCCTCGGTGTACTGGCCCGGGCCGGAGAGACCGAGGAACAGTGAAATGTCACACCTCACAGGTCACATCTCATAGGGAGTACACATGCCCACCGTTGATCACCGCCCCTGGCACGGCGTCCTCGTCGCCACAGCGCTGCCGCTCGACGACGACCTGTCCGTCGACCATGCCCGGTACGCCGACCACTGCGCCTGGCTCGTCGAGAACGGCTGCGACGGCGTCGTACCGAACGGCTCCCTCGGCGAGTACCAGGTCCTCACCCCCGAGGAGCGCGCCAAGGTCGTGGAGACCGCCGTCGCCGCGATCGGCGGCGAGCGCGTGATGCCGGGCGTCGCCGCCTACGGCTCCGCCGAGGCCCGGCGCTGGGCCGAGCAGGCGCGCGACGCGGGCTGCGCGTCCGTGATGCTGCTGCCGCCGAACGCCTACCGCGCCGACGAACGTTCGGTACTCGCGCACTACGCGGCGGTCGCCGAGGCCGGAGTGCCGGTCGTCGCCTACAACAACCCCATCGACACGAAGGTCGACCTCGTCCCGGAACTGCTCGCCAAGCTGCATGCCGAGGGATTCGTCCACGCGGTCAAGGAGTTCTCCGGCGATGTCCGCCGCGCCTATCAGCTGGCCGAACTCGCCCCGGAACTCGACCTGTTGATCGGCGCCGACGACGTCCTGCTGGAACTCGCGGTCGCGGGCGCCAAGGGCTGGGTGGCCGGTTACCCGAACGCGCTGCCGCGCGCGAGCGTCGACCTCTACCGGGCGGCCGTCGGAGGCGACCTCGGCACCGCGAAGAAGCTCTACGAGCAGCTGCACCCGCTGCTGCGCTGGGACTCCAAGGTCGAGTTCGTGCAGGCCATCAAGTTGTCCATGGACATCGTCGGCCGGCACGGGGGAGGCTGCCGCCCACCGCGGCAGCCTTTGCTCGCGGAGCAGTCGGCCGCGGTCCGCACCGCTACCGAGAAGGCCGTCGCCGCCGGACTGGCGTAACCGCGAAGGAGGCTGGATCCATGCGCAGCAAACTCGTCCTGCACGCCGTCGACTCGCACACCGAGGGCATGCCCACCCGGGTGATCACCGGCGGCATCGGCACGATCCCCGGCGCGACCATGAACGAGCGGCGGCTGTACTTCCGTGAGCACCGCGACGACATCAAGCAGCTCCTGATGAACGAACCCCGCGGCCACGCGGCGATGAGCGGCGCCGTCCTCCAGCCGCCCACCCGCCCGGACTGCGACTGGGGCGTCATCTACATCGAGGTCTCCGGCTATCTGCCGATGTGCGGACACGGCACCATCGGAGTGGCCACCGTGCTGGTGGAGACCGGCATGGTCGAGGTCGTCGAGCCCGTCACCACGATCCGGCTCGACACCCCGGCCGGCCTCGTCGTCGCCGAGGTCGAGGTGGAGGACGGTGCCGCGAGGGCGGTCACCCTCAAGAACGTGCCGTCCTTCGCCGTGGGCCTCGACCGCAAGATCACACTGCCCGACGGGCGCACGGTGACATATGACCTGGCATACGGCGGCAACTTCTACGCCATCCTGCCGCTGGAGGAGTTCGGGCTGCCCTTCGACCGCTCCCGCAAGGACGACATCCTCCAGGCGGGACTCTCCCTCATGGAGGCGATCAACGCCGAGGCGGAGCCCGTCCACCCGGAGGACCCCTCCATCCACGGCTGTCACCACGTCCACCTGTACGCCCCCGGCGCCACCGCCCGGCTCTCCCGGCACGCGATGGCGATCCACCCCGGCTGGTTCGACCGCTCGCCCTGCGGCACCGGCACCAGCGCGCGCATGGCCCAGCTCCACGCGCGCGGCGAACTCCCCCTGAACACCGAGTTCGTGAACGAGTCCTTCATCGGGACCCGGTTCACCGGCCGCCTCCTCGGCACCACCGAGGTCGCCGGCCTCCCCGCCGTCCTGCCCAGCTTCACCGGCCGGGCCTGGATCACGGGCACCGCCCAGTACCTGCTCGACCCGACCGACCCCTTCCCGGCGGGGTTCGTCCTCTAGACGTTCCCCAGGCAGCCCCAGGCAGTCCCCGGCCGCCCTCCGCGTCCAGGCGGCTTCCCGGAGGCCGATAATGGCGATGCCGCGTGACATTGCACCACTAGGAGACCGCCCTCATGGCTGCCCAGCGCACCAGCGCCCCCACCCCTGCCACCGCCCCGGCGCTGCCCGTCCTGGGCGGCCGGAGGAGCAGCTACCGGGAACGGGTCGCCGACGCCCTGCGGGCCGCCCTGATCGCCGGTGAGCTGCTCCCCGGCGAGGTCTACTCGGCACCCACGCTCGCCGCCCGCTTCGGCGTCTCGGCCACCCCGGTGCGCGAGGCCATGCTGGATCTGGCCAAGGAGGGACTGGTCGACACCGTTCCCAACAAGGGCTTCCGCGTCACCGCGGTCTCCGAGAAGCAACTCGACGAGTACACCCACATCCGTGCCCTCGTGGAGATCCCGACCGTGGTGGAGCTGGCCGGCACCGCCGACCCGGTCTCCCTGGAGGCGCTGCGCCCGGCCGCCCGGGAGATCGTCCAGGCCGCCGCCCGCGGTGACCTCGTCGGCTACGTCGAGGCCGACACCCGCTTCCACCTCGGCCTGCTCGCCCTCGCCGGCAACACCCACCTCGTCGAGGTCGTCGGCGACCTGCGCAAGCGCTCCCGCCTCTACGGGCTCACCGCCCTGCTGGAGGCGGGCCGGCTGCTGGCCTCCGCCGAGGAGCACCTGGAGATCCTGGACGCCCTCGTCGCCCGCGACGAGCACGCCGTCCGCACGGTCATGACCCGCCACCTCGGGCATGTCCGCGGCCTCTGGGCCGCCAAGTGACGCCGGTCTCCCGCCCGGCCGCACCCCTCAGCGAGGTGGCGGCGTGTCCGACTTCGTGAGCGCGTCCTGCGGGACCCCGCGCTTCGCCGCCTGGATCTGCTCGTACACATGGGTCCGCAGCTCGGCGAAGCGCGGGGCCACCCGGGTGTGCAACTGGTCGCGCTCGTCCGGGAGATCGACCTTCAGCTGCTCCTGTACGACGGTGGGGGAGGCGGACAGCACGATCACCCGCTCGCCCAGGTACACCGCTTCGTCGATGTCGTGGGTGACGAACAGGATGGTGATGCCGCGCTCCCGCCACAACCGCCGTACCAGGTCCTCCAGATCGGCGCGGGTCTGGGCGTCCACGGCCGCGAACGGCTCGTCCATCAGCAGCACTTCGGGCTCGTACGCCAGCGCGCGGGCGATCGCCACCCGCTGCTGCATCCCGCCGGACAGCTGCCAGGGGTAGGCCCCGGCGGCGTCCGCGAGCCCCACCGACGCCAGCGCGTCGGCGACCAGCTCCCGGCGTCGCGCCTTGCTCAAGTTCTTCTGCTTCAGTGGGAGTTCGACGTTCTCGCCGACCCGCTTCCACGGGAAGAGGCTGCGCCCGTACTCCTGGAACACGAACGCCATCCCGGGCGGCGGGCCGTTCACCTTCCGGCCCGCCAGCAGGACTTCGCCGCCGGTCGGGGCGAGGAGGCCGCCCATGCACTTCAGCAGCGTCGTCTTGCCGCAGCCCGACGGGCCGACCAGGCAGACGAGTTCGCCCGCCTCGACGGTGAAGGTGAGGTCGCGCACCGCCTCCACGCGGCGCCCTGACCCCTCGTAGACCTTGGTCAGGCCGGATACGACAAGTGCGTGCATGGACCGCCCTTTCGTGAGCGTCACGGGGACCGCCGGGTCGAGGCCCGCAGACCGTGGTACCAGCCGAGGACCCGCCGCTCGACCAGCTGGAAGACGACGGAGAGCACGAAGCCGAGCAGACCGAGGACGAGGATCCCGGTCCACATCTCGGGGACCGCGAAACTGCGCTGGAACTGCACGACGGTGAAGCCGAGGCCGTCGCTGGCCGCGAACATCTCGCTGATGACCATGAGGATGATGCCGATCGACAGGGCCTGCCGCAGCCCCGCGAAGATCTGCGGACTCGCCGACCGCAGCACCACGTCCTTGAGGCGGGCGATGCCCGTGATGCCGTACGAGCGGGCCGTCTCCGCCATCACGGAGTCCACCGCGCGCACGCCCTCGACCGTGTTGAGCAGGATCGGCCAGACACAGCCGCTGGCGATCACGACGATCTTCATCGTGTCGTCGATGCCTGCGAACAGCATGATGACCGGGACGAGGACCGGCGGGGGCACCGCCCGCAGGAACTCCAGGACCGGCTCGCACACCGCCCGCACCCGCCGGTAGGAGCCGATGACCAGGCCGACGGCGACACCCACGACGGCGGCCACGGCGTACCCGGCCGAGAGCCGGAGCACGCTGGGCAGCACGTCGTCCTCGAACCGCCGGCCCGTCCAGACGTCCGGGAAGGTCGTCAGGATGGTCCGCAGCGGCGGCCAGAACACGTCGGTACTGCCGTCGGACGCGAACCACCAGATCGTGAACAGCAGCGCGGGCAGCGCGAGTACGAAGCACAGCCGCAGCAGAGCGCTCCTCACACTGTCCCTCACACCGCCACCTCCCCGCGCACCGACTGATGCCATGCCAGGGCCCGCCGCTCCACGGTACGCGCGCCCACGTTGATGAGCAGCCCCAGGACACCGGTGACCACGATCAGCGCGTACATCTCCGGCACCGCCTGGGAGTTCTGCGCGACCGCGATACGGGCGCCCAACCCCGGGGCGCCGATGACGAGTTCGGCGGTGATGGCGAGGATCAGCGCGACGGCGGCGGCCAGCCGGACGCCGGTCATGACGTACGGCAGCGCGGTCGGCCACAGCACGTGCCGGACCCGTGCCCAGGGGCCGAGACCGTAGGAGCGCGCCGTCTCCTCGGCGACCGGGTCGACGTCCTGGACGCCGTACAGGACCTGGATCAGCACCTGCCAGAACGAGGCGTAGACGACGAGCAACAGCACCGAGCGCAGTTCGGTGCCGTACAACAGCACCGCGAGGGGGATCAGGGCGACCGAGGGGATCGGGCGCAGGAACTCGATCGTGGAGGCGGTGGCCTCGCGCAGATACGGCACCACCGCGATGGCGACGCCGATGACGATGCCCGCCGTCGAGGCGATGAGCAGGCCCAGCGCCCAGCCGGTGAGGGTGTCGCCGAGCGCCGTCCAGAAGGTGTCGTCGGAGAGCTCGGTGCCCAGGGCGTCGGCGATGCGGCTGGTCGGTGGGAAGTAGGCCTCTTTGACGAGGCCGAGCCGCGGCACCGCCTCGCCCAGGGCGAGGAAGGCCGCGAGCCCGGCGGCGCCGAGTGCGAAGTTGAGTCCTTTCACGGCAGCAGCTTGTCCAGGTCGGGTGCCGTCTTGAAGAGGCCGTCCGACTGGCCGAGCTTCTCCAGCGCGTCCAGGGAGGCGCGATTCGGTTCGGCCGGCCATGCGGGCAGGGTGACCTTCGCCAGCACGGCCGCGGGGATCTTCGTGTAGGTGGTGACGATCTGGCGGGCCTCGTCCGGGTGGGCGTCCGCGTAGGCGAGCGACTCGGCGATGGCGGTCTGGAACTTCTTCACGACGGCCGCGTTCTGCTGCTCGTACGACGTCGAGGTGAAGTACATGGCCACGGTGAGTTCGGGCGCCACGTCCACGAGCGGTGAGGCGATCTCCTTGGCGCCCTGGCTCTTCACGGTCGCGAGCGCCGGTTCGACCACCATGGCCGCGTCGATCTGCCCGCTGTCGAGGGCGGCCGGCATCTGGTCGAAGGCGAGCTCGACGAACTTCACCTTGTCCGGGTCGCCGCCCGCCTTGCGCACCGACTCGCGCACCGCGGTCTCGTTGATGTTCTTCAGGGTGTTGATGGCGACCTTCTTGCCCTCCAGCTGGTCGGCCGACTTGATCGAGCTGTCGCCCTTCACGGTGAGGGCCCCGAAGTCCTTGCCCTGTACGCCCGTTGAGGCGATGCCGTTGGAAACGACCTTCACGGGCACGTTGTTGGACTGGGCGATCATCAGTGAGGTCGAGTTGGAGAAGCCGAACTGGTACTGGCCGCTGGCGACGGCGGGCACGATCGCCGCGCCGCCCTGGGCGAGCGAGACCTCCAGCTCCAGACCCTGCTTCTTGAAGAAGCCCTTCTCCTGCCCCAGATAGAGCGGGGCGACATCGACGATGGGGATGACGCCGACCTTGACCTTGGTGGTGCCGCCGGACGACGACTCCTTGTCCGACCCCGTACTGTCCCCGGACGAGCCACAGGCCGACACGGTGACCAGGAATGCTCCGGCCGCGAGAGCGGCGAGCAGACGACGCATGGCTCCTCCTGCGCAGACTTCGTTGTTCCGACAGGTTGTGCGCATAGCGCACAGTGGTGCACAGCGCGAAAGGTAGAGTCTTTGCTCGCCGCGGTCAATGCCTTTGGCTAACAATATTGTTGACAGTTATCGAACCGTGCGTCTGGCCTGCGGGCTCAACGCACTTCGTGCGTCCCCTGGAGGCGACGATGCCTGCAGCAGCCCGCGCCCCGCACTTCGTCCGCTCCTTCGAGCGGGGCCTCGCCGTGATCCGCGCGTTCGACGCGGAACACCCGGAACTGACGCTCGCCGAGGTCGCGCGCACCTGCGGACTGACCCGCGCGGCGGCCCGGCGTTTCCTGCTCACCCTCGTCGACCTCGGATACGTGCACGCCGACGGACGGGCGTTCCGGCTCACGCCACGTGTGCTGGAACTCGGCTACTCCTATCTCGCGGGCTTCTCGCTGGCGCAGATCGCCGAACCGCATCTGGAGCAACTGGTCGACCGCACAAGGGAGTCGTCGTCCCTGTGCGTGCTCGACGGCGACGACATCGTGTACGTCGCCCGGGTCCCCGCGCGCCGCATCATGACGGCCGCGATCACCGTCGGGACCCGCTTCCCGGCGCACGTCACCTCGGTGGGCCGGGTGATCCTCGCCCATCTGACCGAGGAGGAACGCGAGTCGAGGCTGGCACGGGCCGACCTGCGCCCCCTGACGCCACGCACGATCACCGACGAGGGCCTGCTGCGCGCCGAGCTCGACAAGGTGCGGGCACGCGGATACGCCATCGTCGACCAGGAGTTGGAGGAGGGGCTGCGCTCGGTCGCCGCCCCGGTGCGGGACCGGAGCGGCGAGGTGGTCGCGGCGGTGAACATCCCGGTGCACGCCAGCCGCAACACCGTGGCGTCGGTCCGCCGTGAGCTGCTGCCGCATCTGCTGGACACGGTCGCCGGGATCGAGGCCGACCTCGGGATGGCTACAGGTCGAGGACGAGCCGCTTCCCCCGGCACCGGGACACACAGATCATCATCGTCTCCCCGGCCTCCCGCTCCGCGTCCGTGAGCACCGAGTCCCGGTGGTCCGGGGCGCCTTCGAGGACATCGGTCTCGCACGTCCCGCAGGTGCCCTCGGTACAGGAGAAGAGCACCTCCACACCTGCGCCGCGCACGGCGTCCAGCACGGAGACGTCCGCCGGTACGGTCACCGTCCGGCCGCTCTGCGCCAACTCGACCTCGAACTCGGTGTTCTCGCCGCCCTCCTGCTCCTTCGGCGTGAACCGCTCCAGGCGCAGCACCCCGGCCGGGCAGCGCGCCTCCACCGCGTCCAGCAGGGGACCAGGACCGCAGCAGTAGACGAGGGTGCCCTCGGGGACGTCGTCGAGCACCGACGCCAGGTCGAGCAACCCGGTCTCGTCCTGCGGCGCGACGGTGACCCGGTCGCCGTAGCGGCCCAACTCCCCGGTGAACGCGATGGAGTCACGGGTGCGCCCGCCGTACAGCAGGGACCACTGCGCGCCCCGGGACTCCGCCGCCGCCAGCATCGGCAGGATGGGGGTGATGCCGATGCCGCCCGCGATGAACCGGTAGCCGGGGGCGGGCTCCAGGGCGAAGTGGTTGCGGGGACCGCGCACCCGCACCTTGTCGCCCTGCCTCAATTGCTCGTGCACATGGGCGGATCCGCCGCGCCCGGCCGGCTCGCGCAGTACGGCGATCCGCCACGCGGTGCGGTCGGCCGGGTCGCCGCACAGGGAGTACTGGCGTTCCAGTCCGGGGCCGAGCATGACGTCGATGTGACCGCCGGGCTCCCAGGCCGGGAGCTGTTCGCCGAGGGGGTGGCACAGCGTGAGGGCGAGCACGCCGTCGGCGACGAACTGCCTCTGACCGACGACGAGTTCGGCTTCGTACACGTCACTCATGAAGTGCTTCCTCGTGGCTCGTGTCCTTGCGGCTCGTGTCCTCGCGGGTGGGCGAGCATCCACTCCCACATCTCGATCGGGTCCTGCGAGGTGTGCTCGCGGCCGCAGTGACAGGTGCCGTGCAGCACGTCCGTGCCGGGCATCCAGTCGATGCGGTAGATCTCTCCCGTCGGACTGCTCACTGGACCTTCTCCACGGGCTTGGCGCCCTCCTCGACCAGCCGGGCGAGGATACGGCGGGCGGCGAGGCCACCGGTGTCGATGTTGATGCTCAGCTCCTGGTACCCCGTCCGCTCGGTGCCGAGCGTCTTCTGGAGCAGGTTGAGCGCGTCCACGTCCTGCATGACGACGGTGTGGTTGTTCTTCCGCAGGAACTCGGTGACCTCGTCGTCCTCGACCGCCCAGTCGCGCGAGACCATCCAGAAGTCGTACACCTTGCCGTCGGAGGACGGCGTGATCGCGTACGTCACCTCGGTGTGGAAGCCGTTCGGGTCGCTGCCGTCCGCCTCCGGCACCACACCGACCGGGGCGACCCGGCTGTGCAGCAGATACAGGCACGGCGTGTGGTACTCGATGTCCTGCCAGCGCGTGATCCGGCCCGCTATCCCGGTGGACTTGGCGTAGAACGGCGGGCACTCGGCATCGTCCATGTGCCGGCTCACCCGCACGATGCCCGCACCCTCGTCGACCTCGGTCGTGATCGGCGTCTCGGCGACCTCGGGGGTCCCGATGTAACCGCCGTGCAGATACGTCTCGTGGGAGAGGTCGAGGAGGTTGTCGACGAGGAGTCCGTAGTCGGCGTCGATGGGCTCCATGCCGCGCACGGTCGTCCAGCCGGGGGAGTCCAGGTGCCGGGCCCGCGGGATGGTGTCGACGTCGGCGAGGGCCGGGTCGCCGATCCACACCCAGACCAGGGAGTCCAGCTCGGCGATCGGGTACGAGGCGACACGCGCGGTGCGCGGGACGCGTTTCTGCCCCGGCACGTACACACACGTGCCCGTCGTGTCGTACGTGAACCCGTGATACCCGCACACCAGCCGGTCACCGTCGAGCCGGCTCGGCTTCTCGTGCAGCGGGAACCGGCGGTGCACACACCGGTCGGCCAGCGCGACGGGCGTGCCCTCCTCCTCGGTCCGGTAGAACACGAGCGGCTCCCCGAGGATCGTCCGGCCCAGCAGTTCCTCCCGCCCCACCTCGTGGCTGTAGGCGGCGACGTACCACTGGTTCCTGGCGAAGGCGGTCATGTGAGGCATGGCGTTCCCATCCCTGTCGGCGAGGCGCCGTCGCCCCGCGTGCCGTGGTTGGACCCAGGTTCGTGAGGCACGCGGGGGCTGGGCAAGGCGGCTTCTGTCAGGCGGAAGAGGTTCCGTGAAGAGGCTGGTCAGGCGGACGGCGAGGGGACGGAGCCGGGTCCGGTCTCCCCGGTACGTGGATCGCGGCCGTCCCCGGGCACCCGCCCCTGCGCACCTCCCGTACCGCCGACTTTCACACAGGCGCCACCGGACCCTTCCCTGACGTTCGGTGCCCTTGGAACACTCGCACCGCGCGCATCCCGTCATGTTCCGGCATCCGCACCCCTGGATGAGAGGCAGTACCCACCCATGCCCGAAGTCAACCGGCGCAGATTCCTTCAACTCGCGGGCACCACCTCGGCGTTCACCGCGCTGTCGAGCAGTATCCAGCGCGCCGCCGCGCTCCCGGCGAACCACCGCACGGGGTCGATCGAGGATGTCGAGCACATCGTCGTCCTGATGCAGGAGAACCGTTCGTTCGATCACTACTTCGGCGCGCTGCGGGGCGTGCGCGGCTTCGGGGACCCGCGCCCGGTGCAGCACGGGAACGGCAGGTCGATCTATCACCAGTCGGACGGCAGCAAGGACATCCTGCCGTTCCACCCCACCGCCGACGACCTGGGCCTGCAGTTCCTGGAGGGGCTGCCGCACGGCTGGACCGACGGCCAGCAGGCCTACAACGGGGGCAAGTACGACAAGTGGGTGCCGGCGAAGGGCACCACGACGATGGCGTACCTGACGCGTGAGGACATCCCCTTCCACTACGCCCTCGCCGACGCCTTCACCATCTGCGACGCCTACCACTGCTCGTTCATCGGCTCGACCGACCCGAACCGCTACTACATGTGGACGGGACACACCGGCAACGACGGCACCGGTGGCGGCCCGGTCATGGGCAACGACGAGCTGGGCTACGGCTGGACGACCTATCCCGAGCGCCTGGAGCGGGCCGGCGTCTCGTGGAAGATCTACCAGGACATCGGCGACGGCCTGGACGCGGCGGGCTCCTGGGGCTGGATCGCGGACGCCTACCGGGGCAACTACGGCGACAACTCGCTGCTCTACTTCAACAAGTACCGTGACGCGAAGCCCGGCGACCCCTGGTACGACAAGGCCCGCACCGGCACCGACGTCAAGCACGGCGACGGCTACTTCGACCGGCTCCGCGCGGACGTCAAGGCCGGTCAGCTGCCCCAGATCTCCTGGATCGCCGCCCCCGAGGCCTTCTCCGAGCACTCCAACTGGCCCTCCAACTACGGCGCCTGGTACATCGCCCAGGTCCTCGACGCCCTCACCTCCAACCCGGAGGTCTGGTCGAAGACGGCCCTGTTCATCACCTTCGACGAGAACGACGGCTTCTTCGACCACGTGGTGCCGCCGCTCCCGCCGAAGGACGCCTCCCGGGGCAAGTCGACCGTCGACGTCTCCCTCGACCTCTACCCGGGCGACGCCGGCCGTCCGGCGGGTCCCTACGGTCTCGGCCCCCGCGTGCCGATGCTGGTCGTCTCGCCGTGGAGCAAGGGCGGTTACGTCGACTCCGAGACCCTGGACCACACCTCGATCCTGCGGTTCATGGAGCGCCGCTTCGGCGTCCAGGAGACGAACATCTCGCCCTGGCGCCGGGCCGTCTGCGGCGACCTGACCTCCGCCTTCGACTTCTCCCGCAAGGACAGCCGCCCCGCCGCGCTGCCCGAGACGGACGCGTACGAGCCGCCGGACCGCGAGCGGCACCCCGACTACAGGCCGACACCTCCGGCCGACCCGGACATGCCCAGGCAGGAGCGCGGTCTGCGTCCGTCCCGCCCGCTCAGGTACGCCCCGCGCGTGGACGGTTCCGTCGACGCGGCGGCCGGCAGGTTCACACTGAGCTTCGCCTCCGGCGCCAAGGCCGGTGCCGCCTTCCACGTGACGTCGGGCAACCGCACCGACGGCCCCTGGATGTACACCACCGAGGCCGGCAAGTCCGTCGCGGACACCTGGAACTCGGCGTACTCCGGCGGCTCGTACGACCTGACCGTGCACGGCCCGAACGGCTTCGTGCGCTCCTTCAAGGGCGCGAACAGGACGGCCGGACCCGAGATCACCGCACGCCACACCGGTGACGACGTCGAGCTGACCTTCACCAACAAGGGCACCGCCACGGCCCGGCTCAAGGTCACCAGCGGCTACGGCGGCCGTGCCCGCACCGTCACCGTGCGACCCGGGACCACCGTCAGGCACTGCGTGGACCTCGCGGCGAGCCGGCGCTGGTACGACCTGACCGTCACCTCCGACGCCGACCCGGCGTTCCTGCGGAGGTTCGCCGGGCACGTCGAGAACGGGCGGCCCGGGGTGAGCGACCCGGCGATCGTCACCGAGTAGACAGGCTCACAACGGTGTGAGATGCCCCGGTCCTGGCTGCCGGGGCATCAGCACCGACTCGGGCGGCACCTTCGCGGCTTCCAGGGCCAGGACAGCGGCGACAGGGTGGTCATGGGCGTGGTCGTCGGATGCCATGACGCCGTCGTCGTACGTCTCATCCACCGCAACCACCTCCGGCACCACCCGGCTCAGCAGCACCACACCCCACGCCGAGAGCCCCGCCCCGGCCAGTGCGAGGAGGATGCCCGTCGCGCCACCCTGGAGGCGTTCGCCCAGCAGGGACAGGCCGATGACCGCGGCCGCCACCGGATTCGCCAGGGTCACCACCGCCAGCGGAGCGCCGAGGCCGCCCCGGTAGGCGACCTGGGACAGCAGCAGACCGCCCGCGGCGAACGCCGCGACGAGCAGCGCGACGCCGATGACCTGCACGCTCAGCAGGGAGTCCGAGCGGTCGGTCGCGGCCACCGTCACGGTCTGGGTGAGCGCCGAGGCGACTCCGGAGGCGAAGCCGGACGCGGACGCGTGCCGCAGGCCGGGACGGGTGCCCCGGCGGGCCAGGAAACCGATCACCGCGGCCGTCACCCCGGCGACCGCCAGTGCCTCCGGCGCGCTGAGCACGTCGTCGGGCGCCGGGCCGGAGGCGGCGACGAGGATCGCGGCCAGGCCGATCAGGGTGTACGCCGTACCGCGCCACTCCGTCGCGCTGACCCGCCGCCCGGCGACCCGCGCGCCCATGGGCACCGCGGCGACCAGGGTGAGCGCGCCGAGCGGCTGGACCACGGTCAGCGGGCCGTACTTCAGGGCCACCACGTGCAGCAGGGCGGCGCAGGCGTTGAGGGCGACGGACCACCACCAGGCGCCCGAGCCCAGCAGCCGCAGCATCCCCGAACCGGGGTCGCGGGAGGCCAGCCGCTCCTGGGCGACGGCCGCGCCCGCGTAGGCGACGGCGGAGAAGAGCGAGAGGACGACGGCGAGGGCGGTGGCGCTCATCGGCCGGCTCCGACCAGGACGTTCTTCTTGATCGGGGCCGGGGCCTGCTGGGCGGGCCCCGGGGGCACCGGTGTGCGGCGCGGCGGCCGGATCACCGCGAGCGCGATACCGAGCATGGCCGCCGCCACGATCGCGTCGAGCCAGTAGTGGTTCGCGGTTCCCACGATCACCACCAATGTCACCAAGGGGTGCAGCAGCCACAGCCAGCGCCATCGCGAGCGGGTCGCCACGATCAGGCCGACCGCCACCATCAGGGCCCAGCCGAAGTGCAGCGACGGCATCGCCGCGAACTGGTTGGAGAGATGGTCCGAGGACGGCGGGCCGTAGACCGAGGGTCCGTACACATGGGCGGTGTCGACGAGTCCCGTGGCGGCGAGCATCCGAGGCGGCGCGAGCGGGAACACGAAGGGCAGCACCAGGGCCGCGGAGGTGAGCGTGGCCAGCACCCGGCGGGCCCACACGTAGTGCGCCGGGCGGCGCAGGTACATCCAGACAAGGAAGGCCAAGGTGGCCGGGAAGTGGACCGTCGCGTAGTAGGTGTTCGCGAGATGCACGAGGGAGTCGCCGTGCAGCAGCAGATTCTGTATGTCGCCCTCGCCGGGCAGGTGGACGGCTCGTTCCAGGTCCCACACGCGGCGGGCGTTGCGGAACGCCTCTCCGGTGTGGCCGGTCGCCAGCTGACGGCCGAGCTTGTAGACGAGGAAGAGTCCTGCGACGAGCAGGAGCTCACGGACGAGCGGCGGCCGCGCTATGGCGCGGGTCTCCGCTTCTGCAGGCTCGGTTCGGGCATTCATCCCCCGGCCCCTTCGCTGACGGTGGTGCGGGCTGAGCTTGTGACTCGTCTGGTGCGGCGAACTCATCGCGCTCATCGATACGGGTGCGTACCGATACGTCAGTGTACCGATACGGTCCTGTACCGGTACACTGACGTATCGATAGACGTACGCCACACTGGAAGCAGCCCCGCCCCACCTTGTATGAAGTCGCTCAAGCCCCACTCGAACGAGGAGAAGAGCAGATGACGTCGCAGGCCGCGGACGGACCGGAGACGGTCGCCGCCTCGCGCCGCTCCAAAATCACGCCCGAGCGTGAGCAGGAGTTCTTCGACGCTGTGCTCGAACAGGTCCGCGAGTGCGGCTACGAGGCCGTGACCATGGAGGGTGTCGCCGCCAGCACCCGGTGCAGCAAGTCCACGCTGTACCGGCAGTGGAAGACCAAGTCGCAGTTCGTGGTGGCCGCGCTGCGGTCCCGGCGCCGGTCGAAGTTCGACGGCATCGATACAGGATCGCTCGCGGAGGACTTGCGCGAGGTGGCGCGGGCCGCGGGCCGCTGGTCGAATAGCGACACCAAGCTGCTCCAGGCCCTCGGACACGCCGTCACACAGGACCCGGAGCTCGCCAAGGCGCTGCGGGAGGCGCTCGTCGACCCGGAGATCGCGTCGCTTAAGGAGATCCTCCAGCGCGGGGTCGACCGGGGCGAGGTCGCCGCCGGGCATCCGGCGCTGGAGTACATCCCGGCGCAGATGTTCGGCGTGATCCGGGCGCGGCCCATCGTGGACGGGGAGTACGCCGACCAGAACTACCTGGTCTGCTTCGTGGAGGCCGCGGTGCTTCCCGCACTGGGGCTCACCTGAGACCCAGGCCGCCGTCCACGGGATGACTGGACGGTGACCTGCTCGCGCCGCACCGTGGGGACGGGGGCGGCGCGCACCCCCCGGCCGGGTGGGGTTCCTCTTGAGCGGAGAGGCGCCCCACCCGGCCGTCGGGTTTCCCCGGGGCGTCAGACGTCCTGGCCGCTGCCGCTGCCCGTGGACACCTTGATCCCCTTGGTGATCTCGTCGATGACCGACTGCTTCTCGCCGACGTCGACGCCGAAGCGCACGACGACGATCTGCTGCGCGTTCGCGGGGGAGGGGAAGGCCAGCGACTCGACGTAGCCGTCGGCGCCCTTGCTGGTGACCGCCTTCCAGCGGACCAGGTAGCCCTTCTGCCCGGCGACGGTCACGGCCTTGGAGGCCAGCACGTCGTGCGAGGTGATCGCACCGTAGGTCTTGCCGCCGTAGGACTGCTCGGCGTTCGCCTCGATGTCGGCCTTGGCGACCTGCTCGGCCGTCGAGCCGGCGGTGCCCAGCAGTGTCGCGGGGGCCGAGTACGCGCCGCCCTTGGTGCAGTTCTGGGAGGTGTCGCCGGGGCACTGGTAGGAGTCGTTCGACGTGACCGACGCACCGGCCTGGATCTGCTGGCCGTACCAGCCGTCCGGGATGGGGATGCTGATCCCGCTGATCGCGTCGGTCACCGAACCGCTCTCGATCTTCGGCGCCTCGGACTGTTCGGGCGAGGGCGAGGCCCCACCCGAACCGCCCGAGCCGCCGTTTCCGCCCGGCCCGCCCTGGCCGCCCGTGGAACCGTCCTGGCCGCCGGGCCCGCCCTGGCCCCCGGTGCCGCCCTGCCCGCCGCCCGGTCCCTGCTGCGAGCTCGCGCTGCCGCCGTCCGAGTCGTTGCCGGCCAGCGCCCACACGCCCACACCGATGCTGGCGAGGACCGCGACCGCCGCCGCCACGGCTATGCCCGTGCGCAGACCGCGCCGGCCGCCGGCCGGCGGCTGACCGGGATAGGCCGGATAGGCGGGATACGCCCCCTCGGCGGGCGCCGGCGCCGGAGAACCCCATACGGCGGCCGACCCCGCGGGGCGGGTCTGGTCCGTCCATGCCTTGCCGTCCCACCAGCGCTCGGTGGCGGGACCGTCACTTGTCTGCCCGGGATCGGGGTACCACCCGGGAGGAGTCACCTGCGTCATGCCCCCACCGTATGAGGCGTCGGTGAAAGGCGGATGAGAGGGGCGGACCCCATCGCGGTCATTCCAGTACGAGTCGTACAGGTTTCTCCCGTGCGGGCGGCGGCAGACGCAGTCCGTCGCGGCCGGGAGTCACCGATCCGAGCACGCACGCGTGTCGGGCGCCGGTACTCGCGGGCACGGTGCCGGGCAGCCCGTGCACGGTCAGGAATCCCAGGACGGCGAAGGCGTACGCCTCCTTCGCGTCCGACGCCAGCCCCAGCGCGTCGGAGGTACGCAGCGCGATGCCCGGCAGGGACTCCGCCAGCAGGCCCATCAGCGTCGGATTGCGGGTCCCGCCGCCGGAGGCGATCACCTCCGTCGCGCGCACCGCCCGGACCGCGTCGGCCACCGTCCGGGCGGTGAGCGCCGTCAGCGTGGCGACGACGTCCTCGGCCGACAGCGTCCCGGCCCCCGCGAGGGCCTCCTGGAGATGCCCGAGGTGGAAGAGCTCCTTGCCGGTCGTCTTCGGCGGCTCCAGCGCGTAGTACGGCTCGGCGAGCAGCCGCTCCAGCAGCGCCCCGTGCACCTTCCCGCGGGCGGCCAGCGCCCCGTCGGCGTCGTAGGCCAGGCGCCCGCCGCTGAACCCCCGGGCCGCCGCGTCGATCAGCGCGCAGCCGGGGCCGGTGTCGAAGGCGGTCCCGTCCGGTGCGGTGAGGTTGGCGATGCCGCCGAGGTTGAGCGCGACCGGGGTGCCCGGGCGGCCGCGCAGCCACAGCAGGTCGACCAGGCTGACCAGCGGCGCGCCCTGGCCGCCGGCCGCGATGTCGCGGGGCCGGAAGTCGGCGACCACCGGCAGCCCGGTCGCCTCGGCGATCCAGGCGGGCTGCCCGATCTGCAAGGTGCCGTGCACCCGGCCGCCGGCGACCCAGTGGTACACCGTCTGCCCGTGCGAGGCGACCAACTCGGCCCGACCGTCGCACAGTTCACGATCGGCCCGGACGGCCGCCGCCGCGAACGCCTGCCCGATCAGGGTGTCGAGGCGGCACACCTCGGCCATCGACGTCGTCCCCGGCGGAAGCGCCGCCGCGAGCGCCTCGCGCAGTGCGTCGTCGTACGGCGCGCTCACCATCCCCAGCGGTCTCAGGACCAGACCGTCCCCGACGAGGTCCAGTTCGGCCGCCGCCGCGTCGATGGCGTCGTACGACGTGCCGGACATCAGGCCGATCACCCGCATCCGCTCAACCCGCCTTCCGTGCGGGGGACTTGAGCAGCGCCAGTACGCTGACCGCACAGGTCGCCGCCGCGTAGTACCCGGGGATGTCCAGGTTCCCGGTCCGCTCCACCGCCTTGGTGATGATGAGCCCCGCGCAGCCCGAGAACACCGCATTGGACAGGGCGTAGGCGAGTCCCAGGCCCGTGTAGCGCACGTTGGTCGGGAACAGCTCCGCCAGCATCGCCGGACCCGGCCCCGCCATCAGCCCCACCACGGCACCCGCGCCGCACACCGCCACGCCCTTCACCGCGTTCGAAGTCCCGGTGTCCTGAAGGTGGTTGAGCAGCGGCACCGCCAGGACCGCCACGAGCACCGCCCCCGTCAGCATCACCGGCCGCCGCCCCACCCGGTCGCTCAGCAGCCCGGCCGGGACGATCGTCGCCGCGAAGCCCAGGTTGGCCAGCACGGTGGCCACCAGCGCCTGTCGGAAGCTCGCGTCCAGCGTGCCCTGGAGATACGAGGGGAGCACGACGAGGAAGGTGTAACCGGCCGCCGCCCAGCCCATGATCCGTCCCGCGCCCAGCGCGACCGCGCCCACCACCTGGCGCACCGGGGGACGCTCGGCCTCGTGCTCCTCCCGGAACGCGGGCGTCTCGTCAAGGCGCAGCCGCAACCAGAGCGCCGCGAGCCCCAGCGGCAGCGTCAGCAGGAACGGCAGCCGCCAGCCCCAGTCGCCCAGTTGCCGCTCCGTGAGCACGGTGGCGAGCAGCGCCGCGGCCCCCGCACCGCCCAACAGCCCCAGCGCCACCGTGAACGACTGCCACGACCCGTACAGCCCCCGCCGGCCCGGCGGCGCGAACTCGGTCATCACCGACACCGCCCCACCGAACTCCCCACCCGCGGACAGCCCCTGAAGCACCCTCAGGAACGTGAGCAGCCAGGGCGCCACCGCGCCGGCCTGGGCGTACGTCGGCAGTGCGCCGATCAGTGTCGTCGCGCCGGTCATCAGCGCGATCACCAGGATCAGCACCGGCCGGCGCCCGACGCGGTCCCCGAGTCGGCCGAACAGGGCCGCGCCGACGGGCCGGAAGAAGAACGCGAGCGCGAACGCCGCGTACGTCCGCACCAGCGCCTCGGCCTCGCCGCCGCCCTCCGGGGTGAAGAAGCGGGCCGCGATGATCGTGGCGAAGTAGCCGTAGACGCCGAACTCGTACCACTCGATGAAGTTGCCCACCGAGCCCGCCACCAGCGCACGGCGGGAGCCGGCCGCCTTCCGATCTTGGAAAATGAGGCTTCTCCTCCGTTTTTTGACCATCAGTCAAATAGTAGGGGGTGGCAGGTCACAGGGCCGGTGCGTCGACCGTCCGGACCCTCCGTCACCCGTCAGGGCAACAGCTGCCCGGACCGACCTCCGCATAGCCAATCGGACGGCTACGCTCGAGGTCTGTACGTCGTTCGGGCGACTTGGGGAGGTAATGGGATGACGGAGGAAGGGCCCGAGTCGGCCGCCTCGGCCTCCCTGTGGGAGCGCGACGAGGAGGTCACCGCCGTCGAGCGGGCGATCGACAGGCTCCGCGCGGACCAGTCCTCCTCGGGCAGCCTCCTGGTGTTCCGGGGCGAGGCGGGACTCGGCAAGACCGCGCTGCTCACCGAGACACGCCGGATCGCCGAGGCCCGCGGCTGCGTCGTCTGGTCTGCCCGCGGCGGCGAGACCCTCAGGTCCGTCCCCTTCAACGTGGTGCGCCAGCTGCTCCAGCCCGCGCTGGTCTCCCTGATGCCGGAGGAGGCACGCGAGTACCTCGGCGACTGGTACGACATCGCCGGACCCGCCCTCGGTGTGACGGAGCCCGGCGAGCGCCAGCCCGACCCGCAGGGCGTGTGCGACGGTCTGGTCGCCGCGGTGCGCCGGCTCGCCCGCCGCGACTGGCCGCTCGTCCTCGTCATCGACGACGCGCACTGGGCCGACCAGGAGACCCTGCGCTGGCTCGCCGCGTTCGCCGAGCGCCTCGACGACCTCTCCGTCCTGCTCGTGGTGGCCCGCCGCCCCGGCGACGTCACCGGCGACAGCGCCCGGCACCTCGACGCGGTCGCCGCCGCCGCGGGCGGCCCGGTCGCCACCCTCAGCGCACTCACCCCGGACGCCACCGCGGGCCTCACCCGCGCCACCCTCGGCGCGCACGCCGACGCCCCGTTCTGCCGCGAGGTCTGGGCCGTCACCGGCGGCAACCCCTACGAGACCGTCGAACTCCTCGCCAAGGTCCAGGACAGCGAACTCGAACCGGCCGAGGCCCAGGCCTGCGAACTGCGCGCCCTGAACCGCTCCGCGCGCGGCGGCGGCCTCGTCGCCCGCCTGGAGGGACTCGGCATCGAGGCCACCCGGTTCGCCTGGGCGGCGGCCATCCTCGGCACCGGCATCTCCGTCGAACTCGTCGCCAAGCTCGCCACCATGAGCCGCGACGACGCCGTGCGCTGCGCCGAACTCCTGCGCAACGCCCGCATCCTCACCGAACCCGACCCGGCCGCCGTACCGGCCGGCGACGGCGACCTGGAGTTCGTCCACCCGCTCATCGCCACCGCCGTCTACAACTCCATCCCCGACGCCCTGCGCACCGCCATGCACGGCATCGCCGCCCAGGTCGTCGCCGACTCCGGGCTCGGCGCCGCCATGGCCTCCCGCCACCTCCTCCAGGTGCACCCGGACGACGACGAGGAACTCGTCGAGCAGCTGCGCGAGGCCGCCCGCGAACACGTCGCCGTCGGCGCCCCGGACGCGGCCCGCCGCTGTCTGGAACGGGCACTGCGGGAACCGCCCCGCCCGGAGACCCACGCACGCGTGCTCTACGAACTCGGCTGCGCCACCCTGCTGACCGCGCCCGCCACCACCGTCGACCACCTCCAGTCCGCCCTCGCCATGCCCGGCCTGGACGGCGTCGAACGCGTGGACGCCGTCTTCCGCCTCTCCCAGGCACTGCTCCACAACGACCAGCTGGAGGACGCCGTCCGCACGGTCGAGGCGGAGGCCGCCCGGCTCGGACCAGGGCCCGCACAGCTGCGGCTCCAGGCCGTGCAGTACATGTGGGAGGGCATCCACGCGGGCGAGGCGAGCTCCCCGGGCCGCTCCGAGCGGCTCGCCGAACTCGCCGCGACCTGCACCGGCCGCGACAACTCCGAGCGCGCCCTGCTCATCCTGCGCGGCTTCGACGCCATGACCCACGGCGAGAACGCGGAGATCGTCGTCGAGCTGAGCGACCGCGCCCTCGTCAACGGCCGCCTGGCACCCGGACTCGGCTGGACCGACACCGAGTGGGGCCTGGAGATCCTCATGATGCTCGCCAGCTCCTACACCTACACCGACCGGCTCGACCGCGCCGAGAGCATGTTCACCGAGGCGCTGCGCACCTACGAGTCGGCCGGCTGGAGCGGCGGCCACCTCGCCCTGGCCCACGCCTTCCTCGGCTTCGCGCACCGCCGGCGCGGCCGCCTCAGGGAGGCCGAGTCCACCCTGCGCGAGTCCCTGCGCATCGCCGAGCGCGTCGGCCGCGGACTGCCCCTGTACTGGTCGGCGACCTGCAACCTCGTCGACACGCTGCTCGCCCGCGGCCATGTCGACGAGGCCTGGGAGATCGCCGAACAGTACGGCTTCGCCCCGCCCTACCCGTCCACCATCGTGCTGCCCGACCCGCGCTCCGTACGCGGCCGGCTGCTGCTCGCCGTCGGCCGCACCCAGGACGCGGTCAACGAGCTGGAGGCCGCCGAGAAGGCGGCGACCGCCCGCGGTCACCTCAACCCGGTGATGGTCCCCTGGGCGCTCGACCTCGCCCGCGCCCTCGCCACGTCGGACCCGGTCCGCGCCGCCCAACTCGCCTCCGACGCCCGGCGCCGCGCCGAGCGCTTCGGTACGGACACGGCGATCGGGGAGGCGCTCAGGTGCGCTGCCGCGCTGGAGACCGGGCAGCGGGCGGTGCGGTTGCTGTCCCAGGCGGTGACGTACCTGGAGTCCTCGCCGTGCCAGTACGAGCATGCGGCCGCGCGGGTGGAGTACGGGATCGCCGCGCGGTCCGTCGCCGAGATCAATCGGGGGCTGGGGCTTGCCCGGTCGTGCGGGGCGAACGGGCTTGTGGCGCAGGCGCGTGAGGTGTTGGAGACGGGGAGGGGGCTACGGTGAGCTGTAGGCCGCAGGCTGTGTGTTCAAGGGGCTCTACAGCGCCAGTAGTTGGTCTGTGACCGCCTCCAGTCGCTTCCGCGTCTCCCTGTCGTACGTTCCCCCGTGCGCCCGCGCCGGACGCGTCCCGTCGAAGTAGCCGCCCGTCCCCACGTCCTGTGTGGCCAGGGCCAGTACCCCCGGGGCCCCGTCCGCGATGGTGCTCAGGGCCGCGAACCCGCCCTCGCGTACCATCCCGGTGTCCATGAACGTCGCCGGATGCACGACGTTCACCGCGACGCCCGTGCCCGCCAACTCCTCGGCCAGCGTGAAGGTATGGGCCGCGAGCGCGAACTTGGCACGACGGTACGCCGCGAAGCCGTCGTAGCCGCGCCGGAACTCGATGTCGTCGAAGTCGACGGGGTCCTGGCCGACCGAACCCACGTTGACGATCCGTGCGGGGGTGTTCGCGCGCAGCACCGGCAGCAGGGCACGGGTCAGGGTCACCGGCGCCAAGTAGTTCACGGCCAGACGCAGTTCATGGCCGTCCACGCTCAACTCGCGCCCGGTGCCCGGCGCGCCCGCTCCGACGCCCGCGTTGTTGATCAGCACGTCGAGGCCGGGACGGGCGGCGGCGACCCGGGCGCCCAGCTCCCGTACCTCGGCCAGTGAGGCCAGGTCGGCCACGAACGCCTCGGCGTCGCCCTCGGTGCGCAGTTCCTCGACGAGCCGCCCGGTACGGTCCGCATCACGGCCGTGGGCGAGGACGACATGTCCGGCGCGGACCAGCTCGAAGGCGAGGTGGCGGCCGAGGCCGGAGGTGGCGCCGGTGATCAGAATCGTGGACATGCCTCCACCGTAGGCCCACGGTGGAGGCGTCTGCGTGATGCTGTCGAGGCTACGACCCGCAGGGTCACCCTTCTTCTTCCGCCAGCACGCGTTGCGCGGCGGCGAACGCCGAGTTGGCCGCCGGAACCCCGCAGTACACGGCCGTCTGGAGCAGGACCGCGCCGATCTCCTCCGGCGTCAGACCGTTGCGCCGGGCCGCCCGGACATGCATGGCCAGCTCGTCGTAGTGCCCGTGGGCGACCAGCGCGGTCAGGGTGATCATGCTGCGCTCGCGGCGGCTGAGCGTCGGGTCGGTCCAGATCTCGCCCCACGCGTAGCGCGAGATGAAGTCCTGGAAGCGCGCGGTGAAGGGCGACTGCCGGGCCTGCGCCCGGTCCACGTGCGCGTCGCCGAGCACCTCGCGCCGCACCTCCATGCCCCGCAGGGCGCCGCCGTCGAAGTGCGCGCGCAGAGCGGTCAGTACGGCCTCCGGGCACTGCGCGACCGCCAGATGCGAGGCCCCGGGGATCTCGACGAGCGCGGCACCCGGCACCGCGTCCGCGATCTCCCGCAGATGCGCCGGCGGGGTCGCCGGGTCCTCCCGGCCCGCGACGAGCAGAGTGGGCGCGGAGATCTCCGCCAGCCGCTCCCGGATGTCGAAGGCGCCCAGCGCGTCACAGCAGGCGGCATAGCCCTCGGGGTCGGCGTCCCGGTGGTCCTGGACGAGCCGGGGCACCGTGAAGCCGGGCGTGAACCAGCGGGCGTCCGCACTCTCCACGAGCCAGTCCATGCCCTCGGCGCGGACCCGCGCGGCCCGTTCCTCCCACGCCTTCGCACCGTTGAAGTGCGCCGACGAGCAGATCACGGCGAGCGACGACACCCGCTCGGGGTGATGCACGGCCAGGTGCAGCCCGACCGCCCCGCCCAGCGACACTCCCGCGTACGCGAACCGCTCGATGCCCAGCGAGTCCGCGAGCGCGAGCACCAGGTCGGCGAGGTCACCGACGGTGGCGCCGGGACCGATCAGGCCGGCCGCGCCGCCGCCGTGCCCCGGCAGATCCCAGCGGACCACCCGGTGGGTCAGGGAGAGCTCGGGCGCGACCTTGTCCCACAGGGCGTACGACGTCCCGAGCGACGGTCCGAGGATCAGCGGCGGAGCCGAATCCGGGCCCTCGGTGTGGTGGTTGAGGAGTTTCTCGGTCAACGTCGCTCCAGAGCACGATCGGTGAGGGCGGCGGCCGCCCCCGTGTAGCGGGCTGGGTCGGTGAGGCTGTCGAGATCGACGCCCTTCAACTCCGGTTCCTCCGCCAGGAGTTCGCCCAGGCCGCGGCCCTCGGCGTAGGTACGGCCGGCCAGCTCGGTCAGCAGGGCCTTGGCGCGCGCCCGGCCCAGTACCGGCGCCAGTTCGGCGGAGAGTCGCTCGGAGACGATCAACCCGTGGGTGAGGTCCAGGTGCGCACGCATCACGTCCGCGTGCACCCGCAGCCCTTCGGTGAGTTCGGCGGCGTCCCGGGCGGCACCGCCGACCAGCCGCAGCAGGTCCCGCAGCGGCTCCCACTCCGCGTGCCAGGCCCCGGCCGGCCGCTCGTCCTCCGCGGCCAGCGACGCGTACAGCGTGGCCGCGAGCTGCGGCGCCCGCCGGGCCGCGGCCGCGATCAGCGTGGACCGTACGGGATTCGCCTTGTGCGGCATCGCCGACGAACCGCCGCCGCTGCCCTCCGAGACCTCGGCGATCTCGGTACGGGCCAGCGTCAGCACATCCGCGGCGACCTTCCCCAGCGCTCCGGCCGCGAACGCCAGACATCCGGCGAGATCGGCGATCGGGGTGCGCAGGGTGTGCCAGGGCAGCTCGGGCGCCCGCAGACCGAGTTCCCGGGCGTACGCCGCCGGCAGCGAGGTCGGGTCGGCGGCGCCGTACGCGGTGAAGGCGGCCAGGGTCCCGGCCGCGCCGCCGAGTTGGGCGGGCAGCGAGTTCCGTACGGCCGTGATCCGGTCCCGCGCGTCCAGCACCAGCGACCGCCACCCGGCCGCCTTCAGCCCGAAGGTCGTCGGCACGGCGTGCTGGGTGAGCGTGCGTCCCGGCATCGCGGTGTCCCGGTGCGCGGCGGCCAGCCGGGCCAGCGCCGACTCCGTCCGCCCGAGGTCGGCACGGACCAGGTCTAGGGTGCGTACGGCGACCAGCACCGTCGCCGTGTCCATGATGTCCTGGCTCGTCGCACCCCGATGGACGTACGACCCGTACGCCCCGACGACCGCCTTCGTGAGATCGGCGACGAGCGGGATCACCGGGTTGCCGCCCGCCCGCGCCCGTACGGCGATGTCCTGGGGGTCGAAGGCCGTGGACCGGGCGGCCGCGGTGACCGCCGTGGCGGCCTCCTCGGGAGCCAGGCCCAGCGTCGCCTGGGCGCGGGTCAGCGCGGCCTCCGCGTCGAGCAGGGCCCGCAGATAGGCGGTGTCGCTCGTCGCGGACGCGGCGGGGGAACCGGCCCACCCGGGGGCGAGCAGACCGGTGTCGGGTTCGGCAGAAGTCACTGGAACTCCAGGAAGACCGTTTCGCCTTCGCCCTGAAGGCGGATGTCGAAACGGTAGGTCCCCAGCGCGCCGTCCGTGGCGACAAGCGTGTTCCGGCGTGCCTCGGCCACCTGGGAGAGCAGCGGGTCGGCGGCGAGCGCCGCGTCGTCGCCCGGGAGGTAGATCCGGGTGTAGAGGTGCACGAGGAGCCCGCGCGCGAAGAGGCACACGCTGAGGTAGGGCGCGCTTTTTCCCCGGGCGCCCGGGCGCAGCGTCCGCGCGGACCAGTGGCCGTTGGCGTCCGTCTGGACGCGTCCCCAGCCGGTGAACTCCACGCCGTTGCGGCCCAGGAAGCCACCGCTCGCCGGGTCGCGCCGCATCGAGCCGTCGACCGTCGGGACATTGCCGTCCGGGTCGGCCCCCCACAGCTCCACGAACGCGTCCGGCAGCGGGTTTCCCTCGCCGTCGTAGACGTATCCCTGGAGCGCGATGGTGTCCGGGTGGCCGACGGGCGCGATGTCGCCGCCGCCGGGGAAGGGGAGGGCGTGGCCGTAGAAGGGGCCGACCGTGTGCGACGGAGTGGGCAGCACCGTCTCGGGACGGCTTGTGTCGATCTTCGTCATGGGAGGTCAGCGTCCTTCTTCGATCCAGGTGGCGTTCGGGCCGTCGAGGACGATGTCCCAGTGGTAGCCCATCGAGAACTCCGGCACCGACAGGTCGTGGTCGTACGTGGCGACGAGGCGCTGCCGGGCCGCGTCGTCCGTCACCGACTGGATGATCGGGTCGTACGGGAACAGCGGGTCGGCCGGGAAGTACATCTGTGTCACGAGCCGCTGGGTGAACGCCGTGCCGAAGAGGGAGAAGTGGATGTGCGCGGGCCGCCACGCGTTGAGGTGCTGACGCCACGGGTAGGGGCCCGGCTGGATCGTCGTGAAGCGGTAGTGCCCGTCGCCGTCGGTGAGGGTGCGGCCCACGCCCGTGAAGTTCGGGTCCAGCGGGGCGTCGTGCTGCTCGCGCTGATGGGCGTACCGGCCGGCCGAGTTGGACTGCCAGATCTCGACCAGCTGGCCGCGCAACGGACGCCCGTCGCGGTCCAGCAGCCGCCCGGAGACGGTGATCCGCTCACCGATCGGCTCACCGTTGTGCTGCCGGGTGAGGTCGTTGTCGATCTCGGTGATGTCCCGCTCCCCGAAGGCGGGGGAGTGCAGCTCCACCAGCTCCGGGTCCTTGGACACGTCGATCGTGATCGGCGGCTGTTCGGGGTGCCGCAGCACCGAGGAGCGGTACGGCGCGTAGTCGCGGCGCGGCTGGTGCTCGACGGGCGCCCCGTCGGCGACCCGCTTCTCGTAGGCGGCGTGCTCGGCCGCGATCTCCTGGTCGATGTCGTGCTGGGTGAGTGTCATGGGATGGTCCTGGGGGTTCCGGGCGTTCAGGTCGAATCGGGGGAGGTGGCGCGCTCCTTCAGGGGCGCGGGGCTGTACTGAATTGCGGCTCTGCCGCGTGGGCGCGACCAGCTACAGACGGCCGGTAGTCGCGATCACAGCTCAGCGTTCCAGGACGAGGGCGAGCCCTTGGCCGACGCCGATGCACAACGTGGCCACACCAACTCCACTGCCCGCCCGGGCAAGTTGATGAGCCACCGTGCCGGCGAGGCGCGCACCGGACGCCCCCAGCGGATGCCCGAGGGCGATCGCGCCGCCCTGCGGATTGAGGATCGCCGGGTCGAACTCCGGCCATTCGGCGACGCATCCGAGGACCTGGGCGGCGAAGGCCTCGTTCAGTTCCAGGACCGACAGGTCGTCAAACCCCTTGCCGGCCTTGGCGAGTGCCCGGTTGACGGCCTCCACCGGGGCGAGCCCGAAGTAGTCCGGGTCCAGGGCGTTCACCCCGGTCGCCGAGACGCGGGCCAGTGGCTCGCGCCCCGTCGCCCGCAGGCCCTCCTCGTCCACCAGCAGGAGCGCCGCCGCACCGTCGTTCAGCGGGGAGGCGTTGCCCGCGGTGACCGTACCGCCGTCCTTACGGAACGACGGCTTGAGCTTCGCCATCGCCGCGAGCGAGGCGTCGGCCCGCACGCACTCGTCGGCGCCGAGGACCACCGGCTCGCCCTTGCGCTGCGGGATCGGCACGGGCGCGAGCTCGGCGTCGAAGAGACCCTGTTCCTGCGCGGCGGCCGCCTTTTGGTGCGAGGCCAGCGCGAACTCGTCCTGCTGCTCACGCGTGATCTTGTGCTTGTCGGCGATGAGTTCGGCCGACTCGCCCAGCGGGATCGTCCACTGCGGATCCATCCTCGGGTTGACCATGCGCCAGCCGAGGGTGGTCGAGTACATCTCGGTGTGCCCGGCGGGGAAGGCCCGGTCGTTCTTGGGCAGCACGTACGGCGCGCGGGTCATCGACTCGACACCGCCCGCCACGGCGACGGAGGCGTCGCCGACCGCGATGGCGCGGGCCGCCTGGATCACCGCCTCCAGGCCGGACGCGCACAGTCGGTTGACGGTGACGCCGGGGACGGAGGTCGGCAGGCCCGCGAGCAGCGCGCCCATGCGGGCGACGTTGCGGTTCTCCTCGCCGGCGCCGTTGGCGTTGCCGAAGTAGACGTCCTCGACGCGGGAGGGGTCCAGGCCGGGCGTACGGGCGAGGAGTTCGCGGATGGCGTGGGCGGCCAGGTCGTCCGGGCGCACCGAGGACAGGCCGCCGCTGTAGCGGCCGATCGGGGTGCGGACCGCGTCGACGATGTACACGGGCTTCACAGCAGGTCCTCCGCGACGGTCAGCTTGGCGTCGGTCTTCGCGATGACGTCGTCCACGGCGACGCCGGGGGCGACCTCGGTCAGCACCAGCCCCTGCGCGGTCACGTCGATCACTCCGAGGTCGGTGATGACCCGGTTCACACACGCCTTGCCCGTGAGCGGCAGCGCGCACTCCGCGAGGATCTTCGGCGAGCCGTCCTTGGCGGTGTGGGTCATCACCACGATGACCGTGCGGGCGCCGTGGACCAGGTCCATCGCCCCGCCGATCCCGGTGATCATCTTCCCGGGGATGGCCCAGTTCGCCAGGTCACCGCCCGCGGAGACCTGCATCGCGCCCAGCACGGCGACGTCGATGTGGCCGCCGCGGATCATCGAGAAGGACAGCGCCGAGTCGAAGAAGGAGGCGCCGGGCAGGACCGTGACGGTCTCCTTGCCGGCGTTGATCAGATCCGGGTCGACCTGGTCCTCGGTGGGGTAGGGGCCGGTGCCCAGGATGCCGTTCTCGGACTCCAGGATCACCTCCACTCCCTCGGGCAGGTAGTTGGGGATCAGCGTGGGCAGGCCGATGCCGAGGTTGACGTACTGCCCGTCCTGAAGCTCGCGCGCCGCGCGCGCGGCCATCTGCTCGCGTGTCCAGGCCATCAGTTGCTCACCGTCCGCTGCTCGATCCGCTTGTCGGCGGCCTGCTCCGCCGTCAGTGCCACCACCCGCTGCACGAAGATGCCCGGCAGATGCACCGCGTCCGGCTCGATCTCGCCCGGCTCGACGAGCTCCTCGACCTCGGCGATCGTGATCCGCCCGGCCATCGCCGCGAGGGGGTTGAAGTTGCGCGTGGACTTGTTGAAGACGAGGTTCCCGTGCCGGTCCCCGCGAGCCGCCCGCACCAGCGCGAAGTCGGTGCGGATCCCGCGCTCCAGCACGTACTCGGTGCCGTCGAACTCCCGCACCTCCTTCGGCGGCGAGGCGAGCGCGACGCCGCCCTCACCGTCGTAGCGCCACGGGAGCCCGCCCTCGGCGACCTGGGTGCCCACGCCGGCCGGGGTGAAGAAGGCGGGGATGCCCGCGCCACCGGCGCGCAGCCGCTCGGCGAGCGTGCCCTGCGGGATCATCTCGACCTCCAGCTCACCGGACAGGTACTGCCGCGCGAACTCCTTGTTGGCGCCGATGTAGGAGCCGGTCACCCGCGCGATGCGCCCGGCGGCGAGCAGGACCGCCAGCCCGGACTCCATCGCACCGCAGTTGTTGGAGACCACGCCGAGGCCGCTGACCTCACGCTCGTACAGGGCCTGGATCAGCACGTTCGGCACCCCGCTGAGTCCGAAGCCGCCGACGGCGAGTGTCGCGCCGTCCGGCACATCGGCCACCGCCTCGGCGGCGGTGGCGACCACCTTGTCCATGCGTGAAGCTCCATCTCGCTGATTAATCAGGGCACTGAGCATTTCGGTGAAGTTTCCTTCACGCTGCCACCGGACGGCGACGACGTCAAGACCCAGGAGAAGTGTGAGGTCAGTAGCGTGAGCGAGGTTGCAGACAGTCTGCGTCCCGCCGGGTATCGTTCAGTGCACTTACGAATACGACCTCGGGAGCGCACATGGCCGCGGTGGACCTCACCACCCACCCCGGGCACCTGGCCCGGCGGCTCCAGCAGGCGCACTACCTGCTCTGGAACACGATGGTCTCGGAGGAGATCACCTCGCCGCAGTTCGCCGTCCTCAACGCGCTCGTCACCGAGCCGGGTCTCGACCAGCGCACGGTGGGGGAGCGGGTGGGCCTGGACCGGTCCACCATCGCCGAGGTGATCAGCCGTCTGGACCGCCGCGGACTGGTCGACAAGGTGCGCGACCCGCAGGACGGCCGGCGGTTCCTGCTGCGCCTCACCGACGACGGGACGCGCACCCACCGCAAACTGACCGTGCGCACGGCCCGGATGAACCAGGTCTTCCTGGCCCCGCTCTCCGCCGACGAGCGGTCCGTCTTCTTCGAACTCATCCAGCGTGTCTCGGACGCGGCCGAGGGGCTCCGCAACCCCGCGGAACCCCTCGTCGCCCAGCGCTAGGCGCTCCGCCGGCTGAGCGGTGAGGCGCCGCAGTGGACTTCGCCCGACCCGCTCAGGCCTTGGCGAAGACCACCCAGACCTGCCCCTCGGCGAAGTTCACCGGGTCGCCGTCACCCGTCGTGAACGTCGTACCGTCCGTCGCCTTCTCGCGCTTCCAGTCGACGGTGTACGCCTTCCCGTCACGCAGCACCTTCGCCTTCCCCGAGCCCACCGTCTCGGTGTACGGCGTGTTGTTGCCGAGGAAATCGTGGAAGCCGGACTTGCGGATCTTGACGTACTGCACGACGACCGTCGCCGGGGCGAGCCGCTTGCCGGTGGTCGTCACCGACGGTGTCCCGTCCATCGAGACCAGGTAGCGGTCCCGGCTCGGGGACCAGGTGAACCGGAAGGTGGCCGCCGGGTAGCGCACGGTCTCCGAGGTGTCCTTCGTCCCGCCGGACGACGGGGCGGCGCCATAGGTGAAGCCGGTCGTCAGGGCGTCCGCGCCCGGAACCGAGGGCATCAGACGGTCCGGGCGCAGATAGAGGTTGTGCGGGGCGGACTTGTCGCTGCCCCGGTAGTAGGCGCCGGACGTCTCGCCGGGCGTCTGCGGGTTCAGCGGCGCCTTGTCGATCAGCGGCATCAGCTTCCCCTGGGCGCCGGAGAAGGCGAGCGTCGGGTGGTCGAACTGGCGCAGCAGCTCCAGATCGGACTCCCGGGCGCTGCGCACCGGCCCGACGACCTTGGGCAGCTTGGTCGCGTACACCGCCATCAGCCGGCTCAGGCCGCCCTCGACCTGCTCGGCGTAGATGATGTCCGCGGAGTCGGTGCCCGTGTGCGGGCGGGCCGCCCGCACGTTGTCGATCTTCACGGCGAGCGCCGACTCGCCGGTCAGCCCGCTCTGCGAGGGCTCTTGGCCCGGGTCCTGGTTCGGGGTCTGCGGGGTCCGGTCCTGTTCCGCTCCTCTTCCGTCGTCGGACGGGCCGGGCTGGTTGGTGCCTGTGCAGCCCGCCGCCAGGGAAACCGTCAGTGCGGCGGCCAGGAGCGCCGCCGTAGTCATGGCGCGTCGCGTGCGCGCCCTTCGTCCCATGCCCACCGTCGCCACCCAAGTCTCGTTTCACTGATTGTGCGCTTATGTGCTCATTGGTTGCCATACCCGGTCGGATTTGATCGGGCGAGGTGAGTACCTCTGAGGAGCGCGCCGCTACGCCGAGCGGCCCACAAGCCGCTCGGCGAAGGGGGTGAGGGTGGGGTGGACCCGGTGGGCGAACGTCCGTCGACGGGTCCCGGTGCGTCAGCCCAGGATGTCGTTCAGGTCGTACCCGACGGGCTCCTCCAGCTGCGCGTACGTGCAGCTCTCCGGCTCCCGGTCCGGGCGCCAGCGGCGGAAGCGGGCCGTGTGCCGGAACCGCGCGCCGTTCTCCATGTGGTCGTACGCCACCTCGGCCACCCGTTCCGGCCGGATCGCCACCCAGGACAGGTCCTTCTTGCCCGACCAGCGGCTCGGCGCCCCGGGCAGCCGGGCACTCTCGTGGGCCGTCTCGTCCGACCAGGCCGCCCAGGGGTGTCCGGCGGGATCCGCCATGCGCAGCGGCTCCAGCTCCGCCACCAGCTCGGCGCGCCGCTTCATCGGGAACGCGGCCGACACCCCCACGTGCTGGAGCGTGCCCGCGTCGTCGTGGAGACCGAGCAGGAGCGAGCCGACGATCGGGCCGCTCTTGTGGAAGCGGTAGCCGGCGACGACGACGTCCGCCGTGCGCTCGTGCTTGATCTTGAACATGGCGCGCTCGTCCGGGAGATAGCGCAGCGTGAGCGGCTTGGCGATGACCCCGTCGAGGCCCGCTCCCTCGTACTGCTCGAACCACCGCCGCGCCACCTCGATGTCCGTGGTCGCCGGGGCCACGTGCACCGGAGCGGTCGTCGAGGACAGTGCCGTGGTCAGGAGCTTCCTGCGGTCGCTCAGCGGGACGTCCAGGAGCGGCTCGTCCCGGAGGGCCAGCAGGTCGAAGGCCACGAAGGACGCCGGCGTCCGCTCGGCGAGCGTGCGGACCCGGGAGGCCGCCGGGTGGATGCGCTCGGTGAGCGCGTCGAAGTCCAGGCGGCCGTCCCGGGCGATCACGATCTCCCCGTCCAGCACACAGCGCTCGGGGACCCGCTCCTGGAGAGCGGCCGCGAGCTCGGGGAAGTACCTGGTCAGCGACTTGCCCGTACGGCTGCCCAGCTCGACCTCGGCCCCGTCGCGGAACACGATCGCCCGGAACCCGTCCCACTTCGCCTCGTACTGCATGTCCGGCGGGATCCTGGCCACCGACTTGGCGAGCATCGGCTTCACGGGCGGCATCACCGGCAGATCCATGCTCTCGATTCTGCGCCCGCGAAGCCGTGTATGCCCGGTGTGCGAGGTTTGCGCGGTACGCCTACCGTGGCTCGCATGGGTGAAGCGGTGGAACTGGAGGTGGGCGGCCGGACCGTACGGCTGTCCAGCCCGGACAAGATCTTCTTCCCGGAGCGCGGATACACCAAGCTCGACCTGGCCCGCTACTACCAGGCGGTCGCCCCCGGCATCCTGCGCGCCCTGCGCGACCGGCCCACCACCCTGGAGCGCTACCCGGACGGGGTGGCCGGCGAGTCCTTCTTCCAGAAGCGCGCACCGAAGAACATGCCCGACTGGATCCCGACCGCCCACATCACCTTCCCCAGCGGCCGCAGCGCCGACGAGATGTGCCCCACCGAGGAGGCCGCCGTCCTGTGGGCCGCCCAGTACGGCACGCTCACCTTCCACCCCTGGCCGGTGCGGCGCGACGACGTCGACCGGCCCGACGAACTCCGCATCGACCTCGACCCGCAGCCCGGCACGGACTACGACGACGCCGTGCGCGCGGCGGGCGAACTCCGCGCCGTGCTGGAGGAGTTCGGCGGTCTGCGCGGCTGGCCGAAGACGTCCGGCGGGCGGGGCCTGCATGTGTTCGTGCCGATCGAACCCCGCTGGACCTTCACGGAGGTCCGCAGGGCGGCGATCGCGGTGGGCCGGGAGCTGGAACGGCGGATGCCGGACCAGGTGACGATCAAGTGGTGGAAGGAGGAGCGCGGCGAGCGGATCTTCGTCGACTACAACCAGACCGCCAGGGATCGCACCATCGCGTCCGCCTATTCCGTACGGCCGCGCCCGCACGCCCCTGTGTCGGCGCCCCTGCGCTGGGAGGAGGTCGGCGAGGCGCACCCTCAGGACTTCGACCTCGTGACCATGCCCGCGCGCTTCGCCGAACTCGGCGACGTGCACGCGGACATGGACGATCACGCCTTCTCGCTCGACGCCCTGCTGGAACTGGCACGCCAGGACGAACACGACCACGGTCTGGGAGACCTGCCCTACCCGCCGGAGTATCCGAAGATGCCGGGGGAGCCCAAGCGGGTGCAGCCGAGCCGGGCGAGACACGACGACAGCTGACGGTGGATCAGCGGCGGGCGGCCAGCCGCCACAGCGAGGTCGTCTCCCGGCTCCGCGCCGCGTGGAGGGGATCACCGGGGTCCGTCGCGCGGGGGTGACGCGGCCGGGTGTCGATCCTCCCGCGGACCCGCAGCCCCGCGCCCTCGATCGCCGACAGCAGCTCGCCACGTGAGCGCAGCCCCAGCCGCTCGGCCAGGTCCGACAGGACGAGCCAGCCCTCGCCGCCCGGAGTGAGACGGGAGGCCAGTCCGTCCAGGAAGGCGTGCAGCATGGTGCCGCCCGGGTCGTAGACACCCTGTTCCAGAGCGGAGGACGGCCGGACGGGGAGCCAGGGCGGGTTGCAGACGACGACGTCGGCGCGTCCCCCGGGGAACAGCCCCGGGCCCGTCACCTCGATGCGCCCGGCGAGGCCAAGCCGCCGGGCGTTGTCGCGGGCACAGGCCAGGGCGCGCGGGCTGATGTCGGTGGCCGTGACACGGCCGAACCCCCGGCGGGCCAGCACGGCGGCGAGCACTCCCGTGCCGGTGCCCAGGTCGAACGCGGTGCGTGGCACGGGCACGGGGAGGGGCGCCGTCGCGACGAGGTCGACGTACTCGCCCCTGACCGGGGAGAACACTCCGTAGTGGGGGTGGACGCGGGCGCCGCCGAGGGCGGGTACCTCGACGCCCTTGCGGCGCCACTCGTGCGCTCCGATCACCCCCAGCAACTCCCTGAGGGAGACGGCCACGGGGCCGCCGCGGGGCGGACCGTAGGCCGCGGCACATGCCTCGCGGACGTCCGGGGCCCTGCGCAGGGTCAGAGCGTGGTCGTCCGCCAGTAGCACCACGAGGCGGCCCAGGACCCGCGCACGGTGGCCGCGGGCCCTGCGGTGCAGGTGGAAGGAGTCGATCGGGCTGTCACCGGGCCGTGGCGGCTTGCGGTCGATGCGGCGGCCGACGGCCTCCAGGAGCCGGCGCGCGTGGGGGAAGTCGCCCTGCCAGAGCAGCGCGGTGCCCTCGCAGGCCAGCCGGTGGGCGGTGTCGGCGCGCATGCGGTCGACGGCGACGACGACACGTCGTGGGGCGGGGGCCGCGCTCTCGGAGTGCCAGCGGGCGTGTCGGACGGTGGCGGTGCGGGGCTCGGTCCAGGAGATGGTGGACACGGTGAACTCCTCGTGGTCGAACGTGCGGATACACGAAGAGCGCTTCGACGAGGAGTGCGGGAAGCGGCCGACGCCAGGGCGTGGCCGCGGGTGAGGTGAAGGGGCGGACGGGCTCTGTGCGGAGCGCCGGGGCTACCGCTCCCGCGTCGAAGCGCGAGCGGAGACGTCGCCGAGCACCATGCCGAGTGTCATGGGAGGCAGGCTCGCACGAGCCGTTGCCGCCGGGCAAACGGTTTGCGGGGTGCGGCCCGCCGTCGCCGCGGCGGTCCGCACCCCTGGGAATCACTTGAGGACGGCGCTCACAACTCCTTGATCCGGATGTCCCGGTACGACACCACGTCCGTCGTGCCGTGCACCTGGAGTCCGAGGTAGCCGGAGGCGAACCGCCGCCCGTCCGTGCCCGGGTCGTCCGAGCGGGGCGGGGTGAAGTCCTGGCCGCCGATGTTGTCGAACTCGTTGATCAGCACACCGTTGCGGTAGACCGAGTAGTGCTGGTCGACCACCCGGATCTCGTAGTCGTTCCAGGTGCCCTTCTGCGTCACGCCCGCGCCGGCCAGGCCCACGCGGTCGAAGCCGTAGACCGAGCCCGTCTTGTACATGTCGCCGTCGGGCCGGTCCAGGACCTGCACCTCATGGCCGTACTTGATGGCGACCCACTCCGGCCGTGACTCCTCGGGGTGGTCGTGGATCCACGGGAAGCGCACGAACACCCCCGAGTTGGCGTTGCCGGTGCCCGGCGCGTCGTCCCGCCACTGGAGCCGCAGCGAGAAGTCGCCGTACTTGCGCTCCGGGAACCACAGCATGCCGAGCCCGGCCTTCGTGGTGCCGGAGGTGATCGAGCCGTCGGCGTTCAGCCCGAACGAACCGCCGCCCACCTGCTGCCACTTGGCGAACGACTCCGCGCTGCCGTCGAGGATCTTCCGGTAGCCCTCGGTCTGCCCGGGCTCGCCGATCCCGGACTGCCGGGCGGCCTTGTGGACGGCGTCGTACTCGCGCTGGTCGACGACCCCTTCCTTGAGGAGCTTGTCGAGGACCGTCTTCACGTGCTTGACGAACAGCGCGTGGGAGGTCCACTCCTTCTCGTCCTCGATCAACTCGTTGATACGGCAACGGCTGTTGGTGAGCCGGTTGGGCACCCCCGAGTCGACCTCGCCGACGATGACCGTCAACCGCTCGTCGAACTCCGGGCAGTTGGGCGCGGGAACCTGGCTCGACACGACGGTGAAGGTCACCGTACGGGCCGCGGCGGTGTTGCCCGCCTTGTCGGTGGCCCGGTAGGCCAGGGTGTGGGTGCCGGCCCGGTCGACGACCACCGGTGCGGTGTACGCGAGGTACGGTCCACCGTCGATCGAGTACTCGATCCGGTCGACACCGCTCCCGCCGTGCCCGTCCGCGGCGCTCACGGTCACCCTGGCGTTGCCGACATAGGCCCCGGCCGAGTTCTTCGTGCCCTCGACGGTCACCCCCGTCACCGGCGGTGTGGTGTCCGGGGTGGGCGTCGCGACGACCGTGAACCGGACGCTCTTCTCGGCGGCGACATTGCCCGCCTTGTCGGTGGCGCGGTAGCGCACGGTGTGGGTGCCGAGCTGATGCACCATCACGGGCGCGGTGTACGGCTGCCAGGCCCCGTCGCCGACGGCGTACTCGATGGTGTTGACGCCGGAGCCGGTGTCCGAGGCGGACACGGTCACCGTCGCCATGTCGAGGTACGCCCCGTCGGCGTTCTGCTGTCCGGTCACCGTCGCCGAGGTGGCCGGGGCGGTGGTGTCGTCCGAGGGCGGGGGGACCACCGTGAACCGCACGCTCTTCTCGGCGGCGACATTGCCCGCCTTGTCGAGCGCCCGGTAGCGGATGGTGTGGCTGCCGACCTGGTCGACGACGACCGGGGCGGTGTACGGCAGCCAGTCGCCGGTGTCGCCGACCGCGTACTGGATGCCGTCGACCCCCGACCCGCCGGTCTCGTCCGTCGCGCTGATCGCGACACTCGCCGAGCCGACGTACTCGCCCTGCGCGTTCTGCGTGCCGGTCACCTGCGCCGCGGTCGCGGGCGGGGTGGTGTCCTCGCCGGTGCCCTCGGTCACCACCAGGATGCCCTGCATCTGTCCGTGGCCCGGGATCGTGCAGTGGTAGAAGTAGCGGCCCGGGGTGAGGGTGACCTCGGCGGTGTGGCGGCCGCCCATGTCGTCGTTGGGGTTGGCGAGGATGTTCAACTGCACATCGCTGTTGAACTCGGGGTCGCTCGTCACGAACGTCAACGTGTGCGGCATGCCGGTGGTGTTACCGGTCGCCGCGCTGTTCTCGAAGACGATCGTCGCCTGCCCCGCCACCGCGGTCACGGGCGCCGACAGGTACTTGGTGATGTCGTCGCCGGCCGTCCATGTGAGGGTCTGCGCGGCGGCCGCCCGCTCGACGGGCTGCCGGGCGGAGACGGGCACCGACTGCAACCCGAGCATGATCAGTACGGCGGCCAGCAGGGCGGTCCAGATTCTTCGTCGCTGTGTCACCGAGCGGCCCCCCTCGCCAGCTGACCGGCGGCCGGGGTGGGGCCGCCTCCCTTGTAAGTGACCTGCCACAGTGCCGACTTGGCGTCCGAGGTGAAGAAGCCGCGGCCGTAGTCGAGCACGTACAGCGAGCCGTCCGGACCGAACTTCCAGTCCATGAGGTTCCTGATGCCGTCGTTGCCGACGGGCACGATCTTCTTCAACGACTCGGAGTGCACGGGCAGTCCACCGTCCCCGTGGGTCTTCGGGTCGGTGATGACGGCGTTGCGCGGCTGGTCGGCGTCGTAGAAGTCGCCGACGAACCACTTGCCGTCCCAGTAGGCGGGCCACTTGACCTCGCTGGCGCTCGCCGTGTCGTAGCGGTACACCGGCCCGTTCATCGCGGCCTGTCCGCCACCCTTCAGCCACGGCAGCAGATACGTGGACTCCTCCTGCTTGTACGACGGGATGCCGTTCGCGTCGCGCGGGAAGTCCGGTGCGCCGCCCTGGGGCGAGTACCAGATGTTGTTGCCGGTGACCGGCGGGAGGTTGACGAGGCCGTCGTTGTTCGGGGACTCGTTCTTCGGGTGGTCGCAGTCGTACCAGCCCAGCGGCTTCGTCGGGTCGGGGAGGTTGCGGTCGCGGTAGGGCTGCTTGTTGCCCATGCAGTACGGCCAGCCCCGGTTGCCCGCCTCGGTGATGACGGCGAACGTGTCGTACTTGGCAGGGCCCCAGGTCGTCGAGGGCGCCGAGGCGTCCGGGCCGACCCAGCCGGCGTACAGGATGTCGGTCTTCCGGTCGACGAAGATGCGGGCGGGGTTCCTGACGCCCATCACATAGATCTCGCCGCGGGTCTTCCCGCCGCCCTCGTCGGTCTCCTGGCCGGTGAAGAGGTTCCCGGCGGGCAGGGTGTACGTCCCGTCCGGCTCCGGGTGGACGCGCAGGATCTTGCCGTTGAGGTTGTGGGTGTTGCCGGCGGTGCGCCGCGCGTCGGCGAAGGAGACGCCCTTGAAGTTCGGCTCCGGGTTGTTGCCCGAGTAACCGTCGCTGAAGCGGCTGGAGTTGTTGTCACCGGTCGCGATGTACAGGTTGCCCTTCGAGTCCCAGGTCATCCCGCCGCCCGCATGGCAGCAACTGTGGATCTGCACCGGCCACTTGAGCAGCACCTTCTCGCTGTCCAGGTCCAGCTTGTTCGTGGCGAGGTCTAGTGTGAACCGCGAGACCCGCCGCTCGGCCATCCGGGTGTCCCGGTTGATCTGCGAGTGCGGCGTGTAGTGCAGATACACCCAGCCGTTCTGCTCGAAGCGGGGATCGAGCTCGATGCCGAGAAGCCCCTCCTCGACCTTGACCAGTTCGTCGCCGCCGCCCTTGTTGCCGAAGACCGTCAACGCCCCCGCGAGGGTGACCTTCTTGGTCCTCGGGTCGTAGACATGGATCTCCCCCCTGCCCTTGCCGATGTCGGGGTTGTTCCAGTCGGTGACCACCGGCCGGGAGGAGTCCGCGCCGCCCCGGCCGATGTAGAACACCCGGCCGTCGGGCGCGGTGACCAGACCGTGCGGCTCGCCGATCTGGTCGTTCTGCCCGGCCTGGTTGGGCTGGGTGAGGCGCTCCGCCTTGTAGTTGCCGGTGATGGTCGCCTTGCAGTCGGCCTGCACCAGCCGCGAGGTCCACAACAGGGCACCGCGCAGATGCGTACGGAAGTCGCTCTCGTCGTACGACGACACCGTGCCGCCCATGCCGGTGTAGAAGGACCGGCCGCCGTCGTAGTCACGGCACCAACTCACCGGATGGTCCCAGCCGTTGGCGCTCGCTCCGGGTGCGTAGCTCGACTCCCGGACCCGCGCCACGGTGTGCACGGCTCCTGAGGGGTTCTTGGTCCAGTTGAACCACTGGTCGGGCCGCTTCCACTGCACCGGCAGATCCTTGGTGGCCGGATGCTGCCGGTCACCGACCTCGACGACCGCACGCTGTACGGCGGTTGGGCTGGAGGCGGCCGGACGGGCACCGACGAGACCCGTGAACCAGTCCGAGTACGGCTCGGCACGAGCGGCGTCATGGACGCCGACGAAACCGCCGCCGGCCTCCATGTAGGCCTCCAGACCGGCCTCCTGCTCCGGATCGAGGATGTCACCGCCGCCGGTCAGGAAGACGATCGCGTTGTAGCGCCCGAGCCTCGCCTCATCGGTGAACACCGACGCGTCGTCGGTGGCCTCGGTCTTGAACCGCTGGTCCGTCGGCCCGGACAGGCCGATCTTCTCGATCGTCTCGATCCCCGCGTTCACGACCGGCGACTCCTCCCCGGCCGCCGCGGAACCGTAGAAGACCAGCACACGTACGTTCGCGCCGCCCGGCGGCGACTTCACGGACATCGTTGTCAGGGGTGGCTCGGGAGCCGGACGCGCGCTGGCGGCGGGACCCGACAGCAGTCCGGCGACGACGACTGCGGCGGTCACACCCGCCACGCCGACCCGTCTTCTCGCGCTCAGTCCTCGTAAGTGCATGGGCGCCTCCTCGGTCACAGCAACAGCGCGATGGAAGCTAGACCTCTTTGCGCAACTCGCCAATACCTATGACCGAGTTGGGGCCAACTTTGTCCTGGGCGTGGAAAAACAGCGGAACGGCCGGTACCGTCTCACAGGTTCATCACAGGTACGCCTCCGCAAGTTCCGTATCAGGGTGGGGAGTTCCGCATGGACCGACGCGGGTTCAACCGACGGGTACTGCTGGGTGGCGCGGCCGTCGTGGGAGGCGGGGCCGCCGCGACATCGTTGTCGCTGGCGCCGGACGCCGCGAGCGCCGACGGACCGGCCAGGACCGCACCGGCCGGGGGCGAGGTGAGACACATCAAGCTCTACGCCGAGAAGCTCGCCGACGGACAGATGGGCTACGGCTTCGAGAAGGGCAAGGCCACGATCCCCGGCCCGCTCATCGAACTCAACGAGGGCGACACCCTGCACATCGAGTTCGAGAACACCATGGACGTCAGAGCGAGCCTGCACGTCCACGGCCTCGACTACGAAATCACCAGCGACGGCACCAAGTTGAACAAGAGCGACGTCGAGCCCGGCGGCACCCGCACCTACACCTGGCGCACCCACGCCCCCGGCCGCCGGAAGGACGGCACCTGGCGGGCGGGCAGCGCGGGCTACTGGCACTACCACGACCACGTGGTGGGCACCGAGCACGGCACGACCGGCATCCGCAAGGGCCTGTACGGTCCGGTGATCGTGCGCCGCAAGGGCGACGTCCTCCCGGACAGGACGTACACGATCGTCTTCAACGACATGCTCATCAACAACAAGCCGGCGCATTCGGGGCCCGACTTCGAGGCCACGGTGGGGGATCGCGTCGAGTTCGTGATGATCACCCACGGGGAGTACTACCACACGTTCCACATGCACGGTCACCGCTGGGCCGACAACCGCACGGGCATGCTCACCGGACCCGACGACCCGAGCCAGGTCGTCGACAACAAGATCGTGGGGCCCGCGGACTCCTTCGGCTTCCAGGTGATCGCGGGGGAGGGCGTCGGGGCGGGCGCCTGGATGTACCACTGCCATGTCCAGAGCCACTCCGACATGGGGATGGTCGGGCTGTTCCTGGTGAAGAAGACGGACGGGACCATCCCGGGGTACGAGCCGCACGAGCACGATCACTGACGGGGAGGACGAACAGGGCCCGTTCCGTGGCGGGTTGCTCCTGCACGTCGAGGCGGGGGCCGCGGCAGACCACGCGACGGTGACCGGCCGAGCGGCTGCCGTCGACACCGAGCAGTCGGCCCTCCTGGACCGGCTCGACCGTCGAGTCGGTGAGGCCGCCGAGCAACCAGCCGACCTCCCGCGGCTGGTGGTGCCCCCATACCGGCTCCCCCCGTCCTGCTCCAGCACCGCAGGCCCGGTTCGCGGCGACTCCCTGATCGGGTGGCGAGGCGGGTCGCGTCCGAGTGCCCGCCCTCCACGGTGACGATCACGGCCTCGTACGGATCACCCGGCCCCGCCGAGTCGCGCGGCGGCCACCGCGCCCGCCCGAACACGTCGACGGAGCTGTCCCGGACGGTCCGGCCGTGGTGGGCGCGGGGGAGCAGGGCGTACGGGGGTGAGTCGGCTGTCAGCGGCCATGGGCCGTCTTCCTCGTCATACGGCGATCCTGGCGATCCGCACGCCGCTCCGATCTCCCCGGAGAGCGCTCTCACGCCCTCCCCGACCAGGGCTATCCTGAGCCGCAACCACGAGGAGGGCCCCGAAGTGACCGAGACAGCGCCGCGTCCCACGCTGGAGGCCGTGGCCGAGCGGGCCGGGGTCTCGCGGGCCACCGTGTCCCGGGTGGTGAACGGTGGGGACGGGGTGCGGGAGCCGCTCGTCGAGCGGGTCCGGCGCGCGGTGGAGGAGCTGGGGTACGTGCCCAACCAGGCCGCCCGCAGCCTCGTGACGCGCCGCCATGACGCGATCGCCGTCGTCGTCGCCGAACCGGAGACCCGGGTCTTCGCCGACCCCTTCTTCGCCCGGCAACTCAGGGGCATCAGCAAGGAGTTGACGGCACACGACAACCAGCTGGTCCTGCTGCTGACCGAGGGGCGCGACGACCATGCCCGGGTCGGCCGCTACCTCGCCGGCGGCCATGTCGACGGGGCGCTCGTCTTCTCCCTGCACCTCGACGATCCGCTGCCCGAACTGATCCAACGGGCCAGGATCCCGACGGTGTTCGGCGGGCGGCCCGGGTGGAACGACGGCAGCCGTGACGTGGTGTTCGTCGACAGCGACAACCGGGGCGGGGCGCGGGACGCCGTACGTCATCTCGTGGGCCTCGGCCGCAGGCGTGTCGCGCACATCACCGGTGCCCTGGACCAGACGTCGGCGGTGGACCGGCTGGAGGGGTTCCGGGACGTCATGGGGGACGCCGGTCCGGGGCTGGTGGCCGAGGGGGACTTCACCCCCGGGGGCGGGGAACGGGCCATGCGGGAGCTGCTCGACCGGTGCCCGGACGTCGACGCGGTGTTCGCCGCGAACGACCTCATGGCGTCCGGGGCGCTGCGGGTGCTGCGTGAGCGGGGGCGGCGCGTACCCGACGACGTCGCCGTGATCGGGTTCGACGACATGCTGCCGGTGGCGGAGCAGACCGATCCGCCGCTCACGACGATCCGTCAGGACATCGAGGAGATGGGGCGGTTGATGGCACGGCTGCTGCTGGGCACCGGCGGCGCCGCGTCCAGCGTCGTGCTCCGGACGACGCTGGTGCGGCGGGCGTCCGCCTAGGCGTGGTGGGCGCGCAGTTTGTCCAGCGTCAACTCCAGCAGGGCCACCCGGAACTCGGGCTCCGTGTCGCCGCCGTCCTCGTGCTCGTTCGGCCGGTCGGGCCAGCCGTCCTGGCGCAGCCCCTCCAGCAGCCGGGTCCACTGCGCGGTCACGTCCTTCCGCGGCCGCTTTCCGAGATCGAGGAAGAGGTCCACGGAGCTGATGAACCGGGCCTCGACATCGGGCCGTCGCAGCTCGGCCGTCAGCCGGTCGTACGCTCCGGGCTCGTCGCGGTGGATCGCTCCGTCCACGCTCGCCACGCGCAGACCCGGGTCGGCCGATCCTGCCTTGCCCGCGAGCGCGGCGGAGGCGGCCCGTGTGTCGGCCTCCTCGCCGCAGGGAATCGTGGCGAGTGCGTACGCCGCCGAGCGCACGACCTCGATGTCGGGGTCGTTCTCCATGGCCTCGATCAGGGCGGCGACCGCCCGTGACTCCTCGGGCAGTCCGGGCGCGATGGTGTCCAGCCCGGCGGCGGCGTTCGCCCGTACCAGCGGGTCGGCGTGACCGAGCGCCGTGAGGAACAGCCCGACCGGCGGGTCGGCCAGGCGTCGGCCGGCGTGCAGCGCGGGGTAGCAGCTCAGCACCTCGCTGAAGGTGAACGGATCCTGGTCCGGTACGCAGAGCCTGTCGAGCGTCGCGCGGACGGCGTCGTTCAGGCACACCTGGTTGAACTGGAGCATGACGGCGAGTGCCTCCACGCCCAGCGCCACGCGGTCCGGTTCGGCACTCCCGCACAGGTCGAGGGCCTCCCTGATGCGCAGGGCGGCCAGCTGCCGATCAGCCCAGGTCTCGTCATCGGGCGGTTCGGCGTGGGAAACCAGCAGCGCGTGGCGGTCGTCGCTCCCCGCCGGGTGCGCGAGGGCCCGCTCCAAGGTCTCCCGGGTCTCGCGTCGCGTTCGCTCGATGTCGTCCGCGGGGAGCGGAACGTAGCGGCGTACGGCGTCGTGAAGCAACTCGACGGTCACACCGAAGGTGACCACGTAGTTGAGGGAGTCCGGGTCCGTCCCGGACAGCTCATGAGGCTTCCCGCCCTGCTCACGCACGCGCCGCAGCCGAGCGCCCACTTCGGCCGCCAACTCGTCGTCGACGGTGTCCAACGCGGTACCCGTCCCGAACTCCGCCAGCAGGGCGGTCCAGGCACGCACCAGTTCAACCGGCTCATCGGCATGCGCGGCGAACATCCGCTCCACGCGTTCCCGCACCGCCCGATCCCGGCACACGGCATCGCAGAACGGCCCCGCGACGGCGTCGAACCAGATAGGTGAGGGCTCCCGGTCCATCGCCTGCGCCAGCTCCCGTATCGCCCACCCCGTGTCCCGCGCCTGGGCGATCTCCCCGGCGGCGGTCACCCGTACCTCCGGCTCGGGCGACCTCAGCCGCGCGGACAGCTCGCTCTGCCGCTCCTGCTCTTTCCGAGCCCGGCGCTCGGTGAACGTCCTGAACATCCCGACAGGTTAAGGGCGCTCACCGACCGTGCTCCCCGCGACCCCGGTCAGCCCTGCTCCGGCACGCTCCTGATCACCGCGAACCGCGCCCCGTACGGATCGGCCAGCTTGGCCACGCGGCCGACGCCCTCCACGTCCGTGGCGGGCATACGGACCGTGCCGCCGAGCTCCCGCGTCTTGGAGACCACCGTGTCCGGGTCGGTGACCTCGAAGTACGGCAGCCAGTACGGATCCGTCTCCCCGGGGGCCTCGGACAGGGGCACGATGCCGCCGAACATGGCGTCCTCGGAGGCACCGGCGGGGTTGACGGTGGTGTACGTGCCGCCGGGGAAGTCGACGCCGTAGGTCTCCAGACCGAGAGCGGCGTTGTAGAAGAACGCGGCCGCGGGCTGGTCCGGTGTGTACAGCTCCAGCCAGCACAGCGAGCCCGGTTCCCGTACGACGTCGAGGCCCTTGTTCCGGGCGGGCTGCCAGATGCCGAAGGGGACGCCCGCCTTGTCGGCGAGGATGGCCATACGGCCCTGGTCCATGACGTCCATGGGCTGCATCAGCACCGCGCCGTGCGCCTGCTCGGCGGCCTTCGCCGTGGCGTCCGCGTCCGGGGTCTGGAAGTACACCGTCCAGGAGGGCGGGCCCTGCTCCGGGGGGTTCTGCATGCCGGCCGCGGCCGTCCTGCCGTCGAGCTGGAAGAAGCCGTATCCGCCGGTCTCGGGCGGCCCCGGCTGGAACCGCCAGCCGAACAGCGCGCCGTAGAAGGAAGCGGCGCCGTCGATGTCGGGGGTGCCGAGATCGAGCCAGTTCGGGGCGCCGGTGACATAACGGGTGGTGAGCATCGTTGCCCTCCTCTGAAGGGTCCCGTCCACTGCACTGACGAGTCTCGCACCGCCCACTGACAATCGCCCCGGGCAGTGACCATCCGTGACCGGAAGGCCTCTCCCAGTTTTCCCGCGAATCCGCGCGCCGCCGTGCGCCACGCCGTGCTACGGAGGACCATCAAGGCGCCGGAGGCCCGCGAGCGCGGCGTTGATCCCGCGTTGATCGAACGTTTTTCGCCGCCCGGCACGATCCAGAGCATGCTCATCGAAACGATCACCCCGCCCGGCCCGGACTGGCAGGACGAGGCGTTGTGCGCGCAGACCGGTGGAGACTTCTTCTTCCCCGAGCCGGGCAGTTCCGTACGGGAGGCGAAGCGGATCTGCGGCCTGTGCCCGATCCGCTCCGCCTGTCTGGAGTACGCCCTCGACAACGACGAACGCTTCGGTGTGTGGGGCGGCCTGTCGGAGAAGGAACGCCTGGAGATCAGGCGTTCACACTGATCAGGCGTACGTCACACCGAACCGCCACGTGCCCGCCGGTACCCGCACGTCCTGGCCGGTCACGGCGAGCTCCTGCCCGTTCGCCTCGGCCGAGCGCACCTCGCCGAACCGGCACGGGTAGACGAACCGCACCCCCTCCGGGGCCTGGGTGATGTCCACGGTCACCGTCCGCGCGGCCGGATCGTGGGCGAGCCGGTAGCCGAACGGGGAGCCGAAGAGCGTCGGCGCCGCGTCCACGGTGACGCGCTCGTCCCCCGGCACCCAGTGCGGCCGCACGCCGGGAGCGATGTACAGGTGCGGGTCGTGGTCCTCGTCGGCCTCGAAGAAGAGGATGTCGCGGATCAGCAGCAGATACTCGGCGGCCGCCCAGCCGTGCGGGATGTCGCCCATGTACCAACGGCCGAAGGGGACTTCGGCGAAGTCGGAGGCCACCGGGTACGCGTGCTGCTCGTTCCAGGCGCCCAGGGCCGCCGCGCGTCCGGCCGTGTGCGGGAAGCCCGCGTCGAAGGTCCAGCCGAGCAGCTCGTCCATCCGTCCCGGATCACCGGCCAGCAGACAGGCGTGCGCCAACTGCATGGTCAGATACGGCCCGTACGCGTTCCAGGCGGCGTCGTGCCGGAAGCCACCGCGGACGAAGTGCGCGTACATCGTGTCGAGCGTGAAGCGCGCCGCCCGGTCGATGTCGTCGCCCAGCTTGCTGCCCATGTGCAGGCGCAGCGGGTGGAAGTAGGCGGCCGCGCCGATCATCGTCGAGTCGAGCCGGCCGACATCGCCGGGCCCGGTCGGGATGTACGTCTCCCAGGCCCCGCGCGCCCGCTGCTCACCGAGCACCCAGCGGATCGACTCGGCGGTGGCGTGCTTCAGGTCGTCGAAGGCGCCCCAGAGTTCGGCGGTCTCCGGTGCCCCGATCCGCTCGGCGAGCCGTGCCGCTTCGTACAGTCCGGCCAGGCCCCAGAAGTCGTCCCAGTAGTGCGGCTTGTCGCGCTCGCCGAGGTGCTCGGCGCTCCAGCCGCTGTGCAGCAGGCCGTACTCGTCGCGGTTGTCCCGCAGCCAGCGGGCGGCGTCGCGCACGTACGGGACGTACAACTTGGCTCCGAACGCCGCCCGTCGGCCGCTCGTGCGGTCGAACCGGCCGATCGCCCACAGGGCTTGGCCGTTGCTGTCCCACTCGCGGTCGTCCTTCTCGTGCGGTCCGCCGTAGAAGCCGTACTCGGCGCATGGCCCGATCCGGCCGGTCCCGCGGTTGAACTTCAGCGGGTAGTGGGTTCCCAACTGCCGTTCGGCCAGGGCCGAGTCGCCGACGAGCGAGCATGCCGTCGCCTCGACGCTGGAGTCACGGATCCAGAAGGAGTCGTAGACGGTCGGGCCGGGATGGATCTCACCGTGGTCGGACAGGATCAGGAGCTGCGAACGCGCCTGCCGGAACTGGTCGGCGAGGTGCGCCACCGGACGCGGCAGCCCCGGCTGGAGGCCTTGCCCGAGGAGCTTCGCCGTCCAGAAGTCCCGGTTGGCCGCCTCCAGTTCGGCGGTCGGCGTGCCCCTGAGTTCGGCGAGGTCGGCCGCGCCGGAGAACTGGTCCACGGGCAGGCGTACGTCGATCTCGAAGACCTCGTCCTCGGCGATCCGGAACGGCCACGCGAACACGGCGCTGCACAGCCCCGCCACCTGGTCCTGTGCCTCCAGGGCGCCGTTCAGCTTGCCGCCGACGGCCAGGTCGTGGAAGGCGCTGCGGGTGAGGTAGGTGTCCGGGTCGTGGGAGAAGTCCGGGTTGCCGTAGACCCCGTACTGCTCCGGCGCGGTGTCGAAGACCGGGCCCCAGCCCGAGTTGGTCTCCACTCGCTGCTCGTCGGGGAGATGACGCAGGAACGTCAGCCGACGGTCGGTGATCTGCCGTCCGCCGCGGTCGTGCCGCTGGAAGCCGCTCGGCCCGGCCGGCAGCACCGCCGCACACAGCAGCCCGGTGCGCTCCTGTCCCGTCGGACTGCCCACGGTGACCCGGGTGACGACCAGGTCCCGGCCGCTCGCCCCGACGGTGCCGGCGAAGGTGCGCTGCACGAACTCCACGTCGTCCGCGGTGCGGAACGTGGTCAGCACGACCGGCAGATGCGGCGCCTCCAGCCGCTGCTCCACCCTTCCGCCGTCCGGGAGTTGGGGCAGCCATGAGGTGCCCGTGGCCGGATCGTGCAGGAAGAACGAGAGGCTGTACTTGTCGTAGACCGGTTCGATCTCGCCCGCCTGGCCGATCAGGGACTCCTGACGGTGGTCCTTGACGCCGACCATGTGCCAGTACCGGTACAGGGCGTTGGAGGCGAAGGCCGCCTCCTTGGATTCGTAGGTGCCGGAGTCGAACTCGTCGCTCCAGCGTCGGAAGGCCTGCTGCGCCCACCAGGGCACGGGGTACGGGACCTGTTCCCGACCCGCCCAGGCGCGCCACATGACCTCGTAGAACATCCACTCATGGGTCTGGGCCATGGTGTGTCACCCCCTTCGGGCACCGTTGCACCGACGGGGCGTCCCGTAAATCGGTGCGACCGGCCGTTCGGGGTGCGGTTAGGATCCGGGGGCGCGGTCCGGGCGTAGCGCAGAGGCAGACGCGCCGCCCTCTCAAGGCGGTTACGCCGGTTCGAATCCGGTCGTCCGGATGCGTGCGCGGGGTCCCGTAGAGCAGAGGCAGACTCGCCGCCTTGTCAGGGCGGATACGCCGGTTCGAATCCGGTCGGGACCGCGGTACGGCGGGTGATGGGCGGGGACGGCACAGGGGCGAGGCGATCATGGCGGCGGGACTGTCCGCTTCGGAGCACGAGGCGGTCGGCGAGGCGGAACTGGCCGTCTTCCACCAGGTCGTGGGCAAGCTGCGGGCGCTGCCCGTCGACGACCCGGTGCGATTGCGCGCCGAGCAGGTCGCCGCGTCCTTCGCCCGCGACGGACGGCTGCGGCGGCGCAAGGCACGGGGCGCCGAGGCCTCCGCCGCCGACGCGCGGGCCATGGCCGCGACCGCGACCGGCGCACTGGGCCGCCGCGAGGACGCACCGCTGGCCGGGTCCGGGGACGCGGGCGTCTTCCGTAAGCCCCGCACCTGCTATGTCTGCAAGTCGCCCTATCAACACGTTGATGCCTTCTACCACCGCCTCTGCCCCGGCTGCGCCGCCGACAACACGGCCCGGCGGCAGCTGGGCACCGACCTCCGCGGGCGCCGCGTGCTGCTCACCGGCGGCCGGGTGAAGATCGGTTTCCAGCTCGCGCTGATGATGCTGCGCGACGGCGCCGAGGTCCTGGTCACCTCCCGCTTCCCGCACGACACCGTGCGCCGCTTCCGTGCCGAGCCGGGCAGCGGGAAGTGGCGCGACCGGCTGACCGTGCTCGCCGTCGATCTGCGCGACCCGCGCCAAGTACTCGGCCTGTGCGAGGAGTTGCGGCAGGAGGGCGAGCCGCTGGACATCCTCGTCAACAACGCCGCGCAGACCGTACGGCGACCGCCCGAGTCGTACGCGCTGCTCGCCTCCGGGGAGTACGGCGCGCTGCCCGAGGGCGCGCGGCAGGCGCCCGGCTTCACGCCGATGCGGATGCTGGAAGGCGGCGCCGCATCGCTCCCCGCCGCCCTGCGCGAGGCCGACGAGGCGGGGCTGCTGCCCGACCCGTCACCGGAGAACTCCTGGTCGGCCCGGCTCGGCGCCCTCGACCCGGCCGAGGTGCTGGAGACCCAGCTCGTCAACGCCCTCGCCCCGGCCCTGCTCTGCGACCGGCTGCTGCCCCTGCTGCTCGCCTCGCCGCACCCGCGCCGGTACGTGGTCAACGTGACCGCGGTGGAGGGCCGTTTCGCCGTCCGCAACAAGATGGCGGGCCATCCGCACACCAACATGGCCAAGGCCGCCCTCAACATGCTCACCCGCACCAGCGCCGCCGAACTCGCCGAGCAGGGCGTCCACATGTGCGCCGTCGACACCGGCTGGATCACCGACGAGAACCCGGCGCCGAAGAAGGCGCGGATGGCGCAGGCCGGTTTCCGGACGCCGCTGGACGTGGTGGACGGGGCGGCCCGGGTGTACGACCCGATCGTGCGGGGTGAGGCGGGGGACCCGGTGTCCGGGGTGTTCCTCAAGGACTATCGGGAGGCGCAATGGTGACACCGGACGGATTCGCCGGTGTGCCGTCCGTCGTGCCGCGCCCGGTCGCCGAACTCGCCCCGCTGCTCGACTGGTTGCGAGCCGGGCGCCCCGCCGGGGAACGGCTGGACTTCCCGGCGGGTACGGCACTGCCCGACGGGCGGCTCGACCTGTGCAAGCAGGAGCTGGGCGCCGAGGGTGCCGCCCTGGTCGCCGATGCCCTGGCCCAGGGGCCCTCTCCGGTACGGCATCTGCTGCTCGGCACGGACGGACTGGGCGATGCCGGGGCGGCCGTCGTGGCCGGAGCGGGCGCGGAGGTCGAGACGCTCTACCTCGGCTGCAACGGGATCACCGCGGGCGGCGCCTGCCGGATCGCCGACCAGCTGCGGGCCTCGCCGCACGTCGTCACCGGGGTGTGGCTCAAACGCAATCCGCTGGGCGCCGGGGGAGGGCGGGCGGCGGCCGAACTCATCGAGTCCGCACGGTCGTTGCGCACCCTCGACCTCGTGCAGACCGGCCTCGACGCGGCAGGCGCCGTCGTCCTCGCCGACGCGCTGCTGGCGGCGGCCGGCAACGGGCGCCGTATCGAGCGGCTCTTCGTCGGCGGCAACCCGCTGGGGGAGCCGGGATCGGAAGCGCTCGGCGCGGTCGTGGCGGCGGGCGCGATCGACGAACTGTACGTGTCCGCGGCCCGGTTGGGGGACGCGGGAGCGCTCCGGCTGGCCGACGCGCTGGAGCGGGCGCCGCACGGACGGCTCACCCGGCTCGCCGTGGCCAGCAACGGCATCGGACCGCGGGCCGCCGCCCGGCTGGTGACGGCGGCCACCGCGGCCGGGGTCACCCTGCTGGACCTGGGCCGGGTGCGCGCGGCGGCGGTGCTGGGCGCGGCCGACAACCACGTCGACCGGATGGCCGCCGAGACGATGGCCGAAGCACTGGCCGCCGCCGAGCACCGACTGAGCCACCTGGTCCTCACCCACACCGGCATGCGCAGCCGCGAGGCCCACCGCCTCCTCGACACCGCGCCCCGCGCCGTCACCGCCACGCGTTTCGTCCTGGGCCACGGCATCGCGGCCAGCGTCAGACGCCGGCTGAACGCGCTCAGCGCACACCTCCCGCCACCAGCTGTCCCCTCCGACGTGGCCGCCGTGCGGAGCGTGCACAGGACGGCCCCGCCCGAGGCCTGAGAGTCACTGTCTCCGCATCCCCACGAACACCTCCGTCCAGAACCGCTGCTGGCGCTCCGACGCCCCCACGAGATACGTGGCCCGAAGCTTCGCCGGCAGCAGGGCGACCAGACGTGCCACCACCGCGCGGTGCTTCTTCAGCTGCGACAGCTCCGCGTTGGCGAGGATCTGGTGGACGACGTCACTGTCGTCACCGCCCTCGTCGGTGTGCGCGGCGGCACGACGTAGCCGGGCCTCCCACGCGTCGGCGTCCCGGGCGAGCTCACGCAGACCCGTGACCTGGCGGCCCCTCAGCCGATCCATGAGGGCCGTGAGCGGAACCGGCGCGTACTCGCCGTCGCCCAGATACACCGTGCCCATCTCCAGCGGCAGCCCGCGCCGGTGCAGCTTGATGAGCCGCTCCAGCGTGCGCTTGGTGATCCAGGCCCGCCCGTCGTCGTCGATGTCGTGCTTCCACCACTCAAGGACCGTCTCCGCGTCGGAGCCGTAGTGGGCGAGCAGCCACTCGTTGGCCGGGATGTCCTCCGGTTCGACGGTCAGTGAGGCCGTGAAGCGCGTCGCCTGGGCGATGTTGTTCCGGGACACCAGCAGCTTGCGGCCGAGGTGGTACGGCGGGTTCTGGACGGCTATCTGGGCGCGCAGGTTCTCGATCCGCCGCCCGGCCAGCGACCACTCCTGGGTGATCTCCATGAGCTTGGCGAACGCGGCCTTGTCCTTGGGCCGGTTGTACTCGTCCCACACGATCGCCTTGGGCTCAGGACCCGTGAAGTGCGCGGCGAGCAGGTTGTCCAGGGTGCCGTCCGCCGACGGGACCGGCGCGCACAGGTCCTCGACGTTGGTCACCGGCAGCGAGAAGTACAGCGCGTCCCGGCCGAGCCCCTCGCGCACCGTCTCCCGCACCAGCTCCGTCTTGCCGCACCCGGGCGGGCCCTGGAGCAGCACCGTCCAGCGGTTGCGCAGCGCGGCGCGCACGACCTGCCGTACCGGGTCGGGGATCGTCGACGGGTTGGCCACGCCCACCGACTCGGCGATCCGGTCCAGGATCTCGTGCGTGCGGTTCTGCCCGGGCTTGCCGTCCGGTCCCGGCTCGGCCAGCCGCAGCCGCTCGCCGTCGACCAGGGGCAGGCCCCAGCGCAGCGGGAAGCCCTCCTTCGCGTTGGCCAGGACGTGGTCGAGGGTGCGTGGGGAGAGCCGCTCGCGCAGGGCGGGGGAGAGCGACGCCCACAGCGAGAACACCGGACGCAGATCCCACGGGCGGTACTTGGCCGCCAGATGCCGACGCCAGGACGTGTCGTCGGCCGTGATCCGCAGCGTGACCATGCGGTCCAGGAGCGCGAGGTCACCGCGCCTCGACGAGGTCTCCGCGAGCGACTCGTTGTCGGTGAGGAACACCCCGACGCAGCCCAGGGCCCGCAGATCGTGCTCGCCCAGCGTCCAGTTGCAGGCGATCTGCATCAGCTGCGACTGGATGGTGTCGCCCGCCTGCAACGAGTCGTCGATCAGCAGCACGAACGGGGTGCCGGGCTTCAGCTGGCTCATCACCAGCTGGCGCAGCACCAGTTCACCGGTGTGGGGATCGCGCACCGGGGCGTTGACGAGCAGGTCGTCCGGTGTCAGGTTGGCCGCCGGTACGTACACCAGCGCGGTGTCCGGGTGGGCGCGGGCGAGGTGCGAGAAGAACGTCGCCGTCTTGCCGATGCCGTGCTCGCCGAAGACCTGGCCCGTCTGGCCCATGTCGATCATCGCGTCGATGAACGACTCAAGACGTGAAACGGACGTCGACTGCCTGGTCTCTTGCCTTGTCTCTGTGGTCATCTACCGCGATCCCGTGGTGACGCGATGGCAGTCCATCGCGGGTGTGTGCGTCTCGGGCCACTCGTCGCCGCCCTCAGTGATCAGCCAGATCCATTTGTCCGGCTCGGCGGGCGTGACCGGCGGCGCGTACCCGTCGGTGAGCATCACGACCGCGTCCGGGGTCTCGTCGAAACGGCGCCCGTTCACCTCCGTACGGCCCTCCACGTAGTCCGCGACGGCCTGGAAGCTCGTACCCCCGCCGCCGTACACCCGCTCGCCCGGCACGAAGGGCATCACCACGGCGTCGAAGGACAGCCAGTGCGCCTGGACCCCGTCGATCCGGCCCACGAGTGCGGTGAGCCAGGTGATCACGTGGTGCGGCATCGAGCCCGAGGTGTCGTACGCGATGACCAGGACCTTGTCGCGGACCGGGCCGCGGCGCGCCAGCATCGGGTCCTGGCCGAGGGCCGCGAGCAGGGCGCCGCGCTTCTTCGGGTACACCAGCCGTTCGCCGTCGCGCAGTCGGGAGCCGAGGACGTCGACCAGCCAGCGCTGCCACCAGTGGACCGTACGCGTGCGCGTGGTCTCGCCACGCAGCATGCCCGCGCCCAGGTTCCCCCAGATCCGGGCCGCCCGGGCGCTGCCGTCCGTGGTGCGGTCCATGAGGTCGAGCAGCTCCCGCTCCGCGCCCGCGTGCCCGCGCCGGGCCGCCAGCAGGGAGTTGAGCAGCGCGGAGGAGGTCACCGCGTCGACGGTCTCCTGGTCCGCCGGGACCGGGGCGCCGCCCGCCAGACGCGCACACAGCCGGTGCTCCGGGACCGGCGGGCGGTGCATCCGCTTCAGCTCGCCGTACACCCGCAGGTCCGTCTCGGTGAACGTCTCGTACGACACCGGCTCCAGGCCGTGGGCCGTGAGGTCCGCACGGTAGCGCTCGTACACCGCGCGCGGGTCGATACCCGTCGGCCGGCCGTCCAGCAGCGGCAGTTCGGACCTGTCGAGCCGGACCAGTGCCACATGGTTGATGGACACCTCGGCGGCCAGCTCGAAGACCGGGTCGTCATGCAGCTCGGGGTCGGCGAACAGATGGCGGTGCACGAGGTGGCGGGCCTCGTGGAACAGGACGAACTTCACGCCGTCCAGGCCGAGTCCGACGAAGAAGTCCGGGTTGAACAGCAGCAGGCACGTGCCGTCGCCGGACGCCACCACGGCCGCCGTGTCGATCGCGGTCGTCGGGATCTGGTGGTGGCACTTCGCGTAGAGCCAGGACGCCACCGCCGACTGCGTCAGCCCGAAGTCCAGCAGCGCGGCCTCCTTGAGCCGCCGTGCCTGCGCCACCACCGCCGGATCCGCCGGGCGGTACGCCTCCAGTGCCCTGCGGTCGGCGAGGTCGACCACCGGGGGACGCCGCCCCCGCTCTCCGTACGCCATGCCGTGCCCCCCGTACTGACGTGCCCCCGTGCCTCATTGGTACCAGGGCCCACTGACATCGGGCCAAGGCATTACGATCTGGCGTCAAGGGCGGGGTCGTAGCGCAGAGGCAGGCGCACCGGTCTCCAAAACCAGAACACGCTGGTTCGAATCCAGCCGCCCCGCCCCCCTAGGCGATGGCACCCGCGGTCACGACCAGCTCCGGTGCGTTCCCGTGGAAGGTCTCCATCAGCTGGGCCAGCACCGCCCAGGCCTCCTCACGGTCGCCCAAGTGCTCCCGGACGAGCGGGCGGAGCGCGTCCTCGGCCTCCTGGACGCGGGCCGGGAACAGCGCGTGCCCCAGCGCGAGCACTTCCAGGACACCGATGGCGGGCCCCCGGGACGTCGCGTACTCGGCGGGACCGCCGTACACGCCCGCCTGGCGCAGCCGGTGCGTGAACTTGGCGTGCGAGCCGAAGGATTCGCGCACCAGGGGCGGGCAGTCCGGGCGCACGGACAGCGCCCAGCGCGCGTAACCCGGCAGCGGACGCTCGCGGTCCGCCTCGCCGACGGTCCACCAGTCGTCCCGCGTGAGCACCATGGACGCGGCGGCGCGTCCCTCGGCCATCGAGTCGACCGCGCGCAGACCGCCGACGAGGCCATGGCGGACGTAGCTCTCGGGGATCTCGGGCTCCGAGCCCGGAAGGCCGCGTTCGACCGGGATGGTCCCGGTGCGGCCGGGCCGGAACGGCACACCGCGCGAGACGGCCCTGCGCAGCCCGGAGTCGGTCGGGATGTGGCGCCACACCACGGCGTTGAGCGCGGGGTCGTCGTTCTCCAGGATCCACAGCGCCACCGAGGCCGGCAGGTGGATCGCCCACGTCCAGGCCCGCCGCAGACGCTCCGTCGTGGCCTCGGGTCGCTCGGGCGAGGGCAGCCCGGTGCGTGCCCGTACCCGCTCGGCGGTCTCGCCGTCGACCAGGCCGAGCAGGAAGCCGACCGCCTGTTCCACCCTGCTGTTCTGCCGCATGGCCGCATGATGCCGCAGGCCAGGGGCGAACCGCACCGGAATTCGGCGGTCGGCCGGAGGCGCGGTCAGCCGGCGGCGCGCGCCGCCATCCGCGCCTTGCGCGTGGCCAGCTTCTCGTCGAACTTGGCGGCCTCCGAGTCGAGACCGCCCATGTACAGGCCGATCTCGTCCTGTGCCTGCTGCCCCTCGGGGCCGAGACCGTCGATGTCCATGACCTTCAGGAACCGCAGCACCGGCTGGATGACGTCGTCGTGGTGGATGCGCAGGTTGTACACCTCGCCGATCGCCATCTGGGCCGCGAACCGCTCGAAGCCGGGCATGCCGTGGCCGGGCATGCGGAAGTTGACGAGGACGTCGCGCACGGCCTGCATGGTCAGGTCGGGGGCCAGCTCGAACGCGGCCTTCAGAAGGTTGCGGTAGAAGACCATGTGGAGGTTCTCGTCGGTCGCGATGCGCGCCAGCATGCGGTCGCAGACCGGGTCGCCCGACTGGTGGCCGGTGTTGCGGTGCGAGACGCGGGTCGCCAGTTCCTGGAAGGCGACGTAGGCGACCGAGTGCAGCATCGAGTGCCGGTTGTCCGACTCGAAGCCCTCGCTCATGTGCTGCATGCGGAAGGCTTCCAGCTTGTCCGGGTCCACCGCGCGGGAGGCGAGGAGGTAGTCGCGCATCACGATGCCGTGGCGGCCCTCCTCGGCGGTCCAGCGGTGCACCCAGGTGCCCCAGGCGCCGTCACGGCCGAAGAGCGAGGCGATCTCGTGGTGGTAGCTGGGGAGGTTGTCCTCGGTCAGGAGGTTCACCACGAGCGCGATACGGCCGATCTCGGTGACCTTCGACTGCTCCTTGTCCCAGGCCTCGCCGTCCTCGAAGAAGCCGGGGAAGTTGCGCCCGTCGCTCCACGGCACGTACTCGTGCGGCATCCAGTCCTTGGTGACCTTGAGGTGCCGGTTGAGCTCCTTCTCGACCACTTCCTCCAGCGCGTACAGCAGCTTGGCGTCGGTCCAGACGGAAGGGCTGCCGAGGTGAGGGGTGGCGATCGTCACGGGAACTCCAGGGGGACGTGTGACAAAGCTGAACAAACCGGCGAGCGGTTGCCGGATCCAACGGAACTTACGAGAGCGTAGGCTACGAAGCCGTAGGTTACGAGACCGTAGGTTAAGTGCGCTGTAAAGATCCCTGATCAGCCCGTGTTCCCGGGCATTCCCGAAAGGTCCCAGGACCGCAGGTCCCGGGGCTGAACGGGTGGTCCGCTCACTCGGTCAGGCGTACAGCTCCCGCATCCGGACCGAGAGGCATGTCACACATCCCTCGAGTTTCTCGAACTCGCCGATCTCGACGACGACCGGCTCGTGGCCGAGGTCGGCGAGCAGCTCCGTCGTCTTGGGCGCGCTCGCCGAGATGAGCAGCTTGTGGCCGCCGAGCAGCACGACGTGGCCGCCGGCCTCCTCGGGGACCGACAGGAAGCGCGGGAAGAGCGAGGGCCGGTCCACCTTGGGGATGTGTCCGATGACCGTCCCGTCGGGCAGCGCCGTGACCGCCGACTTCAGATGCAGCACCTTGCTCACCGGCACCGCGACGACCCGCGCCCCGAGCGGCTCGAACGCGGCCCGCAGCTGCTGTACACCGGCCGCGTTGGTACGGCCGCCGCGCCCCACGTAGATCGTGTCGCCGACCTTCAGGACGTCGCCGCCGTCGAGCGTGCCGGGCTCCCACACCCAGTTCACCGAGCAGCCGAGCGAGGCCACCGCCTCCTCGACCCCGGCGGTCTCCGGGCGCCGGGACTCGGCGCCGGGCCGGGTGATCAGCGCGACGTTCTTGTACATGACGACCGTGTCCTCGACGAACACGGAGTCCGGGCAGTCGTCGGCCGGATCCACCTCGACCGTGTCCCAGCCGTGCGCGCGCAGGGTCTCGACGTAGGCCTCCCACTGCTCGACCGCGAGATCGAGGTCGATCTTCTCGCGCTCGATGTGCGTCACCAGGCCTTCGGCGAGGCGCGGGCTGGGGCGGCGGACGAGGGCCTTCTTGCTGGACACGAGTAACTCCGTAACGGCGGCAGGGACGGCACCCCGGAAAAGCGGCACCGGTCAGCCATCATGCAGGGCGGGCCCGCGCAACCAAAACCCCCCGTACCAGGCTGTGGCCCTCCTGAGATACGCGGCGGTAACCGGACCCGGGCCGCGAGCGGTGCTCGCGGCCCGGGCGGCTAGGCGGGATCCGCGACGGCCTCCGGTGTGGTTTCCCGCAGCTCGCCGTCCAGCAGCAGCCAGCGGGTGATGCCGATCGACTCCAGGAACGGCAGATCGTGGCTGGCCACGATCAGCGCCCCCTCGTACGACTCCAGCGCGGTCGTCAGCTGCCTGACGCTCGCCATGTCGAGGTTGTTCGTCGGCTCGTCCAGCATCAGCAGCTGCGGCGCCGGCTCGGCCAGCATCAGCGCGGCCAGCGCCGCCCGGAAGCGTTCGCCGCCGGACAGGGTCGCCGCCCGCTGGTCGGCGCGGGCGCCCCGGAACAGGAAACGGGCGAGACGGGCCCGCACCCGGTTGTTGGTGGCGCCCGGCGCGAACCGGGCCACGTTCTCGGCGACGCTGAGCTCGTCGTCGAGCACGTCGAGGCGCTGCGGCAGGAAACGCAGCGGCACATGGGCCGTCGCCTCGCCCGCCACCGGCTCCAGCTCCCCGGCGATCGTCCGCAGCAGCGTCGTCTTGCCCGCGCCGTTGCGCCCGATCAGCGCGATCCGCTCGGGCCCGCGCAGATCGAAGCCGCCCTTCACCTGCGCCCCGTACGCCAGCTCCAGATCCATGAGGGTCAGGACCTCGCGGCCCGGCGGGACGGCCGTGAACGGCAGCTCGACGCGGATCTCGTCGTCGTCCCGCACGGCCTCCACCGCCTCGTCCAGCCGCTCCCTGGCCTCGGCGAGCCTCTCCTCGTGCATGATGCGGTGCTTGCCCGCGGACTCCTGCGCCGCGCGCTTGCGCGCCCCCATGACGATCTTCGGCTCGCGCTTCTGGTCCCACATCTTCTGCCCGTACCGCTTGCGGCGGGCCAACTTCATCTGGGCGTCCGACAGTTCGCGCTTCTGCTTCTTCAGATCCGCCTCGGCGACCCGCATCATCCGCTCCGCCGCCTCCTGCTCGACGGCGAGGGCCTCCTCGTAGGCGGAGAAGGTGCCGCCGTACCAGGTGACCTCGCCGGCCCGCAGATCGGCGATCTGGTCGACCAGGTCCAGGAGTTCACGGTCGTGGCTGACCACCACCATGACACCGGTCCAGGACGCGACGGCCGCGTACAGCCGCCGACGGGCGTACAGATCCAGGTTGTTCGTCGGCTCGTCCAGGAGCAGTACGTCCGGGCGGCGCAGCAGCAGCGCGGCCAGCCGCAGGAGCACCGACTCGCCGCCGGACACCTCGCCGATCGTACGGTCCAACCCGATCTCGCCGAGGCCGAGTTCACCGAGCGTGGCCAGGGCGCGCTCCTCCACGTCCCAGTCGTCGCCGACGGTCTCGAAGTGCCGCTCGGCCACGTCGCCCGCCTCGATGGCGTGCAGCGCGGCGCGCCGGTCGGCGATGCCGAGCGCCTCGTCGACCTTCATGCCGGTGTCGAGCGTGACGCTCTGCGGGAGGTAACCCACCTCGCCCGCGACGCGCACGGCGCCGTCGGCCGGGGTGAGTTCACCGGCGATCAGCTTCAACAGGGTGGACTTGCCGGACCCGTTGACGCCGACCAGCCCGGTGCGGCCCGGGCCGATGGCGATGTCCAGGTCCTCGAAGACGGGGGTACCGTCGGGCCAGGTGAAGAAGAGGGAGGTGCAAGTGACGGAAGTAGACATACGGGCCTCGCGGTTGCTCGATGCGACAGGGGGCAAACGCGTATCGAGACACCTGCGACCAAGGGGGAGCCGGATTCCGTGGGCATGTCCGGGGCATGAGAAGAGCCCTGCACCGGAGGACGGCTCGAACGCCGAGGTCGCACGCGACGCACCCACATACGGCGGGTGACGCGGTGTCTCAGGACCTCAGACGAGCAACGTCCTTCTCCAATCGGCGGCAACAGGACCGTCATACACCGTAGGAGAGGCCCAGAAGGCTGTCAACGAATTAACGTGAGACCCGATCGCACCTCAAGGAGGCCCCGTGCCCAACGGCTCGCTGTCGCTGCCCGCCCGGCTCTATCTGCTGGCCTGGGACACCACGAGGAACGAGCCCGCCGGCACCACCCACCTGGCGCGGGCCGGCGCCCTCGCCGAGCTGGCCCAGCGCGGTCTGCTCGTCGACGACGACGGCATCGCCACCCCGGTCGACATGGACGCCCGGACCGGGGACGCCGTCCTCGACGGGCTCCTGGAACTCGTACGCGAGTCCCGGCCGCACCACTGGCGCAGCTGGGTGCCGCTGCACGCGCGCGTGACGGCGGACGCCGTACGGGAACAGCTCGCCGCCGAGGGATACCTGCGGGCGGACAAGCGCCGGGCCCTCGGCCTCTTCCCGACCGTCGAGTACGCCCTGGAACGCGCCGCCGTCGTGGACGCGCTGCGAGAGGAGGCACGGCGGGTCCTCGAAGGGCCCGTGCGGCCCGCGGACGTCTCCGCGCGGGACGCCGCCGTCGTCGTGCTGGCGGCCGCGGCCGGGGTGAGCGCGCTGGGCGCCCGCAAGGAGCACGGACGGGGCACGGAGCGGCTGGCGGAGCTGACCGAGCGCAGCGGGGCGGCGACGCCGGGACTGCGGAAGGTCATGGACGAGCTGAGCACGGCGCTGACGGCGGCCGCCGCGCCTACGGGGGTCTGAGGGCGGCGAGCGTACCTGCCCTCACATCCACGTCGGATTCCTGCCAGACCCGCCCCGGCACCCGCTGCTTGGCTGGACGCCATGACGCACCAGACCTCCCTCCGTGACCGCGCCCTCGCCTTCCACGCCCTGCATGTGCCGGGGCGGCCGCTCGTCCTGCCCAACGCCTGGGACACCGCGAGTGCCCGGGTCGTCGAGGACGCCGGTGCCGCCGCGGTGGCGACCACCAGCGCGGGGCTCGCCTGGGCCCTGGGCGCGGCGGACGGCGACCGGGTGGAGCGGGAGCGGGCGCTCGGTGTCGTCGCGGACATCGTGGCCACCGTCGGCGTGCCCGTCAGCGCGGACATCGAAAGCGGCTACGCCGTGGATCCGGAGGGCGTCGGCGCCACGGTCCGCGCGGTGCTCGCGGCGGGCGCGGTCGGCGTGAACATCGAGGACGCGCTGTACGGGGAGGGCGCCGGGCCGCTGCGGGCCGTCGCCGAGCAGGCCGAGCGGATCGCCGCCGCGCGAGAGGCCGCCGATGCCGAGGGGGTGCCGCTGTTCGTCAACGCCCGCATCGACACGTTCCTGCGGGAGGCCGGGGACGTGGAGCTCACCCTGGAACGGGCCGCCGCCTTCCGCGCCGCGGGCGCCGACGGGATCTTCGTCCCCGGGGCCGTCGAGCCGGGAACCGTGAAGCTGCTCGTCGACGGCGTCGACGGTCCGCTGAACGTCATGGTCGGCCCCGGTGCCCCGCCGGTCGCGGAACTGGCCGCGCTCGGCGTCGCGCGCGTGAGCGCCGGTTCGGGCATCGCGCAGGCCGCGCACGCGCTGGTCCACCGCGCCGCGAGGGAGCTGCTGGTGGCGGGCACGTACGACTCGCTGGTGGGGGGCCTCGACTACGGCAGGCTCAACGAGCTGCTGGGAAGGGTGCGCTAGTCGCTTCTCCGCGGAGCGCTACGCGTCCCGCATCAGCTCCGCCAGCTGCTTGTCCAGGTCCAACTGGAGGTGCTCCAGCCCCACCGGCACCAGCTCGGCCGTGGCCTGGAGGAACCGCCGCACCTCCCCCGAGCGCACATGCACGACGGCGGTGCCCTCGGGCGCGTGGAACTCCAGAACGGTGCGGTCGTACCCGTACGGCCGCACCCGCACGTCGCCATGCCCCTCGGCGGTCGTGAGCCCCGCGGTGAGGAGCTCGCGGGAGAAGGTCCAGCAGACCTCCACGCCCTCCAGCGTGGCCGGAGCCGGGAAGGTCATGCGGACGGCGAACGGATCGCGCCGGTCGTAGTGCAGCGTGGCGGGGATACTCGGCATCCGCGGCGCGGCGGCGACGAGACGGGCCTCAACGGGCTGCTCGATGACAGTGGACAACGCGTTGCTCCCTCGTGACGGCTGGACCGACTTCCGGGCGGATCGGGCCGGGCACTGGTAGAGACGACGGAACGGGCCCATCCGTGTACACGAAAGTCGAGTGACCTCGGTCACCGTTTCTCATGCGCGTGAGTGACGCAGACCACCTTCCGTGACACGAAGGGCACGTGTGGCGACCGCCGCCCCGCCCGACGGCGGTCTGGACGGCCACGGGCGCGTGCACTAGCTTCGCCCGCCATGAGGCGCATGGGGAGCACGCGACGCACGCGACACAGGGGACTTACGGGCAGGCGGCCGGCTTGGCGGCTCGCCGCGGGGGTGGCGTGCGCGGCGGCGCTGGCCGCGCTGACGGCCCTGCCCGCACAGGCGCAGCCGCAGCCGGAGCACCGGGCGCCGCACTGGGAACTCAAGGACAGCGGGACCCCGGAGGTGCGGTTCCGCGGACTGTCGGCCGTCAGCCGGACCACCGCCTGGGTCTCCGGCACCCAGGGGACCGTCCTGCGCACCACGGACGCCGGCGCGAGCTGGCGGAACGTCTCTCCGCCCGGTGTCGGCGAGCTCCAGTTCCGCGACATCGAGGCCTTCGACGCGCGCCGGGCCGTCGTGCTGGCCATCGGCGAGGGCGAGGCGTCCCGGGTGTACCGGACCGACGACGGCGGGGCCACCTGGACCGAGTCCTTCCGCAACACCGACGCACGGGCCTTCTACGACTGCCTCACCTTCTTCGACCGCGAGCACGGTCTGGCGATGAGCGACCCGGTGGACGGGAAGTTCCGCATCCTGTCCACGAGCGACGGCGGCCGTTCCTGGAAGGTGCTGCCGAGCGACGGCATGCCGGCCGCGCTGGAGGGGGAGGCCGGGTTCGCGGCCAGTGGCCAGTGCCTGGTGAGCTCCGGTCCCAAGGACGTCTGGCTGGCCACCGGGGGAGCGGCACGCGCACGCGTGCTGCACTCCTCCGACCGCGGCCTGACCTGGCGGGCCACGGACTCGCCGATCCCGGCGGGCGACCCCGCCAAAGGCGTCTTCGCACTCGCCTTCCGCGACCGCGCCCACGGCCTCGCGGTCGGCGGCGACTACCGCCCCGACCAGGCGTCCCCGCAGGCCGGCGCCGTGACCCGGGACGGCGGCCGCACCTGGCAGCCCTCGGCGACACCGCCGCCCGCCTACCGCTCGGGCGTCGCCTGGCTCCCGTACAGCCGCACCGCCGCCCTCGCGGTCGGTCCCACCGGCACCGACCTGACGACGGACGGCGGCCGCACCTGGCGCACGGTCGACACGGGCTCGTACGACACCGTGGACTGCACCCCCGACCTCGGCTGCTGGGCGGCCGGCGAGAAGGGGCGCGTGGCCCGCCTGGAGAGCTGATCCGGAACGCCCGCGGAAGGAAGCCGGTGCGAACGCGTCGACGACTCAGGAGGGCGACTCGCGGTACCGCTCCAGCTCCGGTGCGGTCTTCGTGGCTGTGAACTCGGTGATGCGGTAGGCGCAGACGCCGGCCGTGACGAACGGGTCGGTCGCCGCGATCCCCTCGATCCGCGCGCGGTCCTCCGCGACGGCGAGGATCACCCCTCCGTCGCGGGGGTTCTTGCGCCCGGAGGCGAGGAACACGCCCTGCTCGTACCGTGCGTCGAGCCATGCCACGTGTGCCTCCAGCGCGGCGTCGACCTGATCGAGCGGGGCGGTGTAGGTCAGCTCCAGAACGAACATGATCGCGAGCCTACTTCGACGTACGCTCGTCCCACCATGAGGACCGTGAGCATTCCCGCGGGCTGGCCCGCGACCGAGGAGCAAGCCCGTGCCGTCCAGGACGAGTTGCGGACGAAGGTGGTGCTCGACGAGCCGGGACCGCCGCCCGGTACGGGGCGGGTGACCGGAGTGGACGTGGCGTACGACGACGAACGGGACGTCGTGGCGGCCGCGGCGGTCGTGCTGGACGCGGCGACTCTGGAGGTCGTCGCCGAGGCGACGGCGGTCGGCCGTATCCCGTTCCCGTACGTCCCCGGCCTGCTCGCCTTCCGTGAGATCCCCACGGTCATGGCCGCGTTGGAGGCGCTCCCGTGCCCGCCCGGCCTGGTCGTCTGCGACGGCTACGGTCTCGCCCACCCCCGCCGCTTCGGCCTCGCCAGCCACCTCGGCGTCCTCACCGGCCTCCCCACGATCGGCGTCGCCAAGAACCCCTTCACCTTCACCTACGACGCCCCGGACACCCCACGCGCCAGTACCTCCCCGCTCCTCGCGGGCACCGAGGAGGTCGGCCGCGCACTCCGCACCCGCGAGGCCGTCAAGCCGGTCTTCGTCTCCGTCGGCCACCGCGTGGACCTGGACAACGCCTGCGCCCACACCCTGGCGTTGACCCCCGACTACCGCCTCCCGGAGACGACCCGCCGAGCGGACTCCCTGTGCCGGAGGGCCCTGACGGAGGCGACGCGGGTCAGGAACCCGTAGGGGCACCGGGCGGCACGGGACCCCGAGACGACCCTGAGCTGCGGGGGCGCGTGGACGCCGTACTGGGCGACTGAGTACCCGATCTGAGTATCTGTACGGATGTGAGCGCCCCGGGGTGATCGGCAGGCTGGGCCCCATGACGACGCACCGTATGCCCCGCCACCGCTCCCCGAAGCCCCTCGCCGACCCGAACCGGCCGGTCGAGCGGGCTGTGATGGCCGCGCTCGTCCTGGCCGTGCTCGCGGGGCTCGCGTGGATCTGCGGGATGATCTACACGGTCGCCACCTGGCCGCTGTAGGTCACCGGGCCGTGGCCACCCGGAAGACGATCCCCGCGCGCCGCAGACGTTCGGTGAGCGCGTCGCCCATCGCCACCGCCGTGGTGACCTGACCGGACGTGGGCGGAAGGTCGTCGAAGGCCAGGGAGAGGGCCGCCTCGGCGAAGATCTTCGCCGTCTCGTCGTAGCCCGGGTCGCCGCCCGCCACCTCGGTGAACACTTGGCGGCCGCCGCCCTCGCCGACGAAACGGATCCTGAACCAGCTCTTGGCGCGCTTCTCGGCACTCGGCCCGTCCCCCGGTTTGAGCCGGTCGGACAGCCAGCGTCGCGCGGGCGGCAGTTGGGCGGCCGCGAAGAGCGCGCCCACGGCCGCGACCCCACCCACCGCGATCGGCAGCCGGCGTACGGCCGCGTAGTGGCGGTAGCGGAAGTCGGGGCCGTAACGTTCCAGCGCCCGGGCCGACCGCCCCACGATCTGCGGGTCGATCGTCGGCAGCGGCAGCGCCCACGAGTCGACCTCCCCGACGTATCGCGGCGCACCGCTCGGCGTCGACGCCCGCCGCCCCACCAGCCGCGGCTCGTGCCGGCCACGGTCCCGCGCGGCGGCGATCATCTGCCGTCCGCGCGCGAACTGGCCCAGCGCCGAGGCGAACGTACCGCCCGAGAAGGTCGCGTCCGCCGTCACGAACCCGTCCACCGTGAGCGGCACCCCCTCCGGCAGCTGCCGCACCGTGAAGTACACGCCCAGGTCGTGCGGCACCGAGTCGAAGCCGCACGCGTGCACCAGACGTGCCCCGGTCTCCCGCGCGCGTGCGTCATGGCGGACGTACATCCGGTCCACGAACTCCGGCTCACCGGTGAGGTCGAGGTAGTCCGCCCCGGACTCCGCGCAGGCCGCGACCAGTTCCTCGCCGTAGGTCACATAGGGGCCCACCGTCGTGGCCACCACGCGCGCGTGCTCGGCGAGCGCCCGCAGCGAGGCCGGATCGGCCACGTCCGCCCGCAGCACCCCGACCTCCGCGCCGCCCGGCAGCCGCTCCCGCAGCGCCCGGAGCCTGTCCTCGTTGCGCCCCGCGACAGCCCAGCGCAGTCCCTCGGGCGCGTGCGCGGCGAGGTACTCCGCGGTGAGCGTCCCCACGAACCCGGTGGCTCCGAAGAGCACGATGTCGTACGGACGGTCCGCCCTGTTCAGCCTGCTCATGACACCCCTCGGTTCCGCACCACGCGCCGTTGTCGGTGGCCGAGGCTAGCGTGAGCGGTGCGGAGCCCTGCGACTAGGCCGGAGGTGTGCGGTGGCCATGCCCGAAAATGCCCTGAAGAAACGGGAGAAATGAGAGGCTGATTGTCTAAGCGCTTGCTCGTTGAGGTCTTGTGCCCAGTGGAACAGGTTCTTAGCATCACTGGTGTTACATCAGTTGTGTCACGCCAATGGGGGCTGCATGACAACGGCAACGACGCCAGGGCAGGGCCCGCTGACCGGCGTACGCGTACTCGAACTGGCCGGCATCGGACCGGGGCCGTTCGCCGCCATGCTCCTCGCCGACCTCGGCGCCGACGTGGTCCGCGTGGACCGGCCCGGCGGCCCCGGGCTCGCCATCAAGGCCGAGTACGACGTCACCAACCGCAACAAGCGCTCGGTGATCATCGACCTCAAGGCCCCGGACGGCGCCGCCCGCGTCCTCGACCTCGCCGAACGCGCCGACATCCTGATCGAGGGCTATCGCCCCGGAGTCGCCGAGCGCCTCGGCATCGGCCCCGAGGCCTGCCACGCCCGCAACCCGGGGCTCGTCTACGGCCGGATGACAGGCTGGGGGCAGGAGGGCCCGCTCGCCCCGCGCGCCGGCCACGACATCGCGTACATCGCCCTCACCGGCACCCTCGGCATGATCGGCAGCCCCGACGCGCCCCCGCCGGCCCCCGCCAACCTCCTGGGCGACTACGCGGGCGGCTCCCTCTACCTCGTCGTAGGCGTCCTCGCCGCCCTCCACCACGCGCGCGCCACCGGCACCGGTCAGATCGTCGACGCCGCCATCGTCGACGGCACCGCCCACCTCTCGGCGATGATCCACGGCATGCTCGCCGCCGGCGGCTGGCAGGACCGGCGCGGCGCCAACCTCCTGGACGGCGGCTGCCCGTACTACGGCACCTATGAGACGGCCGACGGGAAGCACATGGCGGTCGGGCCGCTGGAGCCGCAGTTCTACGCCGAGTTCGTCCGCCTGCTCGACCTTCAGGAGCACGCCGAGGCCCGCAAGGACTGGACCCGCTGGGGTGACCTGCGCGAGGCCGTCGCCGCCCGTTTCAAGTCCCGTACGAGGGACCAGTGGACGGCCGTCTTCGACGGCACGGACGCGTGCGTGGCCCCCGTCCTGTCGCTGCGCGAGGCCCCGCACCACCCCCACCTCGCCGCCCGCGGC
>NZ_JABERD010000005.1 GCF_013044505.1 Streptomyces sp. S3(2020) | reverse complement strand
GCCTCACCCCCGCCCGCCCGGCCAGCCGTCTCCTCCCTGCTCAACGGCTTCAGAGCAGGCGTCGCCCGTGCCGAGGCCCGAACCACACAAGGAGCGTCATCGTGACCACCGCCGTCCAGAGTTTCGGCTGGCTCATCTCGGAGTTCGCACGCACCACCGACGGTGTCACCGACGCCGTCGCCGTCTCCTCCGACGGCCTCCTCATGGCCGCCTCGGACACCCTCGGCCGAGATCGCGCCGACCATCTCGCCGCCGTCGTCTCCGGCATCACCAGCCTCGCCCAGAACGTGGCGTCGACACACGGTTTCCGCGGCATGAAGCTCGTCATGATCGAAATGCTCGGCGGTTTCCTCCTGGTGGGCCGCATCCGCGACGGCAGCTGCCTCGGCGTCCTGGCCGCCGAGGGGTGTGACGTCGGCCTGGTCGGCTACGAAATGGCCGTCCTCGCCGACCGCGCCGGCGAACTGCTCACCCCGCAGCTGGTACGCGAACTCCACGCCGCGCCCGCGTGAGTCACAGGCCGGCCTTGGCGGGACGCGTCACCTGGGGTGTCTCGCCGTCCTCCAACCGTGGCAGCCGCCGACGCCGGAATCACCAGGGCCGGAGGCGGTGCAGTCGTCGCGGCGGTCACGATCGTGCTCTTCCGTACCCGTCATGCCCGGCCAGGGCCTGAGGGGTGGCACCGGTCGCGCGCCCCACACCCCGTGCCTGCCGAAGCAGCGTGGCCCCGAGCGGGGTCAGCGTGTGCAGGACCGTCGGGCCGATCTGCCGACTGGTTGTCAGCCCGGCGTCGCGGAGCACCGAGGCGTGCCGGCTGGCGGCGGACGGCGAGACCCCCACGACCTGGGCGAGCTCTCCCGTGGTCAGCCCGTCCGCGACGCACCGCAGGACTCGCGCGCGCGTACCTCCGAGCAGCGCGCCCAGCGGCACGTGTTCCGCGGGAAGCGGTTCCTCGGGCTCCGCCGGATGGTTGAGCGGGTACGAGAGCACGGGCGGCAGGGCGGGGTCAGCCAGGGCGACAGGCGTTCCCCACGAGAAGTACGTCGGCACGATCCGTATGCCACGTCCGCGCAGATGGAGATCGCGGTCCGTGCGGTAGTCCACTTCGAGGACCGGCCGTCGCCAGTGGAATCGAGGACCCAGGCTCGACAGCAACCCCTCGACACCCCCCGTCAGCAGCGCGCGGGCGAGGAGGGCGCGGTGCGCGACGATCCCGCCGGCCACACGGTCCGTGAAAGGAGCGACGGCCACCGCGTGGTACCGGCGGATCAGCTCGGTGAACTCCCGCCGTTCGGGCCCCTGATCCAGCCGCAGTGCCCAGGAAGGCACCGGGGAGACGCGACTCAGGAGCCGCAACTCGGCGCGGATGTCACGTCGGGGCATACGGAGCATGCCGTCGAGGGCCGCCGTGATCCCGCCCTCGGACTCCTGCGGCGTCAGGAAGTCGGGCAGGTACGGCCCGAGGGCGTACAGCGGGAACAGCACCTTGCGCACGGGTCTCGCCAGACCGGCCGCGTCGAGGTCGGCCCGGACCGTGCGATGCCAGGCGGCGAACTGCCAGCGGCCACCGCGCGACTGCAACCGATGGAGCGTCGACAGCACTTCCCACATCGGGTCCGGCTCCGCGGCGACGCGGACGCGCGCGAGGTCGACCTCCGTGAAGTGAATACGGAGCATGCGATTCCCCCCGAAGAGCTTCACGTTTGCGCTGAGGCGCAAGAGTGTGGCGCCGATGCCGGGGCCCTGCCAAGGTTCGGCCAGGCCAAGAAGGTGCCAAGGCTCAACCAAGTGTTCGGCCGCGCCAACGGGAGGACATCGCGTGATGACGAAGAGAGCCAAGGCGACCGCCGGCGTTGTCGCGGCCCTGACCGCCGGAGTACTCGCCCTGAGCGCCGGCCCCGCGTCGGCCAGCGGCACCTACAGCGGCCTGGCGTACGTCTATGGTGGCGGGCCGTTCATCGACGACTGGAACAACGAAGGCATCGTGGACCAGAGCCACAACACCACGTCGAACGCGACCTGCCTGTGGCAGAAGGTTCTGTGGGCCGACGGCATTCTCGAAGCCGGCGAGGTCGACGGCGACTTCGGGACCGTGACCGCTGCCGCGACGAGGCTGTGGCAGTCGCGGTACACCAGCGCCACTCCCGACGGGTCGGCCGGGCGGATCACCTGGACGGCAGCGGGCCGAAACCTGTACAACTCCGACGGCTGGCAGAGTGGCAACACCGTGAGCTACTACCAAGGGATCTCGCACTACTTCTACCTCAGCCGCGACAGCAACGGCTACTACCACTTCCCCGACTACTGGGGCGATGACCGAGCTGCCGGATACAACTACCGGACCTGCTAGGCCGTGTCCGCCGGGTCAGGACAGCCGAAGTCGTAGACAGGCACGGGGGACCAGGGGCTGGTGGCGGTGGGCTCGTTCGCCGCTGCTCATACGCGTCGTCGGGCCGATGCCGTGGAGGAAGGGGCGTGCGTGGCGGCGAGGGCCGCGTCGGCGGCCCGCAGATGCCGGGTGACCGGGCCGAAGGAGATGAGGCCGCTCCCGGCGGCGGACTCCGCTTCGGCGGCGGCCAGTTCGGCGCGGGCGCGGCGCAGCACCGGCTGATGCCCCACGGACGCGGCGGCCCGGATGAGGACGCACCACAGGGCTTCCTGGAGGAGGTCGTGCGGTGGGCGGGGGACCTCGGCGAGCGCCCGGCGGGCCTGTTCGGTGGCGCCCGACGCGGCCAGGAGCAGCGGGTCGAGCCAGGGCCGGTACGGGCCCGGGTCCAGGTGCGCGAAGTCGTCCGGGCCGGGCAGGGCGTCACCCCGCATCACCGGCACCAGCGCGACAAGGACGGCGGCTCCTCCGGTGAGGCCGGGCATGCCGCAGTCGGCGGTCTCCGCCAGGACCCGGGTGTAGTCGGCGCGCGCGGCCGACCAGCCGTCGCTCTCGCAGGTGCGCAGAGCCCGGTACCAGGCGGTGAACACGGTCGCGAGCGGCCGCTCGTGGCGATGGGCGAGCCGGTCGATCTCCTCGGCTTCCGTGTCCGCCGCCGCGAGATCGCCGAGTCCGGCGAGCGCTTGGAGGCGGATCAGGCGGCCCAGGACCTCGTGTCCGGGCAGCTGGTGGTCGCCGGCCAGCCGGGTCAGTTCGGTGCCGAGGGCGTCTCGGCGGGCGGCCGACCCGCAGGTCGCGAAGGACTGCATGAAGGCGCCGTTGAGGGCGAACGCGAGGAGCGCGGGGTCCTGGAGGCGGCGGGCGAGGCGGACGGCCTCCTCGGCGGCACGGTGCGCGCGCAGCCGCCACGGTTCGGCCATGGGAGGTTCGGCCACCCGGGGGAGTGCCGTGTCGGCGGCGGCGTCACCGCGTGACTCGACCGCGACGACCGACAGCAGACGGGCCCGCAGGGCGGGCGGTCCGTCCGGACCGAGCCGGGCGGCGGCGCGGGCGGCGGTCCGCGCCAGTTCGCCGGCGTCCTCGGGGACGTCGGCGCGCGTCCACACGGCAGGGACGTCGTAGGAACCGATGATCCTGGCCGCCAACTCGTCGTCGCCCGTCGTCTCGGCCGCCGCGACCAGGTCCCGGCGATGCTCGCGTGCCTCTTCCAGGCCGTCGGCGCCGGTCACCGCGAGGTCGCGCAGCAGGCCGGCCGTGGCGTGCAGCCGGGCACGGGACCGGGCGGGCACCGAGCGGTCCCATGCGGCGGCCGTGCGGTCCCAGATGCCGCCCGCCGCTCCGGCCGACTCGGTCGCGGAACCGGCTCGGTCGCTGAGAATGCGGGCCTCGGTGCGTGCCAGAGCGGTTCCGCCACCGGGGCCGTAGGCGCCGACGAGCGCCTGGCGGGCGTGCCGCAGCGTGTCCAGGGCCTCGCCCCGCCGCCCGGACCGGTCCAGCGCGGTCGCCAGCAGCACCCAGCCGTCCTCCCGGCCGGGGTGCGCGGCGACGTGGGCGCGCAGGTCGGCGACGGCGTCCCGGGCGGCACCGGTGGTCACCAGGGCGTCGGCGCGCCGCTCGACGGCGTCCAGGCGCAAAGCCTCCAGCCGGGCCTGTTCGGCGGCGGCCCACGCCACTTCGGCGAAGTCGGCGAGGACCGGCCCGCGCCACCGGGCGAGCGCCTCGTCCCACAGGGCGACCGCCGCATGGGGCGCGGCTTCGGCGGCCCGTGCGGCGGTGTCCTCGAACCGCCAGGCGTCGACCACGTCGCGTCGGGCGCGCAGGGCGTAGCCGGGGCCGTCGGTGACCAGCAGCCGGGACGGGCGGCGGGCAGGACGTGCGGGTTCCAGAGCCCGGCGTAGCGCCGCGACGAACGTACGGACCGCGCCGATCGCGCCGGCCGGGGGTTCGTCCTCCCACAGGTCGGCCACGAGCTGGCCGACGGGCACCACCCGGCCCCGGGCGATCAGAAGCCGTCCGAGGACCTCGCGGTGGCGGGGCGCGCCGAGCGGAAGGGGCGTGCCGTCGGGGTCCCACGCGGCGACCGGTCCCAGCAGCCCGAACTCGACGCGCACCGGTTCGAACTCGACGCCCACCGGTTCGAACTCCATGCCCACGGCGTCGTCCCTTCGCGGGCGGCGCCGTTCCGGGGTGCCGCGTGTCCACTCATCGATCGCTGATCCGGGGCCCGCAACCTGGGTGCCGTCCCGGGGCGCCCCGGCGCCCACTCTGCCACGAGCCACAGGAGTCGCTGTGACACACCCGAGCATTCCCGGATTCACCGAGCACCGCGTGCCGGTCGGCGACGGCGTCACGCTGAGCGCCGCCGTCGGCGGCACCGGCAGCCCCGTCGTACTGCTGCACGGTTTCCCGCAGACCCACCTGATGTGGCGGCACGTCGCCGCCGACCTCGCCGCCGACCACACCGTCATCTGTCCCGACCTGCGCGGCTACGGCGCCAGCGACAAGCCCGCCGAGAACGGGCCGCGGACCTACGCCAAGCGGACCATGGCCCGGGACGTCGTCCGCCTCGCCGCCGAACTGGGCCACGACCGCTTCACCCTGGCCGGCCACGACCGCGGTGCCCTGGTCGCCTTCCGCGCCGCGATGGACCACCCGCGGACGGTGTCCCGCGCACTGTTCCTCGACGTCCTGCCGACCCTGGACATGTGGGACGCCCTGCGCGGGGTGAACGCCGCGGTCGGATTCCACCTCTACCTCATGGCCCAGCCCCCGGGCCTGGCGGAGCAGATGATCGAGGCGTCCGCCGACACCTTCTTCGCCTACTTCCTCGACGCCTGGACCAACGCCCCCGACGCGATCCCCGCCGACGTCCGCGACCACTACCTCGCCGCGTCCGCCGCGGCCGTGCCCTCCATCGTCGCCGACTACCGCGCCTCGGCCGGCGTGGACGTGGCGCACGACACCGAGGACAGGGAGGCCGGCAACCGGCTGGCCATGCCGGTCACCGTCCTCCAGCAGGACTGGGGCGCGGCCCTCGGCTACCACGCCCAGGGGCTGTGGAGCGCGTGGTCCGACGATCTGCGTCACCGCACCGTCTCGTGCGGCCACTTCATGGCCGAGGAGGACCCCAAGCTGATCGCCGACGAGATCCGGGCCCTAGCACAGCGCTGAGCGCAGCGGGGCAGCAACGTGCGTGGCCAGAAGGGGTAGTTGGAGGTCATGCCGGGTAACTGGGCGGCGGCCAGGTCCGGATCGTCCGGTACACGACGCAACCCCAGTCGCTACTTCTGCCGCGCCGCCGAGCGCTTCGGCTCCCGCTCCTGTTCGGCGGCGGTTCGGCGGTGAAGCCGGTCGCGGGCCACGAGTTCGACCGTCAGTGCCAAGGCGATCGCCTCGACCGCCAGCAGCGCGATGAGCACGACAGGTGTGGTTCGCGGTGATCCGCCGCCCCGCCGTGCGGGTCGCCACGGCGAACATGAGGAACAGGAAGCCGAGCAGGGCCGCGGTGTGCCGGACCGCCCAGACGATCACCAGGGACACCACGGCCAGTTGCACCGCCGCCCGCGCGCCCGCCACGGCTATCTCGCGGGCCCGCCGGTAGGAGCCGTCCGGCGACAACCGGAACCAGGCGGCGCTCGCGGCGCCCACGAGCAGCAGCAGAACCAGGGCCACGGCCAGTGCCGTGTTGACGGGCAACAGGGTCTCGACGGCGAGGCTGGGCACGGGGAGATCCTGGACGACGGTCACCAAGTCGCCCATCGAGAGAACCGCGCTCGACGTCCCTCCAGAACCTTGCGATGCGAGGTATCTGGCCCGTTCGGCGACCCTGTTCCACTCGCATCCGGACGTCGCCCATGCGCCCATCCCGGATCTGGCGCCCGACCAGGTGTGCCTCGCGGTGGCGGCCGGAGACGCGATGCCCGCGCCCGTGGCACGGATCCGGGCGAATAGAATCAAGCGCATGATCCGATCATCCCGCGGCACACCTACCCTCGGGATGTGGCGGCGCGAAGCGGGCACCGTGGTGCGCCGGGCGGTTGAGCTCCCGCAGTCCGATGCCGTGCCGTTCGCTGTCATCGCCGGGTCCCAGGTCGTGCGGGTGCCGACGGAATGGGCGCCGCACGCGCATCCTCTCCATGAACTCGTCTGGGTGCGCGGGGGGACGTTGACCTCCCGGGTGGGGGACCGCGTCTTCACCGTGGTCGAGGGGCATGGACTGTGGATGCCCGCCGGAATCGTGCATGGAGGCCGGGCGACGGCGGGTGCCGAGTTCCACGGCGCGTTCTTCGCTCCCGAGCGCACTCCGGTGGCGTTCAACGAACCACAGGCGATCATGATGACGCCGCTGTTGGAGTCGCTGCTGGGCCATCTGTCGCGTACCGACCTCGATGAGGCGGCCAGAGCGCGGGCGGAGGCCGTCGTGTTCGACGTGATCGAGCCGTCGCACCGGCAGCTGACGTTGCAGTTGCCCGGCGATCCCCGGATCGACGCGATCGCCGAAGCCCTGCTGGACGATCCCGCCGACGACCGCTCACTGGAGGAGTGGGCTCGGCACATGGGGACCAGCGACCGCACGATCACTCGAGCCTTTCGCCACACGACAGGTCTGTCCTTCGCGCAGTGGCGGCAGATGCTGCGGGTCCATCGGGCGCTGATGCTGCTGTCCGAGGGCTTCGACGTGATGACGGTCTCCGAGGTTCTCGGCTATGCGCAGCCCAGTTCCTTCATCGCCGCCTTCCGGCGCGTCATGGGCACTACGCCGGGCGCGTTCTTCGCGGCCGAGGGGACCGCGGGGAGTGTCCGGAATCCCGTATCGGCTGACCGGAACTCCTGATTGTCGACAGGGCGGGCGGAATATAGCCTTCATGCAGTTAGGTAACCCTTAGTTGGTGCTCGCCGTGAACGGTGTCGTCCGTGCGCGGTACCGCGTGCTGCCCGGCCGGTGAAGTCCGGGCAGAGGGTGCCGTCGTCCCCGACCCCCGAAGTGTGCGGACCCATCGATGTTCACCAACCCCCGATCACCTGTCGGCGCAGCCAGAGCTCCAGCCGACCCCGACACCCCGGTCGGTGCGCTCAACGGGCGCGGCCTGGAGCTCGGTTACGGCGGCAAGCCGGTCGTCCACGGCGTGTCCCTCACCCTCCAGGCCGGCCGCGCGACCGCCCTGGTCGGACCGAACGGCAGCGGGAAGTCCACCTTGCTGCGGGCACTGTCCCGCCTGCACCGCGTGGACGCCGGCCACCTCACACTGGGCGGCGCCGGACAGCAGGAGCGGGACGCGGCCCTCCTCAGCCCGCGCCGGTTCGCACGGGAGGTCACGCTCTTCTCCCAGTCCAGACCCGCGCCCCAAGGACTGACGGTTGCCGAGGTCGTGGCGTTCGGCCGGCACCCCTACCGGCGAGGCTTCGCCGGACCCACCACCGAGGACCGGGCCGCCGTCCAGCGCGCCATGACGGTCACCGGGGTGCACGACATGGCCGGCCGCCCGGTCGGTGAGCTCTCCGGCGGGGAGATGCAGCGCGTCTGGCTCGCCGCCTGTCTGGCCCAGGACACCGGCGTCGTCCTGCTGGACGAACCGACCAACCACCTGGACCTGCGCTACCAGATCGAGACGCTCGACCTGGTGCGCGATCTCGTCCAGGAGCACGGCGTAGCGGTCGGGGTCGTCCTGCACGACCTCGACCAGGCGGCACGCGTGGCGGACACGCTGGTCCTCATGCACGCCGGCCGCGTGCACGCCGTCGGCCCACCCGCCCAGGTCCTCACCGCCGAGAACATCAGCTCGGTCTACGACATCCGCGTCGAGGTCGGAGTCGACGCCCGGACAGGCCGTCTGCGCATCGACCCCCTCGGCCGCCACCCCTCCTGACCCAGCAGGCCCCTCGCCGCGGGCGACCACTGCTCTTCACCCACCCCAAGAAACGAGGACTCGCCATGAACCGTGCCCGTCGTCTGGCGGCCGCAGCCTCCACAGGACTCACCCTGCTGGCCGCAACGGCCTGTGGAACGACCGACGTCGACAAGGCCACGGCCGCGAGCAGCGCCGGCGCGTCACCCGCGTCGAAGAACTGTGCCGACGACCGGACGACCACGTCGACCGAGCCGGTCTCCTTCACGGACGGCGTCGGCCGCAAGGTGACGCTGGACAAGCCCGCCAAGCGGATCGCCGTCCTCGAATGGCAGCAGATCGAGGACGCGCTGACCCTGTGCGTGACCCCGACCGCGGTCTCCGACGCGAAGGGCTACAACACCTGGGTGAGCGCGGAGACGCTGCCCGACGGGGTCACGGACATCGGCACCCGCGAGGAGCCCGATCTCGACACCCTGTACGCGGCCGACCCGGACCTCATCGTGGTGGAGGCGTTCGACGCCGACGACGAGATGATCGCGAAGCTGGAGAAGCGGGGCGTGCCGGTGATGGCCACGCGAGGCGCGGATCCCGACGACCCGATCGGGAACATGCGCAAGGTCTTCAGCATGATCGGCGAGGCGACGGGACGCACCGAGCGGGCCGACCAGGTGCTCGAGGAGTTCGACCAGCACCTCGCCGAGGCGAAGCAGCAGGTCACCGACGCGGACCTGCCGACCAAGGACTTCCTGTTCTTCGACGGATGGCTCCAGAGCGGCAACCTCACCGTCCGCCCCTACAGCGACGGCGCCCTCTTCACCGAGATCGGCAAGGAACTGGGCATGACGCCCGCGTGGACCAAGGACGTCAACAGCAAGCACGGTGACGGGGGCGTCGACCCGTCCTACGGTCTCGCACAGACCGACGTCGAGGGCCTGACCGCCGTGGGCGACGCCAACCTGTTCTACGCGAACGACGAAGGAGCCGGCGGTTACGTGGCGGCCCTGCGGAAGAACCCGATCTGGAAGTCCCTCCCGGCCGTCGAGGAGGGCCGCGCCCACGCCTTCCCGGCCCGGGTGTGGGGCGCGGGCGGACCGCGCTCCTGCGAGCAGGCGATCGACGCCTACGTCGACGTCCTCGACAAGAAGTGACCACAGCACGACTGGCACCGCCGCAGGAAAGGCCGCTGCCCGCTTCCGAGCGCGGCGGCGGCCCCGCCGGCGTGGCCGTCCTGGTCGCCCTTACGGCCGCGACGGCGATGGTGGGCCTGTGGCATCTGACGCAGGGAACGTCGGGTGTCGGCTTCGCTGACCTGGCGCGCTATGCCGCGGGACAGCACGAGAGCACGCAAGGGGTCCTGGTCGGCGAGATCTTCACCGGCTCACGCCTGCCGCGCCTGCTCGCGGGCCTGGCCGTGGGTGTCGCCCTGGGCTGCGCGGGCACGCTGCTCCAGTCCGTCACCCACAACACGCTCGCCTCCCCGGACACGGTCGCGGTCACGGCCGGGGCGTATCTCAGCATCACGTGCGTCGCCGCTCTCGGTGTCTCCGTGCCGCTGTGGGCCTCGGGTGCCGTCGCGTTCACGGGCGGTCTGCTCGCCGCCGGCGTGGTGCTGCTGCTGGCGGGCCGGGCGGCGGGCACGGCGGGCACACGCCTGATCCTGGCCGGGTCGGCGGTGGCGATGGCCCTGGACGCCGCGACCGGGATGCTGCTCATCCTGTTCTCCAAGAACACCACGGGGCTGTTCGCCTGGGGGAGCGGTTCGCTCGCGCAGCTGAACATCGACGCCTCGGCGCGCGCCTTCCCCGTCGTCACCGTGGTGCTCTGTGTCGCCCTGGCGCTGTCCAGGCGGCTGGATGTGATGCATCTCGGCGATGACGCCGCCGCCACGCTGGGCGTACCGATCCGCAGCACCCGTGTGTGCGCGGTGATCTGCGCGGTGCTCCTGACCAGCACGGCGGTCACGCTCGCCGGGCCCATCGCCTTCGTCGGTCTCGGCGCACCGGTGCTGGCCCGCCTGATTGCGAGCCGGATTCGAGCGCTGCGCGGGCATGCCTTCCTGCTGCCCGCGGCGGGTCTGCTGGGCGCGCTGCTCATCCTGCTCTCGGACGCTGTACTGCGCGCGGTGCAGGGCGCGGACGGGGCCGCCTCCATCCCCACCGGCGTACCGACAGCACTGCTCGGCTCGATCGTGATCGTCGTGCTCGCGCTGCGCCTGCGCGACACGGGCGGGGTGCGGCAACCGCCCCCGGCGCGTGTCGCCGTGCGGTCGCGGCGTGCCTTCCTCGTCGTCGTGTCGGGTGCGGCGGCGCTGCTCGCGGTGGCGGCTGTCGCGTCCGTTCTGGCGGGCAGCCTGTGGCTGCGGACGGGGGACATCGCGCTGTGGATCCAGGGGAGCGCTCCGGACCTCATCGGCCAGGCGCTCGACGACCGGGTGCCGCGGGTGAGCGCCGCGATCGTCGCAGGCGCCGCGCTGGGACTGGCCGGATGCGTCGTGCAGAGTTCGGTGCGCAACCCCCTCGCGGAGCCGGGTGTGCTCGGCATCACCGCGGGCGCCGGCCTGGGTGCGGCGGGTGTCGTCACCTCGGGTGCGTCCGGCGGGCGGCCGCTGCTCATCGCGGTCGCCGTCACGGCCGGCCTCGCCACCTTCGCGGTGATCTCCTTGCTCTCCTGGCGCGGTGGCTTCCTGCCCGACCGGTTCGTCCTGATCGGCATCGGCATGGGTTACGGCCTCAGCTCCCTCACCACCTTCCTCCTGCTGCGCGCCGACCCCTACGACACACCGCGGATCTTCACCTGGCTGTCCGGCACGACCTACGGACGGACCTTCGCCGACGTCGTACCGATCGCGGTGGCGCTGGCGATCGCCTTCCCGGTGCTGCTGTGCATGCGCGGCCGGCTCGACCTGCTCGCCGTCGACGAGGACACCCCACGCGTCGTCGGCGTCAGGGTGCAGCGCACCCGTTTCGCCGCGCTGGCGATCGCCGCGGTACTCGCCGCGCTCAGTGTGATCGCCGTGGGCGTCGTCGGCTTCGTGGGACTTGTCGCCCCTCACCTCGCCCGCTCGCTGGTGGGCGCCCGGCACAGCCGCGCGATTCCCGTCGCGATGCTGCTGGGCGGCCTGCTGGTGTGTGTGGCGGACGCGCTGGGCCGTACGGTGATCGCCCCCGCCCAGCTACCGGCCGGCCTCATGATCGCTCTGGTGGGAGCCCCGTATTTCGTGTGGGTGCTCAGGCAGTCCCGCGCATGACGGAGATTCCGAGCTTCCGTACCCTTCTCCGTCCTCAAAGGAGTGCCGGCATGCCGTCCTCACGCCAAGCGCCCATGCGGTACGTCGTCGTCCCCTTCGAGCGTGCTTCCACACCGCTTCTGCTGCGGCGGCACGGACTGCATGAGGTGCCGGAGCGCTGGCATGCGGTGGACCGCTCCGCGCACGCGCCCGTCCTCGTGGCCGTTCCGGGCGAGGACGGGGAGCAGTGGATCGCGGCCGCCCTGGTGACGGCACGTCCGGGTACCGCTTACCTGAAGATCGTCGACGCCGTCGGCGATGTGCCCGCGGCCGCCGCGGCCGTCATCGCCCACGCCCGCGAGCAGCGGCTGGCGCAGGTCAAGTGGGAAGGATGGACGGCAAGCCCCGAAGAGGCCGCCGCCGCGGGTTTCACGGCATTGGACCCTCCGCTTGCGCAGTCCGACGGCGCGTCAGGGCCCCCTGCCGGATACGTCCGCTGGCTGGGCGGCGGCGTGGTCGAACGGCCTCCCTACTACGGGCAGAGCACACACTTCACCTGCGGTGCCGTCACGGCTCTCGTCGCCCAGACGCACGCGGGCATCCTGGTGGGCGAAGACCTGGACCGCCAGGCGGAGTTGACCCTCTGGCGGGAGGCCACCAACTTCCCCGCCTGCGAACCCGTCGGACTGGGCGTGGCCGTGCGCAGACGGTGGCCGTCATCGCACGTCACCGTCCATCTGGACACCGACCGGCCGGTCCTCCTCGACCACCTAGACGAGAAGGAACAGGACTGGCGTGCCGTGCTTCAGCGCAGCTCTCGCGCGCACGCCGACCGCATCGGTGTGTCCGTCGACCCGCGTCGCCTCGCACTGCCCACGGTCCGTGACCTCATCGGCCGGGGCCAGCACGTGCTGCTCCTGCTCTCCCTGGCCGAGATGCAAGGGTTCGATGTGCCGCACTGGGTCCTGTGCCACGGCGCCGTGGAGGGAGCGGTGGTGATCGACGACCCCTGGGCTCAGGCCGCAGCGGGGGACACGTGGGTCGACGCCCACCTCCTCCCGGTGCCGGAGGCGAGGCTCGACGCGATGTCGACCATGGCGTCGGACGGTTTCCGAGGTGCCGTCAGTATCGGGTGACCGCTCGGGTGACCGCGGGGAACTGCCGCCCGCTCTATCGTGCGTTGCCGTCATGTCAGTGCCCTCAAGTAGTCTTCTGGCCACCACTCACCTACGGGGAAGACTCAGAGAATTGACTGACCTGTCCGCTTTTCCGCTGCCTTTTCAGGCTTCCCGTTCCATAGAGTTCGCAACACCCCGCACACTGCGTGAACTTGAGATGTTGGAGTGCAGTTCACAGATTCGGGCGAAGCCGCGATGGTTCGACAAGATGAACGACGTCGACATCGTCGCCAGGTGGACGCGAGAAGCGATCGCCCAGGGCCTCACCGAAGCACAGGTCAACTATGTGCTGGCCGAACTTCGGCATTACGCCGCGCTGCGCGACGCACGAACCGGCATCGAGGTGTCCGCTGTTGATGGAGTGTGGCAGTCGGACACCCTCATCGACGACAAACTCGGAATGCGGCTGCGCGAGGCGGTACAGGCTCTGGAGCAGGTCCCCGAAGCGGAACAGGACTGGCATCCCGGATCCGACGGCCTCGTACTGGATCTGGTCCATCCCTCACTCTTCTGCCTCGTGAGAGAGACCGGCGGTGCACCCGAGCGTGCCTGGCGCAACCCGACGGACCGGTACTCGAAGCACGAGTTCTCGGAGAAGTTCCAGTGGCTGCCGACGGACGTGGACGTCAGTGCCGACGGCGCTGTCTCCTTCCGGTCGTACGTCAACAACGTCCATCCCGAGACGCATCGCGAACTGGTCTCCGTGCTACCGGACTTGTTCGCCCGCTTCCGGCCGCTCTGGGAGAACGTGCTGACCGACCTGCGTCACCCGCGACCACTGCGGATCGAGGCCGATCCGTACGGGTGGTACGACTCGGAGCCGGAGTTCCCGGACAAGTCCTCCTACAGCGATGACGAGGCGTACGCCGAAGCCCGCCGGGTATGGGGAGCGGCCCAGGACGCCTGGTACGAGAACCGCCGTCCGATCATCCCGGATGCCCCCGCCTTCACCCCGCCCGAGGCGCCTGACGTGTCCTCCCGAGTCGACCTGCGTGGCCGCTCTCTCCAGGTCATCGTCAAGATCGCCGCCATTCATCTCACCCCGGACACACCTGAGTACCCCGGTGGCTCCTGGCATGTCGAGGGGATGATGAACGAACGGATCGTCTCGACCGGCATCTACTACTGGGACAGCGAGAACATCACCGAAAGCAGCCTGAGTTTCCGGGCGGCACTTGACGACCCGGACTACGAGCAGAACGACGACAACGGTCTGCGTGAGGTCTACGGCCTGGAGAACGAAGACGCGCTGAACCAGGTACTCGGATCGGCATCGACCCCGGCGGGCCGTTGCCTGGCCTTCCCGAACATCCTGCAACACCGCGTCGGTTCATTCCGCCTCACGGACCCGACCCGTCCGGGATATCGCAAGATTCTCGCGTTCTTTCTGGTGGATCCGTCAGAAAAGATCGTCTCGACATCCGATGTGCCACCGCAGCAACCGTGGTCCGAATCCTCGACGATGACACTTGAACAGGCCAAGGAATACCGCGAACAGCTCATGCAGGAACGCAAGTTCTTCGTCGACGAGCACAACCAAGAGCTCTACGAACGAGAATTCTCCCTCTGCGAACACTGAACACCGAGCCTCATTCGCGGCGTGACTTTCCCGCGGACCAAGCAGCGGCGTCCGCCGCCCTGACAGATGCCGGTCCCGCCCCGCGACGCGCTTGAGTTCTCCTTCGTCGGCCGGGTCCACCGGCCGACGGGGCCCTCCCGCCCGAGCGACGGGAGAAGCCACGCCGAACCATGAGACGCGCCGGTTCCTGCCAAGCGCTTCCGTGTACGTGGTACCGGATCTCGTCGCCGATCAACGCTTCGAGTCGGCGTAGAGCCACTGGGTCACCTGCATGAGCGCCGCGGGGCACCGGAGGGAGACACCGCGCTGTGGTGGTGCTGCTCAGCGGACCAGTTCGGCGGGCTTGGTGGCCTTGCCCAGCAGCCACTCCAGCGGTCCCCGCCGGAAGAAGCGCGACCAGAGCGACGCGAACACCGTCACCGCGACGATGAAGCCCAGCAGTACGTGCAGGGGAGAGCCCGGCAGCTCCTCGATCCCGAGGAAGTGGATGCCGACGATGTGGAAGACGTACGCGGTCAGCGACATCGAGCCGACCGCGATGACCGGGCGGACCAGGCGGTGAAAGCCGGGGAAGGCGTCGACGGCGGCGAGGCAGGCCACCAGTACGGCGACCGCGACACCGACGTTGCCCAGGACGGAGAAGGTCGTCTCGCTGTGCGGCGAGGCCACCAGGAGCCCCATCGGGGTGCTGCCATCGGGGTAGCCCCAGGTGTCGGACCACCAGGCCGACGCGGCCGAGCCACCGCCCCAGGCTCCGGCACTCAGCGTCGTCAGAGCGCCGGGCACCAGGTGCAGGGCCAGCCAGGAGCCGCCGTATCCGAGCACGGCGAGGCCGACCCCGGTGAGCGCGAGGCGTATGCGCACCACGCCGGCGGCCAGGTCCAGGCGGGCCACGGCCATCCCGGCGACGACGAAGGGGATCCAGGTCAGGGCCGGGTAGCTCCCGGTGAACAGCAGCGAGACGATGCCGTCGGCTCCCGCGGGCCAGGCCCAGACGCCTTCGACGCCGTCGGCGGGCAGCGCGTGCTGGATGACGTACAGGACCTGCGGCAGGACCAGCGCGCTGCCCGCGGCGATGAGCGCGAGCGGGAGGGCGCGCAGCCGGTACAGCGGCAGGACGATGAGGAAGTACAGGCCGTAGAAGGCGAGGATCACCTCGACCGGGGTACCGCTCAGGGTCAACGCGGTGCCCAGGGCCAGCAGGACCAGCGCCCGGATCACCACCTTGGCGACCGCCTGGCGGCCCGCCCGGCCCGTCTTCGGGGTGCGGCGGCCGGTCATCAGCATGATCGAGAAGCCGGCGAGGAAGGCGAACAGCGCGGAGGCGCGGCCGTGCGCCAGGTCCATGACGTTCCCGATGAAGCCGCCCCGGGACGGGTCGGGGCCGACGTGCGCCGCGTACATCCCGAAGACCGCGAACCCCCGCGCGAGGTCCACGCCGATCAGGCGGCCGACCGGGACACGTCCGGTCTCCGGAGCCTTGGACTGTGTGTTCTCGGCGGCCCCGGGCGGGGCGGCGGTGGGCGCCGTGTGATCTGCGTTCTGGGTCATGCTTCCAGGCTGGAGAGCGGCCGGGCCGCGCAGTATCCGGCGACTGTCCGGTCCGACCCCGCCACCCGGCGGGTACGGCCCCTGCCGGGCAGGGGCCACACCCGGGCACTCGATGAACGCGTACGCGGCCACGACGATCATTCCCGGAGTGGCGTCCACACAGTCGAGGGCGAGGACCGAGCGCCAGGTCCCGTAGAGCCGGCCGGTCCCGGATTCCCCCCGCCCGGCTGGAACCCTCCCCCCGACCGGCGGGAACGTCCCGCCGCTCCGCCCTGGACGGCGTATCCCGGATCTACGGTCGGAACGGTGACAATCGACATCGACGTGCGGCCGGCGCCGCGCGCACAGGGACGGCGAGATGGGACGCGAATGATCCGGGTCATGGTGGTGGACGACGAGGCGCTGGTGCGCTCCGGCTTCAAACTCATCCTGAGCGCGGCCGACGACATCGAGGTCGTCGCGACCACGGCCGGCGCGCAGGCGGTCGACACCGTGCGCAAGGAAGACCCCGACGTCGTGCTCCTGGACATCCGGATGCCGGACGTCGACGGACTGACCGTGCTGCGTCAACTCCGCGCTCTCCCCGAGCCACCGGTGGTGGCGATGCTGACCACGTTCGACGCCGACGAGTACATCCTCACCGCGCTGCGCTCGGGTGCGGCAGGGTTTCTGCTCAAGGACACCGAACCCGATCAACTCGCCCAACTCGTGCGCACGTTGGCCGCGGGCGGGGTCGTGATGTCACCCAAGGCGTCCCGCGCCGTCTGGCAGAGCCACCCCGGAGCGGCGACCCTCGACGACGAGGACAGCGCCCGCGTCGGCCGGCTCACCGAGCGCGAGCGCGACGTGCTCGTGCTCATCGCCGAGGGCCTGTCCAACACCGACATCGGTGCGCGCATCCACCTCAGCGCGGGCACCGTCAAGGACCACGTCAGCGCGATCCTCACCAAGCTGCGTGTCGGCAGCCGGGTCCAGGCGGCGCTCCTCGCACAGCGGGCCGGCCTGCTCGACGACGGACGACGGCGCCCGGAGTCCGGCCGATGACCGCACCCGAGGAGTGGTGGGCGCGGATCCCCGCCCCGGTCATCGACGCCGCGGTCGTCGCGGTCGCCCTCGTGGACGTTCTGCTCAGCCTCGGAGACGCCGACCGCGCCGCGCAGGCCATGGCAGCGCTCGCCTGCGCCGCGCTCGCCGTGCGACGGCGCTTCCCGCTCGCGGTGTTCCTGCTCACGCTCCCTGCCAGCCTCATGCTGGACATCGTGTTCGCGCCGTTCGCGGCCCTGTTCACGCTGGCCGAGCGGTCCCGCGACCGCCGACTGCTGATCGTGTGCGCCGTGCTGTTCGCACTCGCCTCCGCAGCCCCCTGGCCGCTGAACGACCTCACCTCGAACGACCGCACCTGGACCCTGGTCTACTTCTTCTACACACTCGCCACCGCCGCCGCTCCCGTTCTGCTGGGACAGCTCCTCCAGGCCCGCCGCGACCTGGCCCGCCGCCTCGCCGAGATCGAGGAGGCCCGCGAACACGAGCGCCTGCTGCACTCCCAGGCCGTCCTCGCCCGCGAACGCGCCCAGCTCGCCCGCGAGATGCACGACGTCGTCTCCCACCAGGTCAGCCTGATCGCCGTCCAGGCCGGCGCCCTCCAAGTCGCGGCGAAGGACCCGGACTTCAAGGAGGGCGCCCGCACCATCCGCTCCCTCAGCGTCGACACCCTCGACGAACTGCGCCACATGGTCACCCTGTTGCGTGCCTCCGGCGGCCGGAGCACCGAACTCACCCCGCAGCCCACCCTCGCCGACCTGCACAAGCTCGTCACGACCAGCGGCATCGACACCGAACTGACCGGCGAACTGCCCCCCGACGTCAGCACCACCGCCCAGCGCGCCGTCTACCGCACCGTCCAGGAAGCCCTCACCAACGTCCGCAAGCACGCGCCCGGCGCCTCCGCCACCGTGCGTCTGTGGCATGCGGACGACGGCTCCGCCTTCGGCGTGACCGTCACGAACACACCCCCCACCCGCACCTCTCTGCCGCTTCCCGGCTCCCAGCAGGGCCTGATCGGCCTCAAGGAACGCGCCGAACTCCTCGCCGGCACCCTCGAATCAGAGCCCACCCCGGGCGGTGGTTACGAGGTGCGTCTGCGGATCCCGGCGCATGGGAGTGCCTGAGAGGGGCCTACCGGTTGCCCGCGTCGTCAGAGCCCCGGAGTCCTCACTTGGTCAGTGTGGAGGCGAGTGCCTCGGTCGCGTCCACGAGTTCGTCGTCGTGCTCGGCCAACAGACGCGGGATGACGCCGCGTTGGGCGCGTACGGCCCGGCGGGCGGCCGACTCCCACTCGACATGGTCACCGTGGCGGCGTCGGAGCTTCGGGTAGGCGGCGGCCGTGGTCTCCCATTGCCGGGCGTCGGCTATGTTCCGCAACAGGCGCAGGATCTGCACCCGGCACGTCGTCTGCGGACGCTGGGCCAGGTCCCACAGGAAGGGGACCGTGGGGGCGGTGGCCTGTCCGACGACGAACCCGTGCCGGCAGATCCGGTGCCGCAATCGGTCCAGCGCGTGCTGCGTGGCGGCCTTGTCGCCCGAGGCGATGGCGGCGAGCAGGTAGGGGATGGCGGCGGCGGACCCCGACACGTCCTCGATGTCGCTCCAGGGTACGAGCGCGACGTCGTGGAGCGTGGTGCTCTCCTGCGGCTGACTCATGTCAGGCGCGCGCCGGTGTGGGCAGCATGGCCCAGACGGTCTTGCACAGGGGTGTGTGGCGGGTCCAGCCCCAGTGCTGGGCGAGGGCCTCGACGATGAACAGGCCGCGGCCGTGTTCGCTGATCAGGTTCGGCGAGTGCGTCGGGTGCGGGAGTCCTTCGCCCTGGTCGGTCACGGCGCACACCAGGTGGGTGGTGCGGCGCGTGAGCCGCAGCCATACGTCGGACTCGGTGTCGTCGGGCGTATCGCTCCTCCGGCCGTGCAGCACGGCATTGGCGGCGAGCTCGGAGACGACGGTCAGCGCGTCGTCCCGGTACTCGTTCAACTCCCACGCGCCCAGGACGCGTTCGGTGAACTCGCGCGCCTGCGCGCATCCCTCGGTGGTGCCGGGCAGGCGCAGGGTGGCGCTCCGGGCGGTGGGGCGCGATGCGGCGGTGAGGGGCGCGACCCGCTGTGCCGGGAGCACGGTCGGGCCAGACCAGGGTGCTGGGCGCGCGGGCTGCGACACGGCATCTCCTGAGGTGACGTCAGGGCGTCAGAACTAGGTGCCAGCAAGGACGTTGGCGACGGGGTTATTATCCACGTCGACAGCCAGCCCGTGCAATTTCACGAGAAATTGCACGTGTGGATCGAGCCAGTCATGCGCGAGGAGACTGCGGTGCCATCAGTTCCGAACGGGGTGCGAGCGAGTTCACTGGACGTCCGCTGGACCAAGAGCCGACACAGCAACGCCGAGGGCAACTGCGTCGAGGTGGCGACCCTGGCCGAGGGAGGTGTGGCGATGCGCAACTCCCGTGATCCGCACGGCCCCGCGCTGGTCTACACGTCCGCCGAGGTCGCGGCCTTCCTCGCCGGTGTGAAGGACGGCGAGTTCGACGGCCTGATGTGAAGTCCGGCGCCGCGATGTGAAAGCCGTGATGTGAAAGGGGACGCGCGCCGTCCGCCCCGTGCTCGTGTCCGGACATGCGCGTAGCGGCCAACCGGTGCGATAATGCGGGCTGTTGCCTTCTGCCCACCGGGAGTCAGGATGCCCTCCGAGTCACCGCGTGTCTCCCGACTCGAACCGTACCTGCGGCGCACCGAGCCCGCACCGACCTTGCTGAAGATGCTGGTCGGCGTGCAGCTGGCGGGCCTGCGCGAGGACACCGGTATGGCGCAGGAACAGGCGGCGCGGGCCATCGGGTTCAGTCCGGCGAAACTGTCCCGCATCGAGGCGGGCAAGGGCCGCCGGCCACCCACCGAGACCGATGTCCGCGCGCTGCTGGACCTCTACGAGACGGAGGAGCACGAGGCCTCCGTCCTGCTGGAGCTGCTGCGGCGGGCCGGTGAGCCCGGATGGTGGCAGCGCTTCGACAAGCGGTTGATGCCCGAGTGGTTCGACCGGCTCGTCGGGTTGCAGGAAGCGGCCGATTCCATCCGTACGTTCGAGATCCAGTACGTTCCCGGACTGCTGCAGACACCGGCCTACACACGCGCCGTCATGGAGCGCGGCCTGCCCGCCGCCCCGAGCCGCGAGGTGAACCGCCGCGTGGAGCTGCGCATGAAGCGGGCGGAACTGCTGGAACGGCCGGACGCGCCACAACTGTGGGCGATCGTCGACGAGTCGGTGCTGCTACGGGTCCTGGGCAGCCGCGAGATCATGCGCGAACAGCTGGAACACCTCATCGAGATGGCCGAGAAGTCACACGTCACCGTCCAGGTCGTACCCCTGGACGTGACCAATGCCTCCGCACCCGCCATCCCGGTCACATACCTGCGCTTCGGCGGCCTCGACCTCCCGGACATCGTCTACCTGGAGCACATCAGGAGCGCCACGTTCCTGGAGGACCGCGACGAGACCGAGCAGTACCGCGTGGCGCTGGACCAACTGGCCGACGACGCCCTCAGCCCCCGTGACTCCCTCGACCGTCTGCGTGAGACCGTCAAGCTGCGCTACGGGGACCGGTGAGCCGGGGCCGCTCCGTCACAGGATGCGGCCGCATCCGCCGAACTCGACCCATTCGTGGGTCAGTTGACGCGGCGCCACTTCGCTGTCGGGCCGCCAGGTGGACACCTCCACCAGGCCGGGTTCGAGGATCTCCAGCCCCTCGAACCACTGCGCGACGTCCTTCTCCTCGCGCACCCGACCCCAGTGCCCCTGCGTGGCCTTGTCCATGAAGTCGGTGACGAAGTCCCGCACCTTGGGGTCCTCGCTGACCAGTTGGCACATCACCAGGCAACTGCCGGGCGCGAGACGCTCGGTCACCCGCTTCACCACCGCGAGCGGGCCTTCCGTGTCGCTGTCCGGAATGCAGTGGAACACCGAGTTGAACAGCACGCCCACCGGCTGCGAGAAGTCGATCAGCCGCTGGGTGTCGGGGTGGGAGAAGATCACGTCGGTGTCGCGCATGTCGGCCTGGATCACGGCCGTGCGGTCGTTCTGGTCCAGCAGGGCACGGCCGTGCACCAGCACCATCGGATCGTTGTCCGCGTACACGACGCGTGAGGTCGGATCGATGCGCTGGGCGACCTGGTGCACGTTGTTCTGTGTGGGCAGACCGGACCCGTGGTCCAGGAACTGCCGGATGCCGTACTCCTGCGCCAGCGTCCCCACCACCCGTTGCAGGAAGCGCCGGTTGTTCAGTGCCAGTGCCCGAGTGCTGGGCACCACCTTGTCCAGTTCCTCGGTCGCGGCACGGTCGACCGCGTAGTTGTCCTTGCCGCCCAGGTAGTAGTCGTACATGCGCGCGGCCGTCGGAACCGTGGCGTCGATCTTGGTGGACAACCGCTTCCCGGACTCCATCGTCTCCCCAGTCACGTACCGCACCAGCCCGACCGGTGGCGCGTCAGACAACACATCCTAGGGACAAGACAGTTGGCGCAACCACCGTCTGGACGAAGTCCCGGCGACGGCGGTTCACCTCTGTTCGCGTCGGTTGCGCAGGCTCAGGGCGATGGCGGAGACGAGAAACCACCAGGCGCCGAAGCCGGAGTATCCGGCGACGCCGGACAGGCCGCTCGTCGCCGAGGCGGACATGGCAGCGAAGGACGCACCGGCGAGGACGGACAGCCCACCACTGATGATCATGGGCCACTGGGCGCCGACCGTACGTCGGCGCCGGATCGCCACGGCCAACTGGATCGCTCCGGACAGCAGGGCCCACAGGCCGAAGACGAGCAGGACCGTTCCCACGGTGGAAAAGACGGCAGCGATCATCACGACGGTGGTGGCGAGGCCGAGCGCCACATTGACGGCACCGGCGCGGTCCGTCGAGCCGGTGCCCGTCATGCGATGTTCGAGGCGCGTGGCGATGACGTCCCACAGGGGGTAGAGGACGAGCAGCACGGCCGAGACCGGTGTGGGCTTGTCCGCCGACACGAGCGAGGCGGAAGTCGTGCCCAGCAGAGTCACCCAGATCAGGGAGAAGGCGGCGCGGATCAGATAGAGCGAGCGAAGCCCGGTGAGGGTCGGCGTGGTCGCTGTCGTGCTCGAAGGCAGGGCGGTCTGAGTCATCCGGTGTCCCGTTGTGTATGGGTGATGGTGTGAGGCGGTCGCCTCGCTGAGGAGTCTCAGTGGCCTGGGACGAGGCCGCGTACTTCGAACGAAGTACTTCTGCCGTCTGCCCGGAATCCTGCCCGGAATCCTGCCCGGAATCCTGCCCGGAGTCCTGTCTGGATCCTGCTTGGAATCGATCGCGTTCCGCCGATCCGATCACCCGGACCGGGCGAGCCTTCTACATCGTTCGAAGTACGCGGCCGCCCCACGGGTGGACGACAATCAGGTCATGGTCAAGGCGCGGAACAAGCACGACGGGCCCGTCGCACCCCTGTGGGTCCGCCGCCCCGAGGTGCTGCACCTCGTCGCCTATGCGCTGGCCGCGCTGGTGTTCGCCGGTCAGATCGCGGCGGTGATCCTGCGGGGGTCGGACGGGCCGACGGTCCTGGCCGTGCTCCTCGCCGGTGGCGGCGTCGCCCTGTCGTGGTGGCGGCCCTGGGCCGGGCTCGTCGTGACGAGCGCCGCGTCCTTCGCCGTCACAGCGGTCGGCCACGACCCCCTGTCGGTGTGGATGATGGCCGTGCTCGTGCTGTTCTCCATCACGCTTGCGGGTAAGCAGCCGCTCGTGGGGACAGGCATCGTGGCGGCGTTCTTCCTGGGCGCGTTCATGACGCTGGGAGGCTTTCGTGGCGGCGCGATCGTGGGAGCCGCCGCACTCTTCTCAGCCATAGCCGGAGGCGCGACAGGGGCTGCTCTGCGGATCCATCGAGAGCACTGGCGGACCCTGGAGGAACGGGCCGAGAGCGCGATAGCCACCCGCGAGATCGAGGCCGTCCGACGGGTGACCGAGGAACGGCTGCGCATCGCCCGGGATCTCCACGATGTCATCGGCCACCAGGTCGCACTGCTGAGCCTGCATCTCGGTGCCGCCGAGATCGGGTTGCCCGACGACGCCGAGTCCTCCCGGCAGGCGCTCGACTCGGCCAGGTCCAGTGCCCGCACCGTCGTCGTCGAAACGCAACGGATCCTCGCGCTCCTGCGCCTGGGGGACGAGATCTCCGAGGACGAGGCGCTACGGCCCGCCCCGGCGCTCAGCGGTCTGGAAGGCCTGATTGCCTCCTTCGAGAGCATCGGCCTCGACGTCCGTTCCTCCATCGACATCCCGGCCGGTGCCGTGGAGCCCGGCGTCGGCGTGACGGTCTACCGGGTCGTTCAGGAGGCCCTCACCAATGCCCACCGGCACGGCGAGGGAGCGGCGACGGTCGAGGTGCGCGAGCGCGACGGCCGGATCTGCGTCACCGTGGACAACCGCGTCGCCCCCTCACCGCACGGCACCGGGTCGGGCAGCGGACTGGGACTCCTCGGCATGCGCGAACGCGTCGAGTCCTCCGACGGGCGGCTGACGATCGACAGGAACGACGGGCGATTCCGGGTCCACGCGGAGTTCCGCCTCCTGGAAGCCGGCGTCCGATGACCCGGATCCTGATTGTCGATGACCAGGACGAGATCAGAGCCGGCATCAAGGCCGTGCTCCGCGTCGACCCGGATCTCGTCGTCGTGGGCGACCTTTCCGATGGACTCCAGGTCGTCCCGTTCCTCCGGGACCACCCCGTGGACCTGGTCCTGATGGACATCCGCATGCCCGGCATCGACGGTGTGGAAGCCACCCGCCGCATCCGCGCGGAGCACCCGCCCGAGCACGTGCGAGTCGTCGTCCTGACCACCTTCGACCAGGACGACATCGTGCTCGCCGCCCTGCGCGCGGGCGCCAACGGCTTCCTGAGCAAGACCGTCAGCCCCGCGGAACTGGTCGCCGGAATCACCGAGGTCGTCCGCGGCGGTGGCGCACTCTCGGCCGCCGCGACGGCCGCACTCATCGGTCACATGACCGACAGCCCGCCCCCGGTCATCGACCGGGAGCTGCTGCGACGCTTCGACGCCTTGACCCCCAGAGAACGCGACGTGGTCGTCCTCGTGGCCGGCGGTCTCAGCAACGACGAGATAGCGGCCCAGATGTCGGTGTCGCCGTTCACCGTGAAGACCCACGCTGTACGGGCCATGACAAAGGTCGACGCACGTGATCGAGCACAACTCGTCTCCTTCGCCTTCCGGGCCGGCCTCTACCCCTGACGGGGCGGTACAGCGGGGAAAGCCGGAGAGCGCGAGCTCTCCGGGACGCGCCGAGCGTCTGGGGCCTGGGGCCTGGGGCCCAGGTCAGGCGGCGGGCTGCGGTGACGGGGTGCGCGGGCGGTGGGCCCGGATGTCCACGGGGCGCGTGTCCGGATCGTGGGCCGTCATCGTCCACTGGGTGGGCAGCGTCTCGATCGGCCCGACCGGCCACCCGGTGGCCAGAATGCGTGCGCGGACCTCACACAGCTCCGCGTGCGAACCCACGCGCAGCCCCCACCCCGCCTTCCCGAGGGGGTCGAGCCCGGGCGCGGGAGCGGTGGCGGTCTCGACGATCATGAGGTGGTCGTCCGAGCCCACATCGAGGACCGCGATGCGTGGATCGGAAGAGGTGACGGCGCGTTCGAAGGCGAGTGCCGCGCCGAGCAGCTGCGTGTAGTACGACACGAGCCGGTCGAGGTCGGTCGTGGACAGTGTCAGGTGGTTGATTCCGAGGAGTCCGGGCATGGTTGGCCCACTGTAGTGGGGCCCTGAAGGGGAGTGGGGCGGTGAACGGGCCTACCGCGCACGCTCTCTGATGCCACACCCCCGGGGACGTGTTCGAGATCCCCGGGGCGCGGTCGCTTCATGGCAACGGGCTCAAGGCGCGTCGACGAGGGTCCGTCCGTCCATGGGCGCGAGCGCGGCGACGGCACTCGCGTAGGCGGACTGCACGCGGGACCGTTCGGTCGCGTTGGGCACGGCGTTGGTGCAGGCCGTGCCGGCGCTCGACCCCGACATGAGCTGTGAGCAGGGGCCGGGCTTCGTGTCCGGCAGGCCGAGGCTGTGTCCCAGCTCGTGGGCGGCGATCCGGGTCTTGTTGTAGCCCTGGCTCACGGCTTGGCTGCCGAGCTCGACGCGGACCTGACGGCCCGGCCGAACGGGTCCGAGCGTGGCCTGCGGCCAGCCCGTCGTGGCGACGATCACGATCTCGGTCGTGGTGCCGGGTGCGGCTTCCACCAGTTGTACGTTGCTCACGTTCGCGTTCCAGGTGGCGACCCCGGCCGCGATCGCGGCTTCCCAGCCTCCGGCGCGGCTGTCGTCGTAGTGCAGGGTCACCACGGCCGCCTGAGCGGTGGACGGTTCACTCGCCAGGGAGGGGGAGGCGGTCGCCGCGCCCGCCGTGGCGAGGACGAACGCCGCGGCGGAGGTGCCTGCCTTGAGCCATGTGCCGAGGGGCATTGCTGCTCCTTCATCCGTGGGGGGATTTCCGGCCCCGGCGGGGCCGGGTACGCGAAGGAGCGGCACGGGTTGACCGGTGGGGCCGGACGCACCGTCGACCGCCCCTCCGGGGCCTTGCGATGCTATGCCCCGGAGACCTCTTAGGTCATGTACCTGCCATCTCTTTTTTCCGCCATTGTCCTTGCCTGGGTCGGTGTGACGTCCGGATCGCCCGCCCTGCGCAACACCATGTCGGCAGGCCCCACTTCGGCCCGCTACTCGGCCCAGACGCGTCGCGCGTAGTCGACGAAGTTCCGGCCCATGATCTTCTCGATCCGCTCGGTGGAGAATCCGCGCTGTTCGAGCAGGCGGATCAGTTCCCGGAACTGGTCCACGCCCCGCAGGTCGACCACGAACGGGTAGGTGTCCGCGCGTTCCCCCGCGGCGGAGACCCCGGCCCGCTGCCGCCGGGCGACGTGCTCGGCCAGGTGGGCCCGGTAGGCTCCGAGGTCGTCGATGGCGGTGACCGGTCCGTCCGTGCCGATGCCGACGTGGTCCTCCCCGCAGACGTTCACGGCGTGCACGATGTGCTCTACGACGTCGGTGGCACGCGCGTGGCCGGTGGGGCTCAGGAACGGCATGAAGTAGATGCCGACGAACCCGCCCCGGGAGGCGACCAGCCTCAGCTCCTCGTCGGTCTTGTTGCGCGGCAGGTCGGTGAGCGCCCGGCATCCGGTGTGGTTGATCGAGACGGGCACGGAGGAGTGGCGCGCCGCCTCCAGGCAGGTGCGTTCACCGCTGTGCGAGAGATCGACCATGAGGTGCCGGTCGTTGAGGGCGTCGACCACCTCACGCCCGAAGCCGGTCAGCGCGGTGTCGGCGGGCGCCATCGAACCGCCGCCGAGGTGGTTGGCCTGGTTGTACGTCAACTGCACCACCCGCACGCCGCGTTCGGCGAAGACGGCGACCCGGCCGACGTCGTCGCCGACGGCCTCGGCGTTCTGGAAGCCGTAGATCACGCCGATACGGCCGTCCCGTGCCGCGGACTCGATGTCGGCGACGGAGGTGACCTTGAGCAGCTCGTCGGGGTGCCGGGCGGTGATGCCGTCCCAGACGTCGATCTCGTGCAGGGTGTGCTCGTAGGGCGGGAGGTCGCCCATGACGTAGCCCAGGGTGATGTTGACGGCGGTCAGGCCGGAGGCCCGTGCCTCGGTGAGCGTGCGGGCGTCGACGGTGAACTGTTCGCTGCTCGCGTTGAGTTCGCTTGCCGCCGCCTGCGACCGAGGGTCGTTGGGGTTGTCGAGCTGCCCCAGCGCGTTGATGATCATCGGTGGGGTGGTCATCGCTTCTCCTGGGGGAGGGCTTCGGCGTAGGCGGAACGCGAGAAGCGACGGCCCCGCTTGACGGTCAGGGTGATGGTGCGCAGGTGGTCGATGTCGGCCAGCGGGTCGCGCGCGAAGACCGCGAGGTCGGCGAGCTTGCCTGCCTGGACGCTGCCGGTCAGGTCGTCGACTCCGGCGCTGCGGGCACCGATCAGGGTCGCGGACCGAAGGACGTCACGCTCCGGGATGCCGCACCGCCGTACCAGGAAGGCGAGTTCCTCGTAGAGGGCGGGGAAGGGCTCCTCGGGCGGGGTCTCGTAGTCGGTGCCGGTGGCGATCTCGACTCCGGCCCGGTGCGCCTGCGCGGTGAGGGCGATCGCCAACTCGTTGTTGCGGGCGGCCCGTTCGTTGACCTCGGGGTCGTCGCTCGCGAACTCGCGGGAGGCGTACAGCCCGGCGGTCGCGTCCAGGACGACGCCCTGCTCCCGCATCCGCGCGAAGAGCTTCTCCAGCCGCTGGTCCTCCCCGGTGACGAGGGCGGAGTGGTCGACGGGCGGCTTGTCCTTGTACGAGGTCAGCGGCTGCGTCGCCGCCTCGTGGGCGAGGAGGGTCACATGCGAGACGGCGTCCACGCCCGCCTCGACGACCTCGCCCGGCGCGGCGGGGAAGACGGCGGCGTGCGCCCAGACGGGGATGCCCTGCCGGTGTGCCTCGGCGGTGATCGCCGCGACGAGCCCCGCGTCGAGGTCGGCGTACACCTTGATGGCGGACGCGTACGTCCCACGGGCGAGCGCCACCGCGAGAGGCAGGTCGGTGGCCTCGGTCACGGCCTGCATCCAGGGGACCTCGCCGGGCACCGCGCCCTGACTGACCTGATGGGTGCGGGGGTCGTCGAAGAAGCCGGGGCCCGCCATCAGCGCCGCGTAGTGGATGTCGGGACCGGCGATCTCGCCGACGCGGGTGGCCCGGGCGAGGTCGCCGATCTGGCGGAGGTCGTCGGCCATGTCCCGGATGCCGGTGACACCGCTGTGCACCAGCCGGTCCAGCACAGCCTCGGCGGTGGGGCGGTCGGGCGGGGTGGCGAGGTGCTGATGGGCGTCGAAGAGCCCGGGAGTGACGAACTGCCCGTTGAGGTCGACGACTTCGGCACCCTCGGCGAGGGCGTCGGCCTCCGCGTCGGGCACGACCGCCCGGATCAGCGGACCGTCCACCACGATCGACATCCCGGTGCGGGGCGGGCTGCCCGTCCCGTCGAACAGGGTGACGCCCCGGTAGACCACCGTCGGGCCGGTGCCCCGCTCCGGCGGCGCGTACGGCGTGGCCGCCCCTGCACTGTCGCCCGTCATGAACACCGCTCCTTTGTTACGCAGTACGTAACATCTCTCTCGCTGGCCGAAACACCCGGTACCCTACATCCGGATCCCGGAGGTGCACACGCCCCACCGGACCGTTCTCGCCCGACGTTCCGGAAGGGATTCGATGCCGCAAACGCAGCGCACGGCCGTGGACAAAGCGCTCGACCTGGTCGAGGCGGTTGCCCGCGCTCCTCGCCCGCCCCGGCTGACCGATCTCGCCGAGACGGTCGGACTGCACCGCGCCACCGCCTACCGGATCCTGGTGGACCTGGTACGCCGTGGCTGGGTGCTGCGCGCGGACGACCGCTATCTGCCCGGTACGGCCGTACTGCTCCTGTCGGCCCGCGCGGCGCACAACTCGCTGACCACGCTGGCCCGTCCGGTGCTGGAGGACCTGTCCGCGCACACCGGTCTGATGGCCAACCTCCAGGTGCTGGAGCGCACCGGCTCCCGGGTGGTGGACGTCGTACGGCCCGACCGGCTGGCGATGATCAGCACCCTGCTCGACGAAACGCTGCCCGTGCACCGATTCGCCGGACCGCTCGCCCTGGTGGCCGCTCTGCCGCAGGACGCTCGCACCCCGTACCTCGACGTGGCCTCGGACGCGGGGCATCCCCTCGACGGGGACACGGGACTGCTCGCCGATCTCGCACGTGCCGAAGCGGACGGCTTCGCGGCCGAGGACGGACGCAACGACCGACTCGTCGCCTCGGTCAGCCGGGCCGTCGTACCCGCCGAGGGAGTGCCCGTGTGCGCGCTCACCGTCGTCGGACCGTCGGCGGAGATCGACGACGAACGGCTCGAACGGCTCCGCGCCGCCCTCGCCTCCGCGGCCGACACGCTGGCGGGCCTGCTCTCCGGTTCACACCAGGAGGTCCCGGCGTGAGCGACATCCTCGTCCTCGACCGGGCCGCCACCCTCGCCGCCCTCGACCCGAACCGGCTGATGACCGCCGTCTGCGAGGCCCTCGTCGCCGTGGCCCAGGACCGGGCGTCCGCTCCGGCGCGGACCGCCGCCTTCACCCCCGACGGGCTCCTCGGCGCCATGCCCGGATACGTCCCCGGCCTCGGCCTCGCGGCGAAACTCGTGTCGGTCTTCCGCGACCCCGAACATCCTGGCCGCAGCAGCCACCAGGGTGTGGTCGTCCTGTTCGACCCCGAGGACGGCAGGCCGCTGGCGGTCCTGGACGCCGAGCCGATCACGGCCTGGCGCACCGCAGCGTCCGCCACACACAGCGCCCTGGCCCTCGCCGGGCCCGGCCCGGTCGTGGTGGTCGGCACCGGCGCCCAGGCCCGCGCGCAGGTCTCCCTGCTCGCCGTGCTCCGGCCCGACGTTCCCGTCACCGTCGCGGGCCGCGACCCGGAGGCGGCCCGAGCGACCGCGGCACCGCACCCCGAGGGACGGGCGACGCCGGACATCGAGGACGCCGTACGCCAGGCCGCGACGGTGTACTGCTGCACCGGCGCCACCCGTCCCGTCGTGCGTCGCGCCTGGCTGGCTCCGGGCACCCACGTGAGTTCCGTCGGCGGCTCCCACGGTCCCGAACTCGACGCCGAGACCGTCCGGGACGCCGACCTCTTCACCGAGTGGGCCGGCGCCGCCACGACCCCGCCGCCCTCCGGCGCCCACGAGTTGCAGGATCTGCCGGCCGAACGCCGGGTCACCCTCCTCGGCTCGGTCCTGTCCGGTGAGGCCCCGGGGCGGCGCTCGCCCGAGGCGCTGACCGTCTTCAAGTCCACCGGGCACGCGGTCCTCGATGTGGCCGCCGCGCATGTGGTGCACACGACGGTGACGGGGCGGGCCGGGCGGTAAACCCAGCCCGCCGGGGCAGAGGAAGCAGTGCTGCCAAGGGTTCTCCTCGTCTTCGTACGCCCTCACCCGACCCGGACGGCATCCCAGGCACCGCATATACGTGCAGGTCAGGTGGGCTGGGATGGTTCCATCGTGTCCGATCGGCCGTGGGTGGTTGCATCCGGTGGCTGTGACCGCTGATGCTCTTGGTGTCGCACCGACGAGGTCCGCCTGACCAGCCGGCCTCGCCGCGGCATCCATGTCCACGTACTCGTCCACGGGGGAACACCCATGTCCATGCGCATCCGAATGAGCGCTCTCACCGCACTTGCCGTCGCCGCCCTCGGGGCGGGCACGGTCCTGACCGCTCCGGTTGCCGGCGCCGTGCCGAAGGCGGCCGTGCCGAAGTTCCTGTCGGCGTCCCAGCTGCCGCCGCACCCGTCGTCGTCCTGGACGGCCGGGCCGGTCACGGAAGGGTTCCCGGAGGAGCTCGGTTTCTGTGTGAGCACGGAAGGTGTGCTCGACTACGACTACCGGCACCGCACGTTCCGGACCGACCTGGACGCCACTGCCGTGCAGTTGACCGTGGTGACGGGCACGGCCGGTCAGGCCAAGGCGCTCGCGAAGCACTACGACGACCTGATCCGTACCTGCGCCGAGCGTGCCGAGGCGGCCTCGCCCGATGTCGAGGCCGAGGGCCGGGACTACGGCAAGCTGGCGGTCGAGGAAGGCGCGCGCGTCCGGGGTGTGCACACCGAGACGTCCTGGGGTGCCAACGACATCTCCCTGCTGTCGGTCGGGCGGGACGGCAGGACCGTCACCGTCGTGCAGTGGGGACAGATGGGCGACTTCAAGAGCGCGCCCGTGTCCGCCTTCAAGAAGACCACGACCACCGCCGTCAACAAGCTGTACTGACCGGCACGGCCACCGCAAAGAGCCGGGGCCGCCCATTTCGCCAGGGGAGGGGCGGAAGGGCGGCCCCTCGCCGTGGTGGACCGACCGGGCGAGTTCGTACAGATCGTCGTCCTTGGCCGCCCACTCTCTCTAGTGGCTGGTGAGCGCGGTGGCGGAGCGAAATCCAGGTGCGGATGAGCCGGTTCGCGCTCGTATACTCGTGCGGGTTCATAGAGGGGGAGGTGGGGACAGTGAAGCTTGCTGAGGCGCTGGCGGAACGTGCGGAGGCGACGCGCCGTGTAGAGCAGCTGCGGGCGCGTGTCGTCGGCAGTGCGCGCTACCAGGAAGGCGAGACGCCCGCCGAGGACGCGGCTGTGCTGCTGGCTGAGGCCGGTGAGGTGCTGGACGCTCTGGAGACGTTGATCCGGCGGATCAACCGGACCAACGCCACCGTGGAGATGGGTCCGGACGGCACGCTCACCGACGCTCTCGCACGCCGGGACGTCCTGCGGTTGCGTCACTCCGTGCTCACCGCGGCGGCGGACGCGGCGGCGGGTCAGGGCGAGCGGGGATACGGCCGTCAGCTCCGGTCCGAGCTGATGATGCTCTCCGCGCTTCCGGTCGCCCGACTGCGCGGTGAGGCGGATGCCGTCGCCCGGGAGATCCGCGAGGTCGATGTGCGGATCCAGCGCACGAACTGGGAGGCCGATCTGCTGGACTGAGCAGTCCGGCAAACTGGGATGGTGTGGAGCAGGTAGCAGCCTCGGAGGCGTGTACACACCGAGGGCCGGCGGTTTTCCAGCCCACTCCTGGCGCGTGAAGAGCAACGCGGGGGTTCGACTCCCCGATGAACAGTGCAGCTCAGCACCGCGTACAGGTGACAGTGCACATCGCACAGCACATCACCACGTGCAGATCCGAGGCGGCGAGGGCGGGTTCGGGGCATTCCACATCACGGCACCATGGAGATCGCGATCTCGTTCGCGTTCAAACGCCGGCATCCGGAATCCGAGTGGCCGCGCCGGGAACAGCCTGTCCCGTCGGCACGGTTGCACCGACTGAGGGGCCGGCGCCGTGGAGGCGGGAGACACGGAGACCTGAGGGTCGTCCGCCGCACCAGGATCCGGGGTTCATCAGCGGTACGCCCGCCCCGCCGCGTTACGTGGAGCACGATGTATTTTCGCAGGAGGACTTTTCATGACTGACCGGCCCTTGACGCTCATGGCAGTGCACGCCCACCCCGATGACGAGGCCACCGGAACCGGAGGGGTCCTCGCGCGCTATGCGGCGGAAGGCATCCGCACCGTTCTGGTGACGTGTACCGACGGCGGCTGCGGTGACGGACCGGGGGGTGTCAAGCCGGGCGATCCCGGGCACGATCCGGCGGCGGTCGCCTTGCTCCGCCGTCGAGAACTCGAGGCGAGCTGTGGCGTCCTGAAGGTCAGCGATCTGGAGACGCTGGACTATGCCGACTCCGGGATGATGGGCTGGCCGAGCAACGACGCGCCCGGATCCTTCTGGCAGACCCCCGTGGAGGAAGGCGCGGCCCGACTCGCGGAACTCATGCGGCACTACCGGCCTGACGTGGTCGTCACCTACGACGAGAACGGCTTCTACGGGCATCCCGATCACATCCAGGCCCACCGCATCACCATGGCGGCGCTGGAGATGACCGAGCTGACGCCGAAGGTGTACTGGACCACGATGCCCCGTTCGGGGATGCGGCGGTTCGGGGAGCTCATGCGCGAGTTCCATCCGGACATGCCGGAGCCGGATCCGGCCGAGGCCGCCGCGCTGGCCGAGATCGGCCTCCCCGACGACGAGATCACCACCTGGGTGGACACCCTCGAGTTCAGCGGCCAGAAGTTCGACTCGTTGGCCGCGCACGCCAGCCAGGGCGAGAACATCTTCTTCCTCAAGATGGGCAAGGAGAGGTTCGGTGAGCTGATGGGCACGGAGACCTTCGTACGTGTCCAGGACACCACCGGCGCGGCCGTACCCGAGAACGACCTCTTCGCCGGACTGCGCTGAACTGCCCTTCCTCATGATCGAATCCTGGGTGATCGATGACGACAGCCCCGTCCCCGTCCCGTTCGAGAGGGTGCCGGAGGCCCTTCGCGCGAGGATCGACAGCGGGCGGCTCGAGACATGGTTCACCAGTTCGTCCGGACGTCGACTGGCTTTCGTGACGAACACCGAGCGGGCGATGGTGGTGCTGCTCGACGGAGAGGACGATCCCGGCGAGCATGCCGTGGACCCTAGAGCCGCGGGATCGAGCGCCGGGTTCATCCTCTCCAACGGTCAGCACGACGAGTACCCGGACGAAGACACCGTCCCCGTCGGCGAGGCGTTCAGACTCGTCACGCACCTCATCAGCACGGGTTCCTGGCCTGCGGACGCGTGCTGGGCGGCCGATCGCTGAACCTCGCCGACCTCGGTTGCGGTATCCGTCGGAGGTGAGGGCCCTGGTGAGGCTGTCTAGCCGTGCTCGACTCGATCGAGGCGTGCCGGGTAGTCGAAGGTGCGGTCGCAGTACAGCAGGGGCGTTCGGGCACTGGTGTACGTAGCTTCGACATGGCCGACGAGGATGCTGTGGTCGCCGCCGTCGAGGACCTCGTGGACCCGGCAGGCCACTCGTAGGGCGGCGTCGGGCAGGCCCGGCAGCCCCAGTTCGCAGGGCTCCGTGTCGCCCGCGGTGAAGCGATCCGCTCCCCGGGCGGCGAAGCGGGCCGCCACATCGGCCTGGTGTTTGGCCAGGACGTTGACGAGGAAGTGCTCGGCCGACGCGAAGGCGCAGTGCACACTCGCGGCTCTGTCGACGCAGACCAGGATCAGCGGCGGTTCCAGGGACAGCGAGGTGAACGCGCTCGCGGTGAAGCCCCATTGCCGCCCCGTCCCGTCGACGGTCGTGGTGACCGTCACGGGGGCGGGGACGCGGGCCATCGTGCCCGTGAACGCCTGGCGGTCGAGAGTGCTCGTGGTGGTGGTCACCGTGAGCTCCCTTGCAGGACGTCTGCTCCCCTGACATCCGGTTCGCGCTGGGGCGGTGCGGGTGTGCGGAAGTCGACGATGGTCTTGAGGTCCGTCGTCGTCCGGTAGTTCGCCAGGACGTCCACCAGCCGGCCGTAGTCGTCGAACGGGCACACGGTGGACAGCAGTCCCTTGGCATCCACGATGCCCGCCGACAGCATGTGGGCCGCCGCGACGATCACGTTGGCCGTCCTGTGCATCGGGAAACTGGTCACGTCGAACGGCGCCGAGCTGATGTTGAGGCCTTTGGCGAGCATCAGCCAGGTGTCGAACTGCTGCATCTCCTGCGAGGCGCCGTACAGGACGTACTGGCCTCGGGGCTTCAGCTTGCGCATCGCGAGCCGACGCGGGTCCTTCTCGCGGTCGGTCACCTTCACCGTGGGCAGTGCGTCGAAGACGTAGTCGAAGGTGTTCTCCGGAACGTCCCTGTCCAGTTCATCGGGGAGGTGGGCCCGCTCGGCGAAGTGTTCCTCGGCGTGCGCGTTGCGCTGGGGGTTGGCGTCCACCGACACCACGCTGTGGGGCGCGAACAGGCGCTTGATGACGCTTCCGGCGATGATGCCGATCGGGCCGGTGCCGAGGATCAGCACCTTGTCACCGACCTTGGGCGGATGCGTCAGCAGGGACCGCAGCGCGCCCGTGGTGGGCTCGATGAACGACGCCTCCAGGTCTCCGAGCGAGTCCGGGACCTTCACGGCGGCCGCCCGGCGGTCGTCGAAGAAGTTCCGATCCGCCCAGAAGTGGTCCTCCTTGGCCTCCCCCGAGAACACGGGCCGCACCGAACGGTACTGGGCGAACCCGCCGAAGTCGGTCTGGCCCCAGTAGACGATCCTGTCACCGACCGCGATGTCCACGGAACCGGTGAACCGCGGCCCGATGTCCACGACTTCTCCGAGGTACTCGTGGCCCAGGATGACGGGGTACTCCGACGGGTAGAGGTGGCCTTCGTAGAACGAGATGTCGGTGGAGCAGATGGACACACACCTCGTCTTCAGCAGAAGGCCGTCGGAGGGGGTCCTGGGGACGGGAACCTCCGCGAGGACCGTCTGGCGGGGAGCGAGCAGTTGCAGGGCTTTCATGGTCCGGGTGCTGTTGTCAGGCATGGCGGTGCCTCTCCTGGTTCTCTTCCTTGAGCTCTTGCTTGTTCTCTTCACTTGGGCTTACGGCGGTCGGGAAGCCTCAGCGGTGCAGCGCCGGGCCGTCCGCGAGCAGATACCGGCCGACGGTCTCGAAGTGCGTCGGCGACAAGGTGATGTGCTTGACCGCCGTATGGATGTCGCGGAAGCAGCGTTCGAGCCGGCCGCTCGTGTACACGGCACGTGAGCCGGCCAGGCCGTAGACGGCGTCGACCGCCGCGGCGGTGTCCTCGGCGACGGTTGCCGCGGTCAGCTTGACGAGCGCGCTGAGCGGTTCGCCGCCGTCCTGGCCGTGTACCGATGCCCGCCTGGCCGTGTCCGCGAGCAGGAGTCCGGCCCGGCGTACCCGCATCTCGGCCCGTGCGAAGCCCGCCTGTACGACGGTGCCAACGGTGCCGCCCGCCTTGGACAGCAGCCGGCGGAACGTCTCCACGGAGTCCTGGGCGATTCCCAGGGCGGTGGATGCGGACGTGAACGGGCCGAAGTCGTAGTAGCCGATGTCGTACGCCCGCGAGGCACGGCGCGGGGGTGGACGGAGCAGTGCGGCTCCGTCCACGGTGAACTCGTTCGGGACGAAGGCGTCTTCGACCTCGAAGTGAGTGCTTCCGGTGCCGCGCAGGCCGACGGAGTGCCACGTGTCGAGGAGCCTGGCCGTCGCGCGGGGGACGAACAGCAGTCGGGTCGCGGCCTTGGCCTCGTCCCGGTCCGTGTCTGCCTCCTCGTCCCCGTCCTCGACCGTGGCCGAGCAGACAAGCCAGTGCGCGTGCGCGGAACCGCTGGCGAACGCCCAGGTGCCGGTGAGCCGATAGCCGCCTGGGACCCGGCGGGCCCGACCCGTCGGATGGACATTGCCCACAACCAGTCCGTCGTGGTCCGTGAAGACCGCGCGGGCCGCCGGTTCGGGGAGGTAGTCGGACAGCCGTCCGATCGCGCCCTGCACTCCCATCTGCCAGGCGACCGAGGCGTCCAGCCGTGCCAGGTACTGGAGTACCGCGGAGCCAGTGGCCAGACTCACCTGCCCACCTCGGAAATCACGGCTGACCCACATGCGGTGGACGCCGGCCTCGCACAGTGCCTTGACGACGGGCTCGGGTGTGACGCGGTCCCGTTCGGCCTGGTCCCGGTGCTCCCGGATCAGTGGCGCGACGGCGTCGATCCGGTCGAGCCATTCCTCGGCCCTGGCGGGAACCGGTGTCGTGGCCAGCAGTGACGGGCGTTGGGTGGAAGCGGGAACGCGTCCGATACGGGCTGTATACGCGGTCACGGTGATACCTCCTTCGCACGGCGGTGTACGGACTGCCGTTCGCCGCTGTGTGCGCTGTGCGCTCGGAGCGGCGGGGCATGACACAACCGTGCGGGGCCCGTTGTCCCGGGCACCTGAGCCGGCGCCCCTCTCCCCGTCCCTGCTGCGGGCGGGACGAGTGCGGGGCAGACACGCCGCACACCTGGGACCTCGCCTCGGGACACAAAGGGGCTGTGCGCCTCATGAGACTGGGCGTGCGGGCCCAGGAGGCTGGCCTACGGAGACGTTTCCGTGAGGAGGTCGCCGTGGCAGTACTGCTCGGAATCCGGTCAGCCCTGGACGCCCGGGGGCGGGAGAGCGGCCGCGCCCAGTCCCGCGTTGCGGGCACGGACGATCGCCTGGGCGCGGTCGTTGACCTGAAGCTTGGTGAAGATATTGGTGATGTGGTTGCGGACCGTCTTGTCCGAAATGGTCAAGTGGCGAGCGATCTGGCGGTAGTTGAGTCCGCCGGCGAGCAGGTCGAGGATCTCCAGCTCTCGCGGGGTGAGCTCCGGGAAGGCACTGCGGCCCGGCGCGGCGGCCAGCGAGTCGAAGAACGTGCGCAGCCGTCCGGCCACCAGCGGGCTGAAGACGGCCCCGCCGCGTGCGACGGTGCGCATCGCGGTCAGGATCTCCTCCCGGTCCGCGCCCTTGACCAGATATCCGTGGGCGCCGGCCCGCATGGCCGCGAGGACGTTGTCATCGTCGTCCGACATGCTCAGCACCAGCACCTTGACGTCCGGGCGGTCGTCGAGCAGCCGGCGGGTGACCTCGATACCGGAGGCGTCGGGCAGTGCCAGATCGAGGACCACCACCCGCGGGGACGTACTGACGCTCAGCGCGATCGCCTCTTCGGCGGACGTCGCCACACCGACGACACGGAAGCCGTCCTGGGGGAGGAAGACTCCGCGCAGTCCCTCGAGGAACATCGGGTGATCGTCGACCAGCAGGACGTTCACCATGTCCGCATCGGTCCTTGGGAAGGTCTCCTCAGCCACGTTGATTACTATAGGTGATGAGATGACTCCATGGAGTGCGCATACGGTGACAGGTGTCCGCCGGACGGCCGGGGAACGACAGCTGGCCGCCGCGACGCTGTGCGCTGCGGCAACGGTCGTGCTCAGCGGGTTGTGGGTCTGTTACCTGCTTGCCCACTGGGGCACCCCCGGGGCGGCGATCAGCGCGGAGGGGCTGTCCGTCCTGCCCTACAGCCTGGTGGCGGTCGGCGGAGGAGTCCTCCTGCATGCCCATCGCCCCGGCAGTCCGGCCGGATGGGTGCTGCTGGCCTATGGAATCTCCGTGCTGCTGCCGACCGTAGCGGCCGCGCCCATGTGGATCGAACAGCCCGGCTCCCCGGCACGCGTCCTGGTGATCCTCCTGGAGGTGCTGGGAAACCTGGTCGCGGTCACGCTCTGGTACACGCTGCCTCTGTGGTTCCCCCAAGGGCGACTGACCAGCCGGTGGTGGCGGCTCTACGCGACCGGGATCGCGCTGTGGATGCTGCCACAAGTGTTTTCGTACGCGGCGATCAGCGAGCGGTACGGTGCGCCCAACCCGCTGTCCACCGGCTGGTGGGGCGAGACCAGCGCGTTGCTCAACGGTCACCTGGAACTTGCTCAAGAACCGAGTCACTACGTCTTCATCGGTGTGGGTGCCGCTGTGCTCCTGGTACGGCTCCGCGCCGGGGACGCGGGGCAGCGGCGTCCGATCCTTCTGATGCTGTCGGGCTACCTCCTGTGGGCCGTTACGCAGTCGGCTTACGGCTACCTGACCGCACACCACCATTGGCTGGCCTTCGGTCTCTTCGTCACCGGTTCGGTTCTCTGGGCGGCGACGTTCGTCTACTTCGTCGTGCGGACCGGTACGTGGCGGATCAGCCGCTCGGCACGCCGGATGCTCGCCGGACTGATGGTGACGACGATTCTCACCGTCGGCTATGTCGCGGCCGCCGCCGTTCTGGCCTCCGGCGTGGCCCTCGGCGAGATCGGGGACGCCCTGGTCCTGGTGGCGCTGGCCTTCCTGCTGGGCGCCGGACTGCGGCGCACCATGGAGTGGGCCACGGGGCTTGTGGACCGACTCTTCTACGGGGACCGGGCACACCCCTATCAGGTACTGCACGCCCTCGCCGAAGGCATCAGCCGTGCCGTCAGCCCCGATGAGATCCCGGACACCCTGTGCACCACGGTGGTGGAGAGCCTGCGGCTGCCGGGTGCGGCTCTCGTCGTGCACACCCATGCCGGTCCACGTCCGGTCGCCAGGGTCGGCGAATTGGGCGCCGACCAGCAGCACTTCGACCTGCGGCACCACGGTGCCCTGATCGGTCGCCTGTCCGTCAGCCCGCGCGAGGGGGAGGCCGCGCTCGACGCCCTGGACACCGGCATCCTCTCGTCCCTGGCCAACCAAGCCGCACCGGCCCTGGCGTCGCTGCGCCTACAGGAGGAGCTTCGGAGCAGCCGGGAACAGATCGTCACCGGACGCGAGGAGGAGCGGCGCCATCTGCGCCGCGACATCCACGACGGCCTCGGGCCGACCCTGGCAGGACTTCGGCTGCGCGTCCAGAACGCCACCACGCACCTGAGCGCCGACGACCCGGTGCGAGACGCGTTGCGTGTGGTCTCCGACGATCTAGGCATGGCGATCCGGGAAGTGCGGCGGATCACCGAACGGCTGGGTCCCGCGCCCCTTGGTGAACTGGGCCTCACCGGCGCCCTGCGGCAGTTGGTCTGCGCATTCGACGGCGCCCGGACTCGGATCGACGTGGACCTCGTCCCCTCGACCCTGCCTCCCCTTCCGGCGGCCGTCGAGGTCGCGACCTACCGCATCGCCGCCGAAGCGCTGAACAACGCATTGCGCCACGCCCGGGCCGAACACGCACAGGTGCGGGTAAGCATCGACGCGGACCGGCTCACGCTCACTGTCCAGGACGACGGGATCGGCTGCGACTTCGCCGCGGAGTCCCGGGGAGTGGGGCTGCGTTCCATGACGGAGCGGGCAGCTGAGATCGGCGGACACTGCACGATCGAACGCGTCTCACCCGGTACCCGGGTACGTGCCGTTCTGCCCCGATCGATCAGGACGAGCCATCCGAACGGGGCCGGTGCCCTGGATGGTGGAGCAGACACTCCCCAGGGCTCCTCGTCGGAAGCCCCCGTCGGCGGCCGTGCGGAAGCGTGACGGGCCTGACGTCGCGTTCGGTGACCGTGCGTGTGTGCGCCCGCTGCCGCTTCCTCGCGGCAGCGGGCGCACACACGAGATCAGGTCGTGCTCGTGCCCGGGTGAAGGCAGCCGGTGCAGTGCTTCGTCGCGGTACCCGGGTGACCGCAGCCGGGGCAGTCCTTCTCCTCGGTCGCAGGTGCCGGACCGCTTGCCTGAAGGGAGCGGCGCTTGTCCCACGGTTTGGCCAGGAGCGCCGCGGCGATCGTGGCGCAGACGGTCGCCGACGCGATGATCTTGCTCTTCATGGGTGGCTCCTCTCCCTGGGGGACCCTTCTGGCCCCGACACGGAAGCGGTCGGTCGCTCCGCTTCGAGAAGAAACGTTTCACCTCACCTCACCCAGGCGCATGAGCCTCATGGCCTACTCGTGTCCCGACTCCGCTCGACGGCACCGCGCTCTTCCTCCCTCGTTATGTTCGAAAGGGGCAGATCCCACCGGCAAAGCCGTGCCCAGGCAGCCACAATGACGGGTGGCTCCTGCGAGCGAGGCAGGCCCGTGGGGGATCCAAGGGGCAGGAGCGGGGAGGACTTCGGTGAGCGGCGTGGGGGAGCGGTCCTCGGTGCATCAGATCGTCTTCAAGTGGGACGTCGGCCAAGGCCGCCAGCGCATAGGGATGAGCCCCGTCGCCCACTCCTGCGACCGTGAGCGTGCCGAGGAAGTGGGCCGGGAATTGGGCCCGTTGCTGTGGCTGGGAGGTTCGGCGGCGGGAGGGAGGAGCGTGGTGCGCACGCTGTCTCGCGACGGTGACGTCATGCTCATGCAGCGCTGGCCCACCACTGACCGGAGCGGGCGGCCCAGTACGATCAGCCACGTTCTGATCGGTCACTCACACGACCTCAAGACCCGTGCGTGTCTTGCATTGTCGTACGGCGGATGGGGCGCCCAGGAGTCGGCCGAGCGGGTGCATGGCCATGTGCCCGTGGTCGATCCGGCGGCGATCAACAGGCTGGCGCTTCCTCGGCTGCCCGAGATGATGGAACGACTGCCCACAGTGCGGCACGCCCTGATCCTGGCCACGGCGGAGCTGTTGCGCGATCCGACGCAGCGAGTGTCGTTGCTCCTTGAGGAGCAGGCCCCGTGCGATTGGCCGGACCGGGAGGCGGTGCCGCTGGTCTGCCTCGGGCTGTTCCTGATCTTCGGGACCTGGTTGGACGGACCGTGGACGTATGCCACCTATGACGCGGTGGACACCCATCCCCTACGGCTGATGGCGGTGCCCAGCTGGGTGCCGGACACGGGCGGTGCGGGCCCCCTGGTCCGGATCATGGACCGTCCGCCGGCTGTCCCCCGCTTCGAGCACCGGGCGGCGGCCCGGCTGGTGGAACATCTTCTGGTGTACGGCGAACAGCTGGAGGGTGCCGGCATGCCGCAGCTGGTCAGGGAACTCGCCGACGGGGCGGCCCTGAGTTGGGAGCGACGGCGTGAACGGCTGCGGGAGATCCTCAGTGACGACCGCCTGAACGGCCCGACCGCCGTAGCGGCCGCCCCTCGCCCGGCGGAACCGGTTCCGCATCCAGAAGGGCACCAGGAGCGGGAGGCGGGCAGGAAGGGGACCCGAACCCCCCGCCAGCCGGCCGCGGGTGAGCCAGGCCGGCCAACCTCCGGCTGGCACGAGGGGCCTGGCGTCCCCACCACGCGACAGCTGGCCGGACACGAAGGGTTGCTGGTCAATGACCGTTATCTGCTCACCGCGCTGATCGGCCAGGGTGGGATGGCCCGTGTGTGGCGCGGTCACGATCAGCGGCTGAAGCGGCCTGTCGCGGTCAAGGAGATCCTTTTCGGGCAGGCGACCCTCGCGGAACGCGCGTCGCTGACCGCGCGGATGGAGTACGAGGCGCAGGCCGCGGCACGGATGCGTCACCAGAACATCGTCGCCGTCCACGACGCCTTCCACTTCCACGGCATTCCATGGATCGTCATGGAGTGTGTCCCCGGCACCGGCCTGGATCTGCTGATGCGCGACCAGGGCCCCCTCGCCTGGCAGCAGGTGGCCGCCCTCGGCGCACAGGTGGCCGATGCTCTCGCACACGTGCATGCCGCAGGGGTGATCCACCGCGATCTGAAACCAGGCAACATCCTCGTCTGCGACGACCGGGCGGTACTCACCGACTTCGGCATCTCCCGGATCCTGGACGTCCCCGGCGTGACGACGGCCGGGAAGGTCATCGGCACCTTCGCCTACATGTCACCCGAACAGCTTTACAACAAGCCGGTGTTGGCCAGCGACCTGTGGGCACTGGGCGTCACCCTGTACGAAGCAGTCGAAGGGCACCGGCCGTTCCACGCCGACACGCAACCCGAGCTGTTCGACGCGATCCGCCAACACCCGCTGTCACCGCCCCGGCGAGCGGGGGCTTTGACCGCTCTGATCACCGCCCTGCTGGACAAGGACGCGACGCGACGCCCGGATGCGCGGGACACGGCCCGCACGCTGCGCGGTGCCGCGATGTGAAGTCCGAACGTTGGAGCAGGTACCCGAGGGCGTGCCGGCCAGGGGTGCGCAGGCGTGTCACCGGTCCCTCCGGGACGGCGAGCCTGTGGTGGAGCGGCGTACTACCAGTTCCGGGCTGAGCACCAGGTGCCGGTGTCGCGGTGAGGTGTCCTGGACCGTGTCCGCGACGAGCAGCTGTCCGGCTCGGTGTCCCATCAGTGAGGCGGGGCGTCTGACCGAGGTGAGGGGGACGACGGCGGAGGCGGCGAACTCGATGTCGTCGTAGCCGACGAGCGCGATGTCGTCGGGCACTCGCAGGCCCGCCTCGTACAGGGCCTGCATGACGCCGAGGGCGAGAAGGTCGTTGGCGCAGAAGACGGCCGTCGGTCGCAGGGGCAGACCGAGGATGCGGTGGCCCGCGTCCTTGCCCGCGGCGACGGTGAGGTCGTAGCAGGGCAGTTCGCGCAGACTCGTCGGTGGGAGACCGGCTGCGGCGACGGCGTCGAGCGCGCCCCTGCGGCGGTCCCGGATCTGCTGGAGGCGATCCGGGCCGCTGAGATACACGAGGGCGCGATGGCCCTGTTCGATGAGATGGCGCACGGCCGCGTGTCCGCCGGCGACGTCGTCGACTCCCACGGAGGAGGCGGAGGGCTGGGGTGCGTGCTGGTCGGCCATGACGAAGGGGACGGCGTTGCGGCGGAGGGCGGAGACGGTTCTGCCGATGCCCTCGGCGGAGGCGAGTACGGCGCCGCGGATCTGGTGCGACGAGAGCAGCGCCATGTGACGTGCGATCCCCGCCGGATCACGTGCTCCCGAGCACACCATGATGCCGAGGTCGGCCTCGCGGGCCGCCGCTTCCACCCCCGAAGCCAGCGCCGCGTAGAAGGGATTGGCCAGGTCGGGGACCATGACGGCGACCACGCTGGAAGCCATGTCGCGCAGCCGGGCTCCCTCGGCACGTACATAGCCGAGGGAGTCGATCACCGACAGGACCCGTGTCCGGGTGGCGTCGGCCACGATCTCCGGGCGGTTGAGGACGTTCGAGACCGTACCGAGGGACACGCCGGCTTCCCGCGCCACGTCCTTGACACCGATCCGTCGGCGGGCCGAGCCATGGGATCGTGCCGGCTCGCGGTACTTACGACCGTGTACTGGCGGAGGTTGCCGGCTCACGTCTGTCACCCCTGTGCGGAACGCCCGGCCGGTTCTAGCGGACCGACTTGATGCGGGTGGCGATCACGAGGCCGCCGAGGAACGTGAGCGTGGCGGCCATGAAGTACAGCAGGGTGTAGTTCTTGTCGCTTCCGTCGCCGCCGAGCAGAAGGACCACCGGGGCGGCCAGCGGCGCCACTCCCTGGGCGAGCGTGGTGGAGAAGCCGTAGATGCCCGCGTAGCGGCCGGCGCTGGTCTCCCTCTCGGGGAGGACGTCGAGCATGATGGCCTGGTCGACGGTGGCGAACAGGCCGAGACCGAGGTTGCCGAGGACGGCTCCGGCGATGATCACGGGCAGGGTGGGGGCCAGTGCCATGGTGATCGCGCCGGTGGCGAACACGCAGGCGCCGATCAGGATGAAGACGCGGCGCCGGCGCAGCTTGTCCGAGAGGAACCCGCCGCCGATCGCGCCGAGCATGGTGGCACCGATCCCGGCGCCGCCGAGGACGGCGACGGTACCCGAGACCTCCTTCACGCTCACGCCCATCCGGGAGGCCAGGAAGAACGCGGTGAACGTCGAGGTCAGGGTGAGCCCGAACATGAACAGGAACTTGCCGAGCCAGTTCCAGGCGAAGTCGGGGCTTCGACGCGGGTCGAACACGTAGGAGGCGGTCAGAGTACGGAGGTCGAGGCGTTCCTGAGGCAGTGGCATGTCGCGGCTGTCCGGCTCGTGCACGAAGCGCACGAAGAAGAACATGGACACGGCGCCGACCGCCCCGGGCACGAGGAACATCAGCAGGCTGCTGCCCGACAGCGCGCCGGCGAGGAGGGCCCCGCTGACCGGGGCGAGCTGCTGCACGACACCGGTGAGCGCGGCGACCTTGCCGCGCTGGGCCTCGGGCAGCCGGTCGGCCTGGGAGGCCGTCAGCAGCGCGAGGATGGTGCCCCAGCCGACCTGCGCCAGCATCCAGCCGAGCGCGAGGACGAGGACGCCGTCGGCCAGGGCCATCACCAGCAGGGCGACGAGCCCCACGACCGTCCCGGCGATCAGCAGGGGACGCCGACGGCCGAGCCGGCTGCGCGTGCGGTCGCTGAGCATGCCGAACAGCGGAGCCGTCAGGATCGCGGTGAGCCCGCCCGCACCCGTGATGTAACCGAGGTACTCCTCGTGTCCGGGGGCGAGTTGATCGACCCGGATCGCCAGGGAGATCGCCATGGGGGTGACGATGGCCATGAACACACCGAAGACGGCGAGCACCATCAGCCAGACGTACGAGCTCTCCGCCTCCCGCGCACCGCCGCTACGCACGGGTTCGGTGTCGGCGGGCTCGACGGAGTCCATGAGGAGCGGTCCGTCGGTCGGCGGTTGCGGGGGAGGGGGCAGTGCCATGGAGACCTCGTGTTTCGGGGACCGTACGCGGGCGCGCGTACGGACGGGGAGAAGGAGACGGGGGGAGGCCGAGCGGGCCGTGGGGACGGGGAGATCACCGAGGCGTCGGGGTGTCCTCGATCGTGATCGTGGTGTCGTGTTCCACGAGGCGTCGTACGACGGCGCGCTCGTCGGGGGTGTTGTTGGGCTGGTGCAGGGTGAGCGCCAGGTTCCCGTCGGCGAGCCGGAAGATCATTCCGTGGCCGCCGTCCGTGGGCCACAGGGCGTGCTCCTCCTGCGTCCACGGACCGGTGATCCGCCCGGAGACGGAGTGGGCGACGCCCATCGCGTAGCCCTGCTCGCCGTAGCTGGACCAGAGCATGAGCAGGTGGCCGCCGGCGAGCCGGAAGGGGAAGGGCCCGTCCGTGACGTAGGCGGGGAACTTCACGGACACTCCGGGCAGCGGCTTGGACCAGGGGGCGTCCGAGGCGTTGAAGAGGAAGACGGGCGTCCCGGTGGCGCACCGGAGATCCTCGCTGAGGCGTTGCGCGAAGATCGCCCCGTCGTGGATCTGGGTCCACTCGTGGCAGTACACGATCCAGGGCGCGCCCGACCCGTCGATGTGCAGGGTGCCGTCGAGGCACTGCCACTTGCGCGGGGTGACGGCTCCCTCGCTCCACGGGCTGAACGGGCCCTGGGGTGTGTCGCCCACGAGGATCTGGGTGCCGCGGTAGCCGTCCGGAGCGGTGAAGGTGGCGAACATGTACCAGCGGTCTTGGTACGCGTGCACCTCGGGGGCCCAGAAGGAGCCCTCGCTCCAGAACCCGGCGGGCGGCCGGAAGGCCGCGAACGGGCCTTCCCAGTGCCGCAGGTCGGTGCTGCGGTAGGTGTTGAACCCGATCCCGGGCCCGTCCCAGATGTTGGGGTCGGTGCTGCCGTAGAGGTGGTAGGTGGAGGTGGGCCGGTCGTGCAGGACGAACGGGTCACGGATCTGGATCGCGTCGAGTGTCAGGCCGTGCCGTACCGGCTCCGGGGTATCCGTCCTGGTGGCCGCGGCCGGTTCGTCTCCGGTGACGAGCCGGCCGCCGTTCACCGCGCGGACCAGGTTGTCCACCGTGGGCTGCGAGATCTTGCCCTCGCTGAGTTCGACGAGCCGGTTCAGGGAGAACACCCGGGCCGAGCCGAGCCGGGAGACGTCCTGGCCCAGCCGGGTGAGGAGTTCCCGGACCAGGGGGCCGCCGGCGGGGTCCTCCAGCCAGTCGCCCAGGGTGCTCCGGCCGGTCAGTGCTGCGTTCACGTGTGGTTCCTTGTCATGGGGTGCGGACAGGAGCGGCTCACGGCCACGGGACGAAACCCTCGTGCCGCACCGTCCAGCCCTCCGCGGGGAAGCCGGGACACTCGCCGTCCGCCCCGTCCCAGCCGCCGGCCATGAGGGACACGGCGGCGAGCAGCGCGCCGTTGGAGGGGAGGTAGACCGGAAGCAGGCTGCCGATCTGAGGGGTGTGCCCGGTCGGCAGGTACTGGTTCTTCGGGGTGTCCATCAGCAGTGCGTCCACCGCGAGGTCGGGACGCCCGACGCGGGTCGCGGTCATCGCCATGACCGGGAAGTCCCAGCCCCAGGCGCTGTTCCACTCCCAGTCGGCCCGGACGTCCTGGAGGGTGGCCGTCATGACGCCGGGGTCGACGAGCGGGGTGCTCGGGACGAAACCGAGGGCGCACAGCAGCGCGGGGTGGTCGTCGCGCTTGAGGTAGGGCTCGGTGGCGATGGCGGTGTAGAGGCCGTCGCGCCGGTGGGGCAGGGCCAGCCCGTCCTGGACTCGCTGCCACTGCTTGTCCCGCTCACGGCCGGTGCGCTCGCGCCAGCGCTGGGCGATCTCCAACCCCCACCACCAGTAGGCGAGTTCGAAGGTGGGGTCCTCGGTGGTCGTGGCGTCGTAGAACTCCTGGGCGGGTAGCAGAGGCGCCGGCAGGTGGTAGGTGCCGTCGCGTTCCTCGACGAAGGAGACCATGAACGCGGCGGTGTCCTCGACGAGTTCGGCGAAGCGTGTCACCAACTCGCTCTCGGGGCGGCTGCGGTGGAGCAGTTCGAGGAGGTAGAGGGGGTGGGGTTGCTGCCAGATCAGGAACACCCCGATGTCGGAGGGGCTTTCGCGGCCGTCGGGGCCGGTCTGCTTGGGCCAGCGTGCCCCGTCGTAGTGCTGGCGCTGTGCGGTGGCGCGGGCCTCGGGGAGGATCGACAGGTACCAGTCGAGGCTGCGTTCGAGGAGTTCGGGACGGCCCCAGGTGGCGAAGTGGGCCGCGTGCCACCAGTGCATCTCCAGGTGGTGCTTGCCGTGCCAGGAGTTGGTGATCAGGCCGGTCTCCTGCGGTGGCAGGGCACCGGAACAGTTCACCGCCGTCAGGTACTGCGAGAGCACCACCCGTCGCTCCAGCTCGACCGCTCGCGGATCGGCGCTGCCGGTGAAGTCGATCGCGGCGCCCGAGGTCCAGAAGTCACGCCAATGCGCGGCGGATGCCTGCGCGAGGGAGGTGAAGTCGTCGTCGAGGGAGGGAATTTCGCCCTCGGGGGAGAAGGACGCGACGAGTTCGAGGGTGTCCGAGTCGGTGGTCAGCAGATACTCGTGCGGGTTCCGCGTCGGTCCTACGACACCTGCCGACCAGCTCAACCGGACGCTGTATGTGGTGTCGTCGACGGTCCGGCGCAGGACGCACCCGGTGTCGGTGACCTCGTCGAGGTCGGTGCGGTGGCGTTCCGGCGCGGTCCAGTCGCTGGTCTGGAAGAAGCCGTCGCTCGGGTAGGGGAAGCGGAGCACGACCCCGGCCAGCCCGTCGGCGAGCAGCTCGGACTCGATCCGGAAGGCGACGCGGGCCCGTTCCGGATCGGCGACGGTGGTGACCCGGGCCTCCTGGCCGGCGTAGGTGAAGTGGCTGCTGATCGTCCCGGTCCACAGGTCCAGGCACTGTTCGGTGTCCCGCAGGGCTCCGGGGCCGGTCTCGGGCGCGGCGTCGGGGGAGGGGCGCAGCAGGAGACCGATGCGGCCCAGGTCGAGTCGCTGGGGGTTGGCGCTGAGCCAGGCTCCGGCGCGCATCTCCTCGGGCAGGTCGCCGCCCATCATGGCGGCGATCCCGAACTTGTCCGGGTAACTCACCGTGCCCCGGACCGTGTTGTGCTCCGTCATGGCGTCCGGGAGGGTGTACCCCTCGGGGTTGGGCATGGCGTGCCAGCCCCAGGTGCTCATGGTCGCGGTGTTCACGGCGAGACGGCGTTCCGCCATCGCGGCGCTCTGGTCGTGGTGCGCGGGGAAGGACTGCATGCCGGTGATGTCAGCCGTGTAGGCGAAGTCGCCGTTGCCGACGGTGAGCACGTGGGCGGGGTCCGGTTCGGTCAGGCGGACGGTGTGCCGGCGGACCAGCGATTTCCTGTCGATCACGAGGGTGCTTTCCTTGTCGGACGGTGTTGACTGCTTCATTCGACGGTGATGACGGCTTCGACCGGCTCGCAGTCCGGCGCGGTGGCCAGGACGCGGATCTTCCCGGTGCCGGTGGGCCGTACGACGGCCAGGGCGCGGCCTTCGTGAGTGTGCCGTTCGGTCGCGTCGAAGCGTTCGTGCGACGCGGGGGCGGCACTGCCGAAGCCGATCAGTTCCCCGGCACCGGTGACCTCGACCTCCACCTGGCGGTCGGCGGCGGTGTGCAGGGTGCCGGCCGCGTCGGTGAGGGCGAGGGTGACGTAGGCGAGGTCGCCGCCGGTCGCCTGGACGACCGGGCGGTCGCTCTCGGCCGTCAGCCGCACGGGACCGTTGGCCCACTGGAGGCTGGTGCGGCCGGTCTCGACGCCGTTGCGGTAGGCGACGGCGACGAGCTCTCCGGGGACGTACACGATGTCGAACTCGGTGCGGAAGCGGTGCTCGGCGCCCACGGGACGGCGGCCGAAGGAGTTGCCGTTGCCGATCAGTTCGACCTCGTCGGCGTCGGAGTACACCTCGACGGTGATCGGCTTGCCCTCGAAGCCGGGCCAGGTCCAGCTCGCCAGGGAGTCGCTCCAGGCCCAGGGGCCGCCGATGGGGGTCAGACCGTGGTTCTCGGGGCGCCGGACGGCGATGTAGGGCGCGCTGCGCAGGCCGAAGACGATCTCGCGGTAGTAGGAGGCGGGGCGGCGGTGGCCGGTGATGTCGATGTCGCCGCTGCCCGCGAGGAGGTGGGGGAAGGGGGCGGTGTGCTCGGGGCGGGGGTTGTCCGGGGTGGCGAACTGGGGGCGGCCGATGCCGACCTCGCCGATGTAGTCCCAGCCGGTCCAGGTGAAGTCGCCGATGACGTGGCTGTGCTGTTCGACCAGCTTCCAGTTGCCGTCGATGCGGGTGGGGAAGGTCTCGGTGCCCAGGATGATCCGGTTCGGGAAGAGCTCGCGGTCCAGGGCGTAGCGGGCCTCGGCGTAGTTCATGCCGGCGATGTCGAGGACGCTGAAGGACTCGGCGGTGCGCTGGGTGACCAGGTCGGAGGCGCTGACGTAGTTGATCATGTCGCCGGCGTCGGCCATCTGGGAGTTGACGCCCCCGCCCTGCTCCTGCTGTCCCTGGCGCAGTGCGGCGAGGTCGGACATGACCGCGAGGAAGCCGTTGACGGCGTTGGTGACGTAGCGCGTGCTGTCGAGGGAACGGACCTTCTCGGCGAGCTTGCGGCCCCACGCGGCACCGAACGGGGAGCCGGCCTCGGGGATCTCGTTGCCGATCGAGTACATGATGACGCTGGGGTGGTTGTAGTCCTTGGCGACCATCGCCTCGACATCGCGCTCCCACCACTCGGGGAAGTGCAGGCTGTAGTCGAAGCCGCTCTTGGCGGACGTCCACACGTCGAAGGTCTCGTCGACGACGAGCATGCCCAGGCGGTCGCAGGCGTCGAGCATCGCCTTGCTCATCGGCTGGTGGGACATCCGCAGGGCGTTGAAGCCGGCGTCCTTGAGGAGCCGCACCCGCCGTTCCTCGGCGCGGGCGTAAGTCGCCGCGCCCAGCGGGCCGTTGTCGTGGTGGACGCACGCGCCGCGCAGTTTGACCGTACGGCCGTTGAGCCGCAGCCCCTGGTCGGGGTCGAGGCGGAGGGAGCGGATGCCGAACGTCACGTTGTCGCTGTCCACCGGTTCGCCCTCGGAGCTCAACGCGACGTGACAGCCGTAGAGATGGGGGTGGTCCACGTCCCACAGGCTCGCCTCGCGTATGTAGAGGCGGGAGCGGACGACGGCGTCCTCGCCGGGCAGCACGGTGACCTTGGTGATGTCGCCGGTGACGGCGTTCCCCGAGGCGTCGCGCAGGTTCACCGCGAGGTCGAGGGTGCGCGGCGCGAGGGAGTCGTTGCGCAGGTGTGTTGCGACCTCGACGGTCGCCCGGCCGTCCTCGATGTCGAGGGTGGTGACGCGGATGCCGTCGGGAACGACGCGTACGACGTCGCCGGTGAGCATCCAGACGGGACGGTAGATGCCGGCGCCGGTGTACCAGCGGGCGTCCTGGTGGGCGCGGGCCTCGACGCGGATCTCGTTGTCCTGGCCGTGGCGCAGGTACGGGTCGGCGTCGATGTGGAAGTGGGAGTATCCGTAGGGGCGTTGCCCGGCGTAGACGCCGTTGATGTGGACGGTGGCGTCGCGGTAGACGCCCTCGAACTCGAACTGGACGCGCTGGCCGCGCAGTTCCTCGGGGACGAAGAACGTCTTGCGGTACTCGAAGACGCCGCCGGAGAAGTAGGCGCCCGCACCTCCTTCCATCGTCACCTCGCCGTCCGGCGCGACCCGGTCCTGGTCGATCATCGCGTCGTGGGGGAGGGTGACCGCCTGGAACGGGGCCACGGGGCCGGACAGTTCGGCGAAGGGGTTCACCTTGCGCCGGGTCTGCCAGTCGTCGTTGAAGGAGGTGCGGATCATTGCCTGCCTTGTCTGTTCGGAAGAGGCGGGAGGGGGGTGGGGATCAGGCCGCCTGGCCCGCCTCGACGGTGTCGGTGCGGCGCGCCTTGGGGATGAGGGCCACCAGCAGGGTGCCGAGGCCGCAGGCTCCGGCGACGAGCAGGAAGCCGCCCGAGTAGCCGCCGTCCAGGTAGAACTGCGTGCCCTTCATGACCACGCCGTCCTGGGCCATGACCGTGAACACCAGCTGGCTGACGACCACCTGGATCACGCTCTGGATCAGCCACTGGGAGCCGTTGGCCAGGGCCTGCTCCTCGGGTGCGACCGACTCGATGATCATGATCGGCAGTACGGCGATGACCAGACCCATGCCAGGACCGGAGATCAGGCCCAGGAGGACGAAGTGCCAGATCTCCGTGTGGAGTTGGGAGGCGACGACGTAACCGACGGTGGTGAGGGCGCCGCCGGTGGCGAGCAGGATGCGGGTGTCGACGCGGCGGGCGAGCCATCCGGTGACGATCGCCGACACGATCACCAGGACGCTGATCGGTGACTGGACCGTGGCGCTCTTGGTGGCGGACCAGCCCAGGCCGTCGGACATCGTCGGGATGTGCGGCATGAGGGTGAGGATCATGGTGACGGTGCCCACGGCGAAGGTGGCTCCGGCGCCGACCGAGGCGGCCAGGAAGACGGTCCACACCCGGCGCCGCTTGATCAGCGACAGGGGGAGCAGGGGGTCGGCGGCGCGGGACTCGAAGGGCAGGAACAGCAGCACCGCGAGGATGCCGAGTCCGATCCAGGTCAGGGTCTTTCCGCTGGTCCAGCCCCAGGCGGAGCCCTCGCCGATGCCGTAGACGATCGCGCTGAGGCCGCCGCCGAGCAGGAGGCCGCCGATCCAGTCCATCCGCCGGGCCGCCTCGCGGACCGGGCTCTCGGGCACGCACAGCAGCTGGAGGAGCAGGCATACGGCGGTGGAGACGACGATGAACCACAGGGCGCCGCGGAAGCCGTGGTGGTCGATCAGCCAGGCCGACAGGAACGGTCCGCCCAGGCCCACCAGGCCGATGCTGGCGGCCAGGACACCGCTCGCCGTGCCGACCAGCTTGCGCGGGAAGATGTCGCGGGCCAGGGCGTAGGCGATGAACACCGTGGCCCCGTAGGCGCCGGCGATGACGCGTCCGGCGATCAGAGTGGAGTAGTCGGTGGCGACGGCGGCGATCACATCGCCGAGCAGGCCGATGCTGGTGGCGACGACCATGACGCGCTTCTTGCCGTACATCGCGGCGGCCTTCATCGCGAACGGCGTCAGGAACGTGCCCAGCAGCGCGCCGCCGAGGGTGAACCAGGCGATCTGCGTCGTACGGAAGTGGACGGCCACCTCGGCCTGCGAGGTGCCGGAGAGCAGACCCGCGATGGGGTTCAGGGCGACGGTCCACAGGAGGGCGACGAGCGCGAGGAGATGCCGGGAGGAGAATCTCGTCCCCTCGGCGGCCTGCGAGGCGTCGGGGGCGGTCTCGGTTGAGGACATGGGGTACCTTTCACAACTTTGTGAAACGTTTCAGTCGACTGTCGACGACTTCCTGTCGGTGGGGGGTGGGGGGATTGCGATCACGTTTCGTTAGTGATGCGCGTAAGTGACGCGCGTAAGTAGAAAACAGCAGCACGTCCCCGACGGCAAGATGCGAGAAGGTAACGAGCTGGTAACGCGATGATCCGGGTGGCCCAGGTGATCCGGGCGTTCGGTCAGGAGGAGAGCCGCTTGACCAGGCGCAGGCTGTCCCCCGGCCCGCCCAGGGTCATCCGGCGGCCGGTCAGACCGGCCACCACGGCCTCGGCCCGGTGCCGGCCGGCCTCCTGGAGGTCGAAGTAGACCGTGGAGAGCGGCGGCGCCGCGAAGCGGGCCATCGGGATGTCGTCGGCCCCGACGACCGCCAGGTCGTCCGGCGCGGTCAGCTCCAACTGCCGCATGGCGGCGAGCAGGGCGATGGCGTGCTCGTCGTTGAACGCGCACACACCGGTGATCCCCGCCTCCTGCCACTGCTCCACCACATGGGCCAGCGCGGCGATCTCCAGTTCGGTGGCACCGAGCGCGAGCGGAGCGGCGACACCCGCGTCCGCGCACGCCTCGGCGACCCCTTGAAGGCGCTCCTCGCCCATACGGCGGAAACGCTTCGGCGACGGCGACAGATAGCCGATCCGGCGATGACCACGGCCGATCAGATGCTCGGCCTGCATGCGTCCCAGCGGGGGCATGGCGGAGAGATGGGCGTCGGTCGGCGGCAGCACGACACCCACACCGAGTCCGCGCAGGGCCTGGACGGTCGCCTCGTCGAACCCCTCGAAGCCGAGCACCGCCGAGGCGCCCACGGTGGCGCACACATCCGTCACCGACCTGCCGCGCTCGGCCATCAGATGGGTGACCAGGGTCAGACCATGGTCGGCCAGGGCCACGGTCAGTTCCTCGACGAAGCGGCTGATGCTGGGGCCGATGGGCAGATCGGGGATGGACAGCAGCACGATGTCGCTGCGCCCGGCCGCGAGCGCGCGGGCGGAGGCATGGGGTCGGTACTGGAGGCGTTCGGCGGCGGCCCGGACCCGCTGCCGGGTCTCCTCCGGGATCGTCTGCCCGGGGCGGTTGTTGAGCACGTAGCTGACGGTGGTGCGCGAGACGCCGGCCGCCTCGGCGACATCGGCGCTGGTGATCCGCTTCGCGGGACGCGTCATGACCCTCTGATCCGTCCGAGCCGTCGGCGCGGCAGGGCGCGCATCCGCCCCACGACCCTGCCCGCCGCCTGCCACGGGTGTCGGCAGGCACGCCCGATGATACGCGTCCCGGGACTCCGTCACTGACGCGCATCAGCCCCTCGCGGAGCTCAGGGCCGGCCGGCGACACGGGTGCGCTCCATCAGACGCTCCAGCGTCTCGTCCAGCGCGTTGCCGTCCACCAGCCCCACGACCCTCTTCATCGGTACGTCCTGCACCGCCTGGAGCAGCTCCGGCCGGTCGCCCAGCTGCATGCCCTGGTCGGGGAGGGCGGCGGCCAGCTCCTGGAGGAGGGTGGAGCCGACGACGGGGTGGGTGACCCACTCGCCGAAGGTGGACTCCAGGGTCAGTTCCTGGGCGACGGCGTCCCCGGCGAGGGAGACGGTCGCCTCGGCGACCACGGTGGCCGCGTTCTCGCAGATCTGGATCCGGTGGTCGCCGGGCGCGACCGCCCAGCCGGCGCCTTGGACGTCGTAGTGCGCGAAGGCGCGGCGGCCCAGGTCGAACGTGAGCCTGCGGGACTCGCCGGGCTCCAGCGGGACCTTGGCGAAGGCGCGCAGCTCGCGTGCCGGTCGCCGTACCGGTCCTGCGTCGGTGGCGACGTAGACCTGGACGACGTGCTTGCCCGCGCGGTCACCCGTGTTGGTGACGGTGACCGAGGCGCGGGCCGAGTCGTCGCCGGTGGCCGCCACGGACAGGTCGCCCACGGCGAACGTGGTGTAGGACAGGCCGTGCCCGAACGGATGGCGCACCGCGGTGCCGGTCGCCCCGTACCAGCGGTAGCCCACCATCACGCCCTCGCCGTAGCGGACATGGCCCTGCTCGCCGGGGAAGTTCACGAAGCTGGGGTTGTCCTCCAGGCGCACCGGAAGCGTCTCCGCGAGCCGGCCCGACGGGTTGACCTCGCCGAACAGCAGGTCGGCGATGGCGCCACCGCCCGCCTGGCCGAGCAGGAAGCCCTCCAGGATGGCGTCGGCCCCGTCGTGCCAGCCCTCCAGCGAGACGATCCCGCCGTTGGACAGCACCACGACGGTCCGGGCCGCCGCGGCGGCGACGGCACGGATCAGGTCGACCTGTACGGCCGGGAGCTGGAGCGTGTCGCGGTCGTACCCCTCGGACTCCGCGCTCTCGGGGAGCCCGGCGAAGACGAGGGCCACGTCCGAGGAGCGGGCCAGGCGCACGGCGGCCTCCCGCAGCGACTCGGCGTCACCCGTTCCGTCCAGGGTGAACCCGGCCGCGAACTCCACCGGGCACTCCCGCCCGGCCGCGAGGGCCCGGATCTCGTCCAGGGCGTTGTCGAGCCGGGTCGGACGCAGGTGCGAGCTGCCGCCCGCCTGGTAGCGGGGCGAGGCCGCGAACTCCCCGATGACCGCGATCCGTTGTCCGGAGGACAGGGGCAGCACGCCGTCGTCGTTCTTCAGCAGGACGGCGCACTCGGCCGCCAGTTCACGGGCGAGCCGGTGGTGGGCGTCGGTGTCGAAGCCGTCGGACCGCTCGGTCACCAGATCGGCCAGGGCGAGAAGGCGTCGTACGGCCGTGTCCACCACGGACTCGTCCAGCTGACCGTCGCGTACGGCGTCCACGATGCGCCGGGTGTGCTCGGGGGTGGGGCCGGGCATCTCCAGATCCAGGCCGGCGAGCACGGACGCCACCGGGTCGTGGACCGCTCCCCAGTCGGACACCACCGCTCCGGTGAACCCCCACTCCTCGCGCAGCACCTCGGTCAGCAGCCACCGGTTCTGGGCGGCGTGCACGCCGTTGACCTTGTTGTAGGCGGCCATGACCGTGGCCGGCGCCGCCTCGGTGACGATGTGCTCGAAGGCCGGCAGGTAGATCTCGCGCAGGGTGCGCTCGTCGACGTCGGCGCTGACGCGCATCCGGTCGGTCTCCTGGTTGTTGACCGCGAAGTGCTTCAGCGACGCGCCCACGCCCTGCTCCTGCTGGCCGCGTACGTGTGCCGCGCCGAGGTGCCCGGACAGCAGCGGGTCCTCGGAGTAGTACTCGAAGTTCCGGCCGCACAGCGGGGAGCGCTTGATGTTCACTCCGGGTCCCAGTACGACGTGGACGCCGAGGGCGCGGGCCTCCTGTCCGACGGCCGCCCCGACACGGGCCGCGACCTGCGGGTCCCAGCTGCTGCCCACCGCGACCGCGGGCGGGAAGCAGGTGGAGGGCAGGCTCTCGTAGATGCCCATGTGGTCGAACTCGCCGACCTGGCGGCGCACCCCGTGCGGTCCGTCGGTCAGGACGACCGACGGGAGGCCGGCGTCCTCCAGGGCGTGGGTGGACCAGAAGTCCTGTCCCGAGAGCAGTGCGGCCTTCTGCTCCAGGGACAGACGGGACAGGTCGATGTCGGGCATGCGTGCATCCTTCGAGGTCGTGGTGGCGGGGCCCACGGCGCGGATCGCGGGGACGGATCGCGGGGACAGATCGTGGGGCGGATCGCGATAGCGGCTCTACTGACGCGCGTCAGTTACGCGCGTCGATGGACCCTAACCGGATTACTCACAGTGGACAAGGCTGCCGGGTCCGGGCGGCCACGGATTCATCCGCCGGCCGTATTCGCGACTCCTCCTGGAGGAGGACAGCGGCGGGCCGGCTCGTGCGGTGGCACCAAGCCGGAATGCGGGCACCCGCACGATGCCCCGGCACACCCTGTCCCGTCAGGCTGGCCATCCACCCGAAACCTGACCTGGAGACCTGTTTCCTGTGGCTACCTTGCTCTACCGTCTGGGCCGCACCGCCTTCCGGCGCCGCTGGCTCGTGGTGCTGTTGTGGGCGGTGATCCTCGGCGGCGCCGGAGTCGGCGCCGCCACGGCTCCGGCCTCGTCCGACGACAGCACGTCGTTCATGCCCGGCATCGAGGCGCAGAAGGCGTTCGACCTGATCGGGGAGCGCTTCCCCGGAACCGACGCCAACGGCGCCGACGCGCGCATCGTGTTCGTGGCACCGGACGGCGAGAAGGTGACCGCCTCCGGCAACCGGGCCGCCATCGACGCGCTCGTGACGGACGCGGCGGACGAGCCGAAGGTCCTGAGCGCGGTGAGCCCGTTCACCGCGGGCGCGGTGAGCGAGGACGGCTCCACCGCCTACGCCACGGTGAACTACAAGGTGAAGGCCGAAGACCTCACCGACGCCGACAAGGCCGCCCTGGAGAAGGCCATCGCCGAGGCGCGCACCTCCGGCCTCACGGTCGAGGTCGGCGGCACCGCCCTCGCCGAGCAGCCCGCCGCGGGCGGCAGCGCCGAGGCCATCGGTATCGGTCTCGCCGCGGTCATCCTGCTGATCACCTTCGGCTCCCTCGCCGCCGCCGGCCTGCCGCTGCTCACCGCCGTGATCGGCGTCGGCACCAGCATGGCCGCGATCATGGCCCTGGGCAGCGTCTTCGGACTCTCCCTGACCACCGGCACACTCGCCTCCATGCTGGGTCTCGCGGTCGGCATCGACTACGCGCTCTTCGTGGTCTCCCGCTACCGGGAGGAACGCGCGAACGGCCACGCCCCGAGCGAGGCGGCCGGGCTCGCCGTCGGCACCGCCGGGTCCGCGGTGGTCTTCGCCGGCCTCACGGTCGTCATCGCGCTGGCGGGACTGACCGTGGTCGGCGTGCCCATGCTGACCAAGATGGGCCTGTGCGCGGCGGGCGCGGTGGTGATCGCCGTTCTGGTCGCCCTCACCCTGGTGCCGGCGCTGCTGGGCATGTGGCCGAACGCGGTGCTGTCCCGCCGTACCCGCAAGAGCAGGGCTGTCCGTGAGGCGGCCGACAACGGCGGCACCCGCTGGGCGCGCTTCGTGCTGCGCCGCCCGGTGGCCGTACTGGTGGCGTGCGTCGCCGGACTGGGTGTGCTCGCGCTGCCCGCCGCGAGCCTGGAGATGGGCATGCCGGGGGCCGAGTCCAAGCCGGTGTCGTCGACGGAGCGGCGTGCCTACGACGCGCTCGCGGACGGCTTCGGCGCGGGCTTCAACGGGCCGCTGACCATCGTCGTCGACGCCAAGGACGCGGCCGACGCCAAGGCGGCCGTGACCGCGATAGCCAAGAAGATCGGCGCCACCGACGGGGTCGTGTCCGTCTCACCGGCACAGTTCAACCCGGCCGGAGACACCGCGCTCGTCTCGGCCGTTCCCGCCACCGGGCCCAACGACGAGAAGACCAAGGACGTCGTCCAGACCATCCGCGCGGAACGCGCCGCCCTGGAACGCGAGACGGGGGCGACCTTCGAGGTCACGGGCAGTACGGCGATGAACATCGACATCGCCGACGCCCTCCAGTCCGCGCTCTTCCCCTACCTCGCCGTCATCGTCGTCCTCGCGCTGCTCCTGCTGCTGGTGGTCTTCCGCTCCGTGCTCGTGCCCGTCAAGGCCGCCTTCGGGTTCCTGCTGTCGGTGCTGGCCGCCCTCGGTTCGGTCGTGGCGGTCTTCCAGTGGGGCTGGGGCGCGGAACTGCTGGGTGTGGAGCAGGCCGGCCCGATCATGAGCCTGATGCCGATCTTCCTGGTGGGCATCGTGTTCGGTCTGGCGATGGACTACGAGGTGTTCCTGGTCGCCCGGATGCGGGAGGCGTACGTCCACGGGGACCGGGCTCCCGACGCGGTGGTCTCCGGCTTCCGGCACAGCGCCAGGGTGGTCGTCGCCGCGGCGGTGATCATGATCGCGGTGTTCTCCGGGTTCATCGGTTCCGGCGAGTCGATGGTCAAGACGATCGGTTTCGGGCTCGCCGTGGCGGTCCTCTTCGACGCCTTCGTCGTACGGATGGCGCTCGTGCCCGCGGTCCTGGCCCTGCTCGGTGACAAGGCGTGGTGGCTGCCGGGATGGCTCGACCGGCTGCTGCCCCGCGTCGACGTCGAGGGCGCCGGGCTCACGGCACCGTCGCCGGTGCCGGGCGACCATCCCGCGCCGCGGGAGCCGGCCCGCGTCTGAGGCCCGCACGAGCCCGCACGGGCCCGCACGAGTGATCGCGGCGCCGAGCACCTCGGCGCCGCGATCCGCGATGTGTGAGCATGGCCGTTCCCACGCAGTCCCTCGGAGTGTGATGAGTACCAGTTGGCGGCACCGGGCAGCGACCCGTCCGAAGGCCCTTGACCTCTCGGTGCTGTTCCTGCTGTTCGCCGTCACCGTCGCCGGTGTCCTGGTCACCTGGGCACTGGCCTCGGACCCGCTGCCGCTGTGGCCGGGCATCGCCCTGTCGGCGCTCGCCTGCGCCGCCCTGCACTGGCGCCGGAGCCACCCCCTGCTCGTCCTGACCGTCACGGCGCTGTGCGTGATGGCCGTCGGCGCGACGGGCTACCTCCTGACCCCGCTGCTGATGGGGCCGCTGCTGGTCGCGCAGTACGCCACGAGCGTGCGCACGAGCCGGCGCACCGGGTGGAACAGCGCCCTCGTCGTCACCGGCTGTGTGGTGGTCAGCGGCCTGGTCTTCCCCTCCTTCCTCGACTCCCTGGTCTTCGCCGTGGTCAACCCCACGGCGTGGATCCTGCTCTGCGCGGCCCTGGGCAGCTATCAGCGGGTACGCCGGGAGTACGCCGTGGCCCGCGCCGAGCACGCCGACCGGCAACGCGAGGAGGAGGCGCGCCACCGGGTCGTCCAGGAGCGCATGCGCATCGCACGCGAACTGCACGACGTGGTCGCCCACCACCTGACCCTGGCCGACGCCCAGGCCGGAGCCGTGAAGCACCTCCTGCGCACACAACCCGACAAGGCCCACGACATCATCGACAGGCTTCCGGAGACGACGGCCGCGGCCCTGCGCGAACTCAAGGCCACGGTGGGACTCCTACGACAGGACACCGACCCCGCCGACGACCTGGCCCCCGCGCCGGGACTGGACCGACTGCCCGATCTCGTCGACTCCTGTGCGGCGGCCGGCCTCCAGGTCGACGTCACCGTCGAGGGGCAGCGGCGCACACTCACCCCCGTACTCGACCTGACGGCCTACCGGATCCTCCAGGAAGCGCTCACCAACGTCACCAAGCACGGCACCGGCCGCACCGCCGAGGTACGGCTCGGCTACGCGCCCCGGCGGCTGACGCTGACCGTCACCAACGCCACCGCCCCCGATCGCGTCCCCGCGCCGTCCGGCAAGGGAAGCGGATTCGGCCTGATCAGCATGCACGAGCGCGCCACATCGGCGGGTGGCACTTTTCACGCGGGCCATCACGCCCAGGACGGTTTCCAGGTGGTCTGCACCCTGCCGCTCGACGCCCACGCCAGCGGTACCGACAGCCCCGACGAAAGTCCCGCCACATGACCATCCGTGTCCTGCTCGCCGACGACCAGGCCCTGCTCCGGGCCACCTTCCGCATCCTCATCGACTCGGTCGAGGACCTGACCGTGGTCGCGGAGGCCGCCGACGGCCAGGAAGCCGTCGACCTCACCGCCGAACACCGGCCCGACGTGGTCATCATGGACATCCGGATGCCGAACCTCGACGGGGTGGCGGCCACCGCCGCGATCTGCTCCCGGCCCGAGCTGTCGGACACCCACATCCTCATCCTCACCACGTTCGAGAACGACGAGAACGTCGCCAAGGCCCTGCGCGCCGGCGCGAGCGGCTTCCTCGGCAAAGGGGTCAGCCCCGACGTCCTGTTGTCGAGCATCCACACCGTGGCGGCCGGAGAAGCGCTGCTGTCGCCCGCGGCCACCAGAGCCCTGGTCACCCGCTTCCTGGCCACCCCGGACACCGACGACCTGCTCGCCCTCCCCGAAGCCGTCAAGTCCCTCACCGACCGTGAACGCGAGGTCGTGACGCTGGCCGCGCACGGCAGGTCCAACACCCAGATCGCCGACCGGCTCGTCCTGAGCCCGCTGACCGTACGCAGCCACATCCAGCGCGCCATGACCAAACTCGACGCCCGCGACCGCGCCCAACTCGTCGTCATCGCCTACCAGAGCGGCCTGGTGAAACCGCCTCCATCGACCTCCGGTACGCCAGACACGCTCTGACGTCCGTGGCGATGCGCTCGTGTGATGGGATGTCCACCGATGCCCGCAGCGGGCACGCGGGCACGTTGCGGCATCCGCAGGGGCGAGGGAGAAGCAGCCATGACGAGCGGGCGCGAGTCCCATCGTGCGTGGCCGCTGCTGACATGCGCCCTGACCCGTGAGGCCGGGCAGGCGCGGCTGCGCCTCGCCGCCGGGGAGTGGCGCCCCGCCGCGGCGGACTCCGAAGCGGCCGCGGCGGTCCTGGACCGCCTCGCGGCCCCGCTCCCGGCCCGGCGGGCGACGACCGCGCGGGAGCTGGCCACGGACCGGGACCGGAGACTCCAACGCCTCCTGCGCACGACCCTCCACCACCTGGACGCGGGCGCCGTGAGCCCGCCCATGGCCGCCCTCCTGGCCGCCGTCGCCCGCGCCTTCCTGCCCTGGCACGCCACCCCGAACCCGCCGGGCGCAGGCGCGGCCCCCAGATACGGGTCTCCGGCGGGGACCGCGGACGGCCCGGTCGTGTCACCGACGGAGGCAGGAGAGCACCTGCTCCCCGGTTTGACCGCGCTGTTCACCGAGTTGGCCTCGCCGCACCCGCCCGGGACCGTCCCGCTCACGCCCCCGGTCGAGCCCTGGCAGGTCCGGTACGCGGGCCGCTTCCGTCGTTACGGCAGACCCGCTCCGGGCGTGTGGACGGCCGAGGCCGTCGGCTGCCCGGCGTGCGGGGGTCAGGCCGGCCCGTGGACGGTGACCTGCGACTGGCGCCTGATCTCGTTGGGCTGCCCATGCGGGGCGGTGACCCGTGAGCACGGCCTCGCCCTCTCCGAAGTGTGGCTTCTGCTGCCGGACGTGTGATCCGGCAGCAGCCCAGCCGTCGTAGCGCGAACGCGGTGGTTCGAGGTCGGTTCACGACTTCTTGCCGATGTCGGCGGACCGGTCCACGAAGCGGGCGGCCCCGTCGGTCACCCGGTACAGGAACCCTCCGCCGTCGTCGCCGACCTGGAAGTACTGCGTGGAGGCGTCGAAGCTCATGAGGCGGGTGATGCCCTGCCAGGGGCGGCGCAGGAGTTCCGAGCGCAGGGCGGTGCGGCCGTCGTCGCCGGCGGCGGCGAGACCGTGGGCGGCGAACCGGACGGCGTCGTACGCCTCCGCCGCCCATGGGCCCGGCGCGCGTCCGTGGCGGGCGCGGAACGCGGCGTCGAAGGCCTCGGTACGGGAGTCGGCGCTCGCGTCGGTGTAGCTCGTACCGATCCTCCAGTCCTCGCCGACGGCGAGGAACGCGGCGTCCAGTACGTGCTCGCCCGCGACCCGGGCGCCCTGGTGGCCCGCGTCCCGCAGCGCGCGGGCACAGGCGGCGGCGCGGTCGGGGCGCACCCCGCCGAAGAAGACGGCGTCCCGGGGGCGGGCGGCGATGCGGCGGGCGGCCCCGGTGAAGTCCTCGTCCGCGGCGACCTCCTCCACCGACGCCGCGCCTTCGAGCTTGTCGTAGACGGTGGTGATGCGGACCGTGGCCAGGCTCTCCACCTCGGTGGCCAGGTCGTGCACGATCACCGTGCGGGCGGGTTCGACGACCCGGTTGAGATAGATCAGCGCCGCGAACGGGCCGACGGTCTGGGTGGCACGCAGCACGAGCGCGGTCGAGGTGTTGACGGTGTCGAGGGCCTCGGTGTCGGCGCGGGTGACCAGCAGGGTCAGCCGGGCCTTCGTACACGGGGGCAGCGCGGCGGGCACGGTCGTGTTCGTGCCCGCCGCGATCACCACGGACACGTCGGGGTCGGCGGCCAGCCGGGCGGCGGCCGCGGCGGAGCCCGCCGCGGTGCCGCCGTCGTCCGCCGTGCGCAGCACGAGGTCCACGGTACGCCGGGCGTCCTGGTTGTGCTGCTCTACGGCGAGCAGGGCCCCGCGCCCGTGGTCGGCGAAGAAGGGGTCGTCCGGGCTGCCCAGCAGCGCGACCACGTGACGGGAGCGCTGCACGGAGCCGGTGTCCGCCGACGCGGCGCCCCGGCCCCACTGCCACCACGCGCCCGCCCCGGCCACCGCGGTGACACCGAGCGCGGCCCCGGCGACGAGCAGGCGCCGCCGGGTGGTCGAGGGCGGCGCGTCCACGGGGGAGGGCCCGCTGACCAGGGTGGGGTCGGGAACGGGCAGGTCGAGGACGCGCGCGGCACGGGCCGCGACCAGGGCCGGCAGCCCTTCGGGCAGCCACGCGTCCACGGCGAACTCGCCGAGAACGGCGCGGAGTTCACCGATGCCCGGGCGCCGCTCCGGTTCCTTCGCCAGACACCGCCGTACGAGCCCGTCGAGGCTTTCCGGTACGCCGTCCAGGTCCGGCTCCTCCTGCACGGTCCGGTACAGCACGGCCGCAGCGCCGCCGGTGCCGAACGGCGGCCGGCCGGTGGCCGTGCGGGCGAGGACGCAGCCGAGCGAGAACACGTCGCTGGGCGGACCCACGGTGTGCCCGCGGGCCTGCTCGGGCGAGAGATAGCCGGGGGAGCCCACGACGGAGCCGTCCGTGGTGAGCGCGGTCGCGCCGACGGCCCGCGCGATCCCGAAGTCGATCAGCCGCGGCCCGTCCGCGGCCAGCAGCACGTTCGCCGGCTTGACGTCCCGATGGACCAGCCCGGCCGCGTGCACCCCCTCCAGAGCCTCGGCCAACACGGCACCGAGGCCGCGCAGTTGGGCCTCGGGCCAGGGTCCGTGCAGTGCGACGGCCTCGGCGAGGGACGGGCCGGGCACATAGGCGGTGGCCAGCCACGGGGAGCGGGCGTCCGCGTCGGCCGCGACGACCGGCACGGTCCACCGGCTCGTGAGGCGCGACGCGAGCTCGGCCTCGCGGCGGAAACGGGCGCGGAAGCCGGGGTCGTCGGCGTACTCGGCGCGGATCACCTTCAACGCGCACCAGGCGCCGTGCGGCGAGCGCGCCAGGTAGACGACGCCCATGCCGCCCGCGCCGAGCCGTCCGGCGAGCCGATGACCGCCGATCAGGGAGGGATCGCCGGGCAGAAGCCGTTCCATGTCAGCGGCCTCCGTCTCCCCGTCGTTCCCGCGCCGCCTGGTTCCGGGCCCTTCGTCAGCCCTGGCCCTCCGCCACGCGTTGCAGATCGCCGAGCGATCCCACCTGCCGGAACCGCCCGCCGCGGACCTCGTGGACGAAGGTCTCGTCCGCCCAGCCCTCCGCGCTGTTGTCGTACTGGTGGAAATCACCGAAGGCGTACGTACGGGTGATACCCCGGTACTCCACCTTCGCCAGCCGCACGGCGAGATCGGCCCGCACCGGCCGCCGACGTGCCCCGGCCGGGACCGTGCGGGCGAACTCGGAGAGCAGCATGCCCACGCTGTCGTACGCCTCGGTGGCATACGGCTCCGGCGTGCTGCCGTAGCGCTTCCGCCAGGCCGCGGTGAAGTCCTTGGCCCGCTTCGTCGTCAGTACGGAGGGGTCCACGGCGTCCGTGACCACGAACCAGCCCTCGCCGGCCGCGCCCGCGAGGCGCGGGAAGTCCGAGCCGTACAGCTGGTGCTGCATCCAGCGCGGCCCGGTGAAGCCGGCCGCGGCCAGGTCCTGGGCCGCGCGGACGGTGGCGTCCAGGGGCCCCAGGTACGCGAAGGCCTCGACACCGGCGGCGAGCAGTTCGCGCACCGCCTGCGGGCCGTCGTCCGTCTCCTCCGCGACGACGCGGGGCACGACCTCGCTCTTGAGGATGTCGCGCCAGTTGCTGACCACCTGGGTGCCCTGGTCCTGGACCACCGAGCCCCCGGCCCGGTCGATCACGACGCCGGTCCGCACCACCCGCCGCGTCACGAAGGCGTGCAGGGCGATCCAGCTGCCGAGCGCGGCGTGGGCGGGGCCGCTCTGGAACGAGGTCTTCGGCGACGTCAGGAAGTAGTCCTGCTGGCCCGTGCTGCTGGAGACATGGGTCAGCCCCGCCTCTCCGTAGACGGCCGCGGCCGTCCGCATGGGTATCTCGGCGACCGGTCCCAGCACGGCGACGACGTTCCGGTCGGCGGTGAACCCGCGGGCCACCTCCCGGGCGGTGTCCGCGTCGCCGCGGTCGGCGAGGACCTTCACCTTCAGGTCGTAGGACCGCTTGGGTGTGGCGTTGTGCTCGGCGACGGCGAGGCGGGCGGCGCGTTCGGAGGCCCGGCTGACGGCGGCCTCTGCCGTGCGCGTGGTCGTGTGCACGCCGATGACGTAGACGGGACGCCCGGCGCTCGCGGGCGGCTTCTCGTCGTCCCCCGACGCCCACACCGCCGCTCCGGTCCCGCCGCCCGCGAGCAGCAGCGCACCGCCGGCCAGCAGGAGTCGGCGCCGTCCCGGGTGCCGGGCGGGGACGGCCGGATCGTCCACGACGGTGGGTTCGATGTCCGGGAAGGCGAGGCTCTCGGCGGCCCGTGCGGCGACCATCCGGGCGACGGGGTCGGGGAGCCAGCCGCCGGACGCGTCCGCAGCAGAGTCGGCAGAGTCGGAGGCGTCTTCGGTGAAGAGGCCCCGTAGTTCGTCGGCCGTGGGCCGCTCGGCCGGGTCCTTGGCCAGGCAGCGCTCCACCAGAGTGCGCAACTCGCCTTCCACAGGGCCGAGTTCCGGCTCGTCGTGGACCGTGCGGTACATCAGGGCATCCGGCGTCCCGGTGCCGAAGGGAGGAGCGCCGGTCGAGGCGTACGCCAGGACGCAGCCCAGCGCGAAAACGTCGCTGGCGGACGTGGCGGGCTGCCCCTGGGCCTGCTCCGGGGCGAGGAAGCCGGGGGTGCCGACCACGAGCCCGGACGCGGTCAGTGCCGTGTCGTCGGCGGCGCGCGCGATACCGAAGTCGATCAGCCGCGGTCCGTCCAGGGCGAGCAGGACGTTGCCCGGTTTGACGTCCCGGTGGACGAGCCCGGCCGTGTGGACGGCGGCCAGCGCCTCGGCCAGCAGCCCGCCCAGGACGCGTACGGCAGGCGACGGCAGCGGGCCGTGCGCGGCGACCGCCTCGGCGAGGGCGGGCCCGGGGACGAACGCGGTGGCCAGCCACGGCTCGCGTGTCTCGGCGTCCGCGTCCAGGACGGGAACCACCCAGGGGTTGTCCACTCTCCGCGCCAGCTCCACCTCGCGCGCGAACCGGGCGCGGAAGTCGTCGTCACCGGCGCTCTCGCCCCGGATCACCTTGACCGCGGCGAGTGCCCCGGAGTCGGTGCGGCCGAGGTAGACGACGCCCATGCCGCCCGCGCCGAGCCGCCGCAGCAGCCGGAAACCCGCGATGCGGGACGGGTCGGAGGATCGCAGCGGTTCGCTCACTGCTCCGCCTCCTTCGTCCCGGTCGGTTCGGCGGTGGCACCGGCATCGCCCGCGTCACCCGTATCGCCCGCATCTCCCGCCTTGCCCTGCTGGTCGATGTCCGCGGCGATGAAGCTCAGCCCCTTGGCCATGTCGGTGGTGATCGTGGAGTCCTCGGCCTCGCTGCGGCCCGAGCCGTGCCGCGCGGTCGCGGCCACGGTGACCGGCCCCAGCCGGAACTTCGACCAGTCGAAGGGATACGCCTTGCCGCCGTCGGCGACCCAGTCACCGGTCTCCGTCAGGTCGTCCTCGGAGATCACGGACCGCTCGTCGGCGAACGCGTCGACCCGGGAGTACAGGCCGCGCACCCGGTCCGTGGCGTTCAGCCGCTGCTCGGGGCAGCGCAGCGGTTCCTCCAGGGACCCGGCCATGTCGCGCCGCGCCGCGAGGACGTTCTGGTGCACGGTGACCGTCAACGACACGTACACCGGACCCTTGCCGTCCTTCGCCGGCAGCTCGAACGCCCGCGTGAGACTGGCCAGTACGGTGTCGGGCAGCGCTTCGCGCCGCCACAGGCAGTCGTCGCCGAGTACGGCCCACTCGGCCGGATCGCTCTCGAAGGGGTCGCGTTTGCGGTACCCGGTGCCGAAGTAGTCGGGGCGCACGGTGAGTTCACGCACGAACTCGACTGCCTCGGTCCGTGTCCTCGGCGCCCGGTTCTCGGCGAGCGAGTACGGCTCGTTCACGGGTGACGCCGAGGCCGAGCCCGACGGCGACGCCGAGGCGCCGGGACTCTTCTCCGGCGTGCTCCGCGCCTTGGGCTCATCCCCCGACCCGCTGGTGCACCCCGCCAGCAGCAGCACCCCCGCCGCCGAGGCTAAGACTGGTCTCCACTCGGCCATGCATCACTCCCACCCCAGTGCCCACGTCCCTGAAATCAGTGTGGCGTACGTCAACACTCTTGGGCGCCAACAACCCATACAAATATGAGTAGTTAAGGGCCCAGGCGGACTGCTGCACTGCTCTGTCCGCTACTTCCGGGGCCCGTCCGCCGTCCCCGATTCCCCCGTCGGCGGAGTCGGCCGGCCTCGGGGTGTCTCTCCCGCGGTGAGGTGTTCCAGGACCTCGACCAGCTCCTGGCAGGCCCGTTCCACCGAGCGCCGGGTGTTGAGCTGCTCGGTGATCACGGAGGAGAGGAGCAGGGCGGTCAGAGCCATGGTGCCGTTGAAGGCCTGCAGCTTGATCATCACCTCGACGCGGGTCAGCCCGGCGAAGGGGCCGGCCCGATCCGTGGCGGCGACGGTGGCCATGACGGACGTGAAGAGGGCACAGAACATGCTGCCGACGAGTTGGAAGCGCAGGGCCGCCCAGATCAGCAGCGGGTAGACGAGGAACAGGGCACTGAGGCTGCTGTGCGTGACCAGGGGCACGACGGTGCAGCTGACGAGGGCGAGTCCGGTGGCCTCCGGCCAGCGGGACAGGCGCGGGGGCCAGCGTGCCGCGTACAGCAACAGCAGGAGCGGGGTGACGATCAGGACGCCCATCGCGTCACCCACCCACCATGCCAGCCACACCGCCCAGAAGCCGTGGGCGTGCAGCCGGTCCGTGATGACGAGCATGCCGACGCCCGCCGTGGCGCTGATCAGCATGCCGGTCAGGGCGCCGAGGAACACCAGGGCCAGGCCGTCCCGCAACCGGCTGAGATCGGTACGGAAGCCCACCGCGCGCAGCATGAGGTACGCGCAGACGGGCGCGGCCGTGTTGCCCGCCAGGTTGCCGAGCACCTCGGGCTTCAGCGAGGTGAGGTGCATGATCACGAGCAGGGCGCCGAGTGCGATGCCGGGCCAGACCCGCAGGCCGAAGATCAGCAGACCGGCCACCGCGACACCGGTCGGCGGCCAGATGGGGGTGAACACCGCCCCCTCGACGACCAGGTTCCGCAGGAGCCCGAGGCGCCCCGCGGCGTAGTAGCAGCCGGCGACAGCCAGCGTCTGGAGGGCGAAGACGCCTGTCCGGCGCAGATTCTCGGTACCCGCCACACAAGCCATCAGACACCGGCGGCGCCGTTCCGGCGAGGCGGGAGCCGTGGCATGCCGCTCTACGGCTGAGCTTCGGTCCCTTCGTGGCCGACGACCAGCACGGCGGCGTCGTCCTCGTGACCCACCTGCTCCGCGCCCTTGATCACGGCGGCGGCGAGCGAGCTGGCATCCAGGCCCGCCACGGCGGCGATGCCCGCGAGCCGGACGACCTGGTCGAGGCCCTGGTCGACCTCCATGGACGGCCCCTCCACCACGCCGTCCGTGAGCAGGACGAACACGCCGCCCGTGGTGAGCCGGTACCGGGTCACGGGGTAGGCCGTGCCGGCCTGGATGCCGAGCGGCGGGCCGCCCTCGTCGTCGGCGACACCGGACTTTCCGTCCGCCGTCGCCCACACGCAGGGGATGTGCCCGGCCCGGGCGCTCTCCAGCACGCCGGTGGCCGGGTCCAGGCGCATGAAAGTGCAGGTGGCGAAGAGGTCGGTGCCCAGGGACAGCAGGAGGTCGTTCGTCCGTGCGAGGAGTTCGCCGGGCTCGCTCGTCACGGAGGCGAGGGCGCGCAGGCCGACGCGTACCTGGCCCATGAAGGCGGCGGCCTCGATGTTGTGGCCCTGGACATCCCCGATGGACAGCCCGATCCGGCCGTCGGGCAGATGGAAGGCGTCGTACCAGTCGCCGCCCACGTTGAGGCCGTAGCAGGCCGGTGCGTAACGCACTGCCACGTGGTAGCCGGGTGCTGTGGGCATCTGCGCGGGCAGCATGCCGCGCTGAAGTGCGATGGCCAGTTCTACCTGGGAGCGCTGTAGCTCCGCGTGCTTGCGCGCCCGGGAGGTCAGCGAGCCGAGCCGGGCCAGCAGCTCGTCGCTGTCGAGCGTGGGGCGCTTGCGGGACATGGGCCGCTCCGGAGGGTTTCCTGCCCTAATCAGGGCACCAGCCCCAAACAATCCATATTGGATGATAATGGTGTAGTGGCACTGCAGGAACCCTGGGCCGTGCGACAGGCGGCGAACCGGTCGGTTTCGGCGCCGTCCGATTCCCCTTGAGGGGTTTCACTTGCGGGTCCTGTCCCGGACATAGACGGTGACTCGCGCCCCGTTGACATGAGTTGTTCCGCATTCGCGGAAATAGCGCCGCAGGGTGCTTGCCTTCGCCTTCTCCCTCGGATCGGTCGGCGAGTACGCACCCGTCGGGCGGACCGCGACGATGCGGTCGAATTCCAGCATGCGTGCCGCGATATCCCGGGCGGGAAGCTCGACACCTGAAAGCGTGTTCGACGAAACGGGGTCCTGTGCCAGGGCGAGATCCGTCAGAAAGCGGGTGTCCTCGGGGTTGGGCGCGGTCAGGATCCGGCGCTGGCCGGAGAGATAGAGCAGCCCGTCACCGGGGCGGCCTTCCTCGCGTACGGCGGCACCGATGGCGGTGGCGTCATTGCTCCGGCTCTGGGGCGTCCTCAGCCAGAGACTCGGCGGGACGAGCGCGGCCAGTACGGCGACCGCGGCGACCACCGCGATCCACGCGTGGCGGGAAAACCGCAGCCGCCGGTGGACACAGTCCATCCACGCGCCCAGCAGCAAGGCGATGCCGATATGGCTGTAGAGCACATACCGGTCGACGAAAAGGGACTTGACCAGTGAGGCGATCAGCAGCAGAAGCCCCGGAAGCACGACCAGCGGCACAGCCAGCACGGAAAGCCGCACGGGCCCCCTGACCCCCAGGGGCGCGAGGGCACACACCACGCCCACCACCGCCACGGCCAGGAAATCATCGAGCCGCACCGGTCCGTCGATCCAGGACACCTGCCCGGACTGCCCCGCGCTGTGGACCGCCAGCGGCAGCAGCCCGGCCACAACACCCGCGGCCGTCACACTCCACGCTTTCAACACCGGTCGTGGAACACGGGAGACGAGCAGGGTGACGCCGTGTGCGACCAGGGCGAGGGCCGCGAACTCATGGAGCAGACAGGCCAGCAGCATGGTGGAGCCGTAGACCGCCCACCGCCACCGGGCGCGCCGCGGGACGCTGACCACGAGCGCATAGGTGGCCCAGGTGACCAGGGCACAGACCAGGGCGTACGAGCGGCCTTCCTGCGCGTACTTCTGGACCTGGGGAAGGATCGCGAACACGAGCCCGGCCAGCAGCCCGGCCCGGGGTCCCGCCAGGCGCAGTCCCAGAAGCCCGACTCCGCTCGCCGCCACGGACATCGCCAGCACGGACGGCAGCCGCAACGTCAGCAGCCCCGCGCCGAAGAGACCGAAGATCTCATGCATCACGGCGTAGTAGAGGGCATGGACCACGTCGATGTGCTGAGCGGTGAGCCATATCTGCGAGAGATCGCGCTGCGCGAGCTGATAGGTGACGGACTCGTCCCCCCACAGGGTGTTCTCCCTGCGGATACCCCAGAGTCCCAGAACGACGGTCAGCGCCAAGGGCGCGAGGACGACAACTGCCGTGGCCGGGCTCGGTGATCGGCGACGGACGGGTACGGGAGGGGAAACCGAACTGGCGACGGCGGGGCCACGTTCGACAACGGACATCGGCGGCAGGGCCTTTCAGCAGTGGCGAAGATGATCCGCCAGCGTGCCCAAACGTCGTTGACCGGTTGCTGATCCAACCTGACCGGCCGATCAGGAAGGCGGTCCGGCGCTGTGCGAGGCTGCACCCCATGCGCATCCTGGTGGTCGAAGACGAGGTGGACCTCGCCCACACCCTGCACACCGGTCTGACCGCCGAGGGCTACAGCGTCGACCTCGCCCATGACGGCCGGCAGGGACTGTGGATGGCCCGGACCGGCGAATACGCCCTCGTCGTACTGGACTTGATGCTGCCCGGACTCAACGGCTACAAGATCTGCGCCCAGTTGCGCCGGGAGGGCAACGCGACCCCCATCCTGGTCCTCACCGCCAAGGACGGCGACTGGGACCAGGCGGAGGCCCTGGACACGGGGGCCGACGACTACCTGGCCAAGCCGTTCTCCTACATGGTGCTCGTCGCACGGCTGCGGGCCCTGGTCAGACGAGCCGCCGCGGTCGCCCCGCCCGTCCTCGCCGTGGGCGACCTCTCGCTGGATGTCGCCGGCCGGGTCTGCCGCCGGGCCGGGGCCCGGGTGGAACTCACGCCCAGGGAGTTCGCCGTGCTGGAACTGCTGGCCCGCCGGGCGGGCCAGGCGGTCTCCAAAGCGGATCTCCTCTATCACGCGTGGCCCGACGAAGCCCTGGATCCCAACCTGGTGGAGGCGAGGGTCAGCGCTCTGCGCAAGAAGGTGGACGCCGCGTTCGGCCGGCAGTCCCTGCAGACCGTACGGGGGACCGGCTACCGGCTGGTGGACGACCGTGAACGCGACTGAGCCGCGACGCCGTTGGTGGCCGCGTTCGGTACGAGCCGTCGCGGCGCTGGCCGCCGCCTCGGCCGCCGCCGTCATCCTGGTCGGCATCGGCTGGTGGGTGCACCACGACGTCCACCGCCAGAGCACGCAGATCGCCGAAGACCAGGCCAAGGAACAACTCTGGTCTCTCTGCGCGAAGTTGGAGCAGGGTGTCCTTCCCGACTCCGTGAGCACCGTGCCGTACGAGGTCGTCGCGACCGGCCGACGCCCCGCTGTCGCCTACGGCGGAGGCATGGACGACTTCGCTCCCGGCACTCGTCACGTGATGCCCGCCCCGCCGAAAGCCCTGACGGCCGAACTCACCACCACCGTCCGTCTGCCCGCGAACCCCGACTACGACCCCAGCGACAAGTTCTCTGTGGCCGGCGGCATCAACCAGGTCATCACATCCGACATCGAGGCCGATCGGCTGGGCAAGGACAAAGCCGCCGCTCTCGGTGTCGCCGCCGACGCCCGCCTGCGGGTCTACGTGGTGGTGCTCCCGCACACCGCCGAGGCCATCACCAAGACCATCGACCGCCTGATGCTGTGGGCCGGGCTCGTCAGTCTCGTACTCATCGCCGCCGTCACCTACTTCGCCGTACGGGTCGCGCTGCGGCCGGTCGAGGCCATCCGCGTCCTCACCGCCTCGGTCACCGCGAACAACCCCCGCGAACGCGTCACCGTCCCCGCCACCGGACACGAGATCACCGCCCTGGCCACCACCATCAACACCACCCTCCAGCGCCTCGACAACGCCGCCGCCCGGCAACGCCGCTTCGTCGCGGACGCCGCGCACGAACTGCGCAGCCCGCTCACCACCCTGCTGGCCAGCCTGGAAGTCGCCCTCGCCTACCCGGAACGCACCGACTGGCCCGCAGCGGCCACCACCGCCGCACGACAGACCCGCCGACTCCAGTCCCTCACCGAGGACCTGCTGCTCCTCGCCCGCCTCGACACCCGCACCCCCGAAGCCGGCCCCGAAACCGTCGACCTGGCAGCCCTCGCCTCCGGGCTGACCGAGCAACACCCCCTCGCCGAACAGTCGTTGACCCTCACCTGCGACAGCACCGGCCCCGCACCCGTCCACGGAAACCCCGGCGAATACGAACGGCTACTGCGCAACCTCATCGACAACGCCGCCCGCCACGCCGCACACCGCATCCAGATCACCGTCCGGAACCAGGACACCTGGGTCGTCCTCACGGTGCACGACGACGGACCCGGCGTGCCCACCGAGGACGCCGAGCGCGTCTTCGAACGCTTCGTCCGGCTCGACGACGCCCGCTCCCGCGACCACGGCGGCACCGGCCTGGGCCTCGCCATCGCCCGCGACCTGGCCCACCGCCACCGAGGCACCCTCACCCTCAACCCCCGGACCCTGGGAGCATGCTTCGAGCTCCGCCTTCCCCAAGTTCCCACCCCCGCCGACAAGTAGCACGCTCCACCGCGGCCGCACCGACCTCCTCGTACGCGCGACGGCCCGCCCGTGCGGCATCACGTTCCGGCATCCGTATGTCCGTCGGGCCGGGGGCGACCGATACTGGGGCCGTGGCAGACGAGGGGGACGGCCAAGCGGTTGTGAGGTTGGTCGGACGGGTCCGTCGGCAGGCAGAAGTGCCGTCGGCGGGAGGGATCAAGGGGGCGCTGGCGCGTCGCTCGTGGAAGAGGATCACGGCAGAGGGCCACGCTCTGGCCCCCGCGGAGCGCCGACGGGTGTACCGCGAGGTGCTGGCCGACTGGGTGGCTGCCGGAGCCCCCGACGACGCGCGCCCCGGCGTGCTCGCCGCATGGGCGGACGGCCGAGGCCAGTTCGCGGAGAACGTCACGGAAATGGCGATGACGCCCGGCGCCGACCACCGCGCCGCCCTCGCGGCGTTCTGCGTCCGGAACGAGATCGCTCCCTCGCGCGGTACCGACTGGGCGCTCTTCTGCGTCCTGACCGGGCAGGGCGAGCGGTGGAAGGCCCACGATCCGGACGGCTCACTGCTCGCCGAGGCCGACCGGGAGCTCGGCACGTGCCCTGCCCAGCGGACCGCGCTCCGCGAGGCACTGGAGGAGCTCGGCGTCGGTCCGGACGTGATGCGGACGGTGCTCGTGTCCGGACGCTGGATCGCGGAAATGGCCGCGGACGAGATCGAGTTCCTGTCCCGGCACGACCTGACACCCGAAGGCGCGCAGGACCAGGCGTGCTTCTTCGCCCTGTCCGGGCAGGCGGAACGGCGGCTGGCGGTGGACCCGGACGGGGCGCTGCTCGCCGCCGCCTATCAAGGGGCGAGCCCGGACGGGCGGGCGGCGTTACGCAAGGCCATGGAAAGCGACGCCGATGTCGACGCGGTCCGCGTGGTGGCCGACGGCGGGCAGCGCATCGCGGAGATCACGGCGGCGGAGCGCAAGTACCTCGTGGGTCTGCTGCGCGAGCGCCGGGACTGGGCCGCACTGTGGCGGCTGGCGCTGGAACTGCCGGTGGCCGACGCGGTGCGGGCGGTGCGGCACGTGGACCCGCAGTGGCATCCGGAGGCCCGGCGCGACCGCGAGTTGTTCGGCCTCCTCGCCGAGAGCAGCCGTGCGGACATCCGGCGGGCGCGCAAGGCGATGTACCGGAGCCAGGTGATCCACTTGGTGGTACCGGGCAAAGTACGGGCCGGCGCACTGAGCGACGACGGACGGCGCGTGGCGCTGTGGACACACGACAGCCGCCCCACCGGCAACGCCGTATGGACGGAAGCGCCGGGCCCGGGCACGATCAGCGTCCATTCCCTGCCCGACGGGGCGCTCATGGCACGACACGCCGCCACCATCTGGGACGACGCCAGTCTCGCCTACTGCGGCGACACGCTCGCCGCGTTCACCGTCCGGCACTCAAGGACCGCTCAGGAAGCCTGGCTCCACCATTGCCCGCAGGACGGGCGGCCCATGGAACTCACCCACCACGACGAGCACAGCGCCGAGCACGGTGCCATCGCGATGGCCGCGTTCCGGGACGGCCTCGTCACCGCTCGCCTCGGCAATGTGATCGGGTTCCACGACACCACCGGCCGGGAAGTCTCGACCCTGCGCTACGGCGAACGATGGACCGGCCAATGGAGCGACTACCCGCCCGGCTACTCGTCCACGGCCGCCTCGATCACCGTCGATCAGGAGAGCGGGCGGATCGCCGTGATGCGCGCTCACTACGGTGTCCTGCTGGACGAGGGGGAACGTACTGAGTACACCATCCCGGTCGTCGGCAAACTGACGCGACCGCTGAGCTGGCGCGGGGTGTGCCTGCGCGGCGGGGACGACCTCGTCGTGGCCGACAGCTCGGAGCTCGAGCTGTGGGAACGGCCCGACATCTTCGAGCGGTCCTACTGGGAGCGGGGGGCCGATGTCACCCGGCGGATACGCCATGGGGCATCGGAGGTGACATGGATCAGGGCGCGGGACGAGATCTGCTACCGGTCGTGCGCCGTGGGAAGCGCGAACATCCACTACGTGAAGGGCGAGCGACTCACGCCGGTGAACACCGACGGCGAGCTGACCGGCAAGGAGGCGAGCGTGCTGTTCGGCTCGGCGGGCGCGACCTGTCACGCGATCGGCGGGGACGGGTACGCGGACATCGTCGTGGGGGAGTACCAGGCCTTGGGGATGCTGGCGGACCGCCCGCAGGCCGCGTGGCAGCCTGACGACCTGCGCACCGTCACCTGGGCGGACCGGCTGGCCACGGGGCACCACCGGGCACAGCCGCTCCACCGGCTGGTGCGTGCCTGTCTGGAGCACCGGTTCAGCGACGAGGAGACCGCGACCGCACGGTGATGTCGGCGTCCGGAACCATGCGGGGTCGCACCGCATGGCCCGCGAGGACGGCGGACCGCGCGTCAGTCGGCCCGAAGACCGACCGCCATCGTCAGTTCGAGGACGCGCTGCGGCGATGCGAGATCCGGAAACAGCTCGCGCAGCTGCGACATCCGGTAGCGGACGGTCTGGGGATGGACGAACAACGCCGCCGCCGCCTCGTCCCGCCTGCCCTGGTGCAGCAGCCACGCCCGCAACGTCTCCTCCAGCCGCCGCGCGGTCGCCTCGGGCAAGGCCCGCAACGGTGCGAGGGCCCGGGCACGCAGGTCCGCGAACGCGTCCGCGTCGGCGCTCAGCACCAGCTCGGGCAGGTGGTCCTCGGTGTCGCGGATATCGGGGGAGAGGGAGCGCGCGCGTGCGGCTCGTTCGTACGAGGCGGACGCACGGACCCATGGCCGGGCCGGGCCGACCACGGCGGTGCGGTCGGTGAGCTGCCGCAGGAGATGTGATCGGTCGGCATCGGGGACGAGCAGCACACCGAAGGCGTCCGGCAGATCGTCGAGGACGAGGGTGCTCGGGTCGAGCGTGCGGTAGGCGGGCCGGGCCTGGGCCGCGGGCAGCAGGACCGCGGTCAGCGAGACCGGAGGCTGCCACCCGGCCCGTTGAGCGGAGGCCAGCAGCACGTCAGGGCTCGCGCCGGCGAGGAGGTCGCGGACCAGTTCCTCCAGGTGGCGCTCATGAGCCCGGCCCCGGGCGGCCAGTTCGTCGGCGTGGCCCGCGGCGCTCGCGGCGGACAGCTCGTCGATGTAGGCGAAGGTCAGCTCGGCGAACTTGGCGACCTCGGCGGCGGGCAGACCCGCGGGTACGGCACCCGCGGCCAGGCACCGCCAGGCCACACGGGCACCGACCCGGTAGGCGCTGAGCAGGGCGTCCATCGAACGGCCGTCGCGCACCTCGCCGCGGCCCAGCTCGTAGGCCGCGTCACCGGCGTCACCGCCCGTGGCGCTCCCGCTCGCGAGGTCCAGGTAGTGACCCAGGGCGGTGCGGACGGCTCGGCGGATGGTGGCGCCCATATGGCCCGAAAGGGCGTTGGCGTAGGGAGGGACCTCGTCGATGATCGCCCGGACGACTTCGTCGGCGGTGTTCTTCAACGTGGCCCGCAGCGCGGTGACCGTCGTCTCATCCAGGGCCAGTTCGGTGGCCCTCCGGATTGCTTGGCTCATGTTTTTGTTCCCTGCGAACAATTCTGCCGACCAGATTCACATCCTGCGGTCAGGACTTTACGCCCTGAGGCGCAGCAAGCTAGGGCCATGACGAGTACAGCCCTCCGCACAAGGGCGTGGAAACTGCTGGAGATGGTCACGACGCCGCTGCTGCCGTCGGACTACCTCGACCTGGTCAGCCCGCTGCGTGCGGGCGCCGACCTGCGAGGGCGCATCGAGGCCGTGCACCCCGAGACGGGTGACGCCGCGACCATCGTGATCAGACCGGGACGGGGCTGGCGCGGCCACACGGCCGGTCAGTACGTGCGCGTCGGGGTCGACGTCGACGGGGTGCGCCTGTGGCGTGCCTACTCCCTCACCTCGCCGACCGACCGCTCGGACGGCCGCGTCACGATCACCGTGAAGGCGATCCCGGACGGCAAGGTCAGCAACCACCTGGTCCGCAGGACGAAACCGGGCACGCTGATCCAGCTCGACCAGGCGACCGGTGACTTCGTGCTGCCGAAGGCCAAGCCCGCCAAGGTGCTCTACCTGACGGCCGGCAGCGGCATCACGCCCGTGATGGGCATGCTGCGCGACACCGAGTTCGACGACGCCGTCATGGTCCACTCCGCGCCGCAGCCGCACGACGTGATCTTCCGCGACGATCTGCACGGGCTGGTCGCCGACAAGAAGCTGCGTCTGACCGAGCTGCACACCGACACCGACGGCATGCTCGACATCACCCGCCTCGACGAACTCGTGCCCGACTGGGCCGAGCGCGAGACCTGGGCCTGCGGGCCCGCGGGCATGCTCGACGCCGCCGAGAAGCACTGGAGCGAGCACGGCGTCCCGGAGCGCCTGCACACCGAACGCTTCCGCCCCAGCGTCGTCGCGACCGGCGACGGTGGCGAGGTCACGTTCAGCACCACCGGCAAGAGCGTCGACGCGGACGGCGCCACGCCGCTGCTGGACGTCGGCGAGGAGGCCGGGGTGCTCATGCCGTCCGGGTGCCGCATGGGCATCTGCTTCGGCTGCGTCACACCGCTCAAGGCGGGCGCCGTCCGCGACCTGCGCACCGGCGAGATCACCGAGGCCGAGCCGGGCGTCCTCATCCAGACCTGTGTGTCCGCCGCGGCGGGCCCCTGCGACATCGAACGGTAGGAGCACCTTGACCGCCATCGACCCCACCGCCCACCTGACCGCGGAGCAGATCGAGGAGCTCGGCCGCGAGCTGGACGCGATCCGTGACGCGGTGATCGCCGACCGGGGTGAGAAGGACGCCGCCTACATCCGCAAGGTGATCTCGGCGCAGCGCAAGCTGGAGCTGGTCAGCCGGGGCGTGCTGCTGTTCTCGTTCTTCCCGCCCGCGTGGATCATCGGCACCGCCGGTCTGTCCGTGGCGAAGATCATGGACAACATGGAGATCGGTCACAACATCCTGCACGGCCAGTGGGACTGGATGCGGGACCCGAAGATCCACTCCACGACCTGGGAGTGGGACCACGTCTCGCCGGCCGACCAGTGGAAGCACTCGCACAACGAGCTGCACCACACGTACACCAACGTGATCGGCAAGGACAACGACCTCGGCTACGGCATCATGCGCGTCGACGAGGACCAGAGGTGGCACCCCTTCCACCTCGGCCAGCCGCTGTGGAACTTCATCAACGCCTGCTTCTTCGAGTACGGCATCGCGGCCTACGACCTGGAGCTCGGCAAGAACCTGCACAAGCGCCGCCGCAACAACCCGGAGTTCCGGGCGCGGGCCAGGGCCGTGGGCCGCAAGATCCGCAAGCAGGTGCTCAAGGACTACGTGATCCACCCGCTGCTGTCGGGCCCGTCGTTCCTCACCACGCTCGCCGCCACGTTCACCGCGAACCTGGTCCGCAACCTCTGGACCCACTCGGTGATCATGTGCGGGCACTTCCCCGAGGGCGTGCAGGTCTTCGAGCGCCGGTCGATCAAGGGTGAGACGCGCGGCCAGTGGTACCTGCGCCAGATGATGGGTTCGGCGAACATCAGCGGCAGCAAGGCCATGCACTTCATGTCCGGCAACCTCTCGCACCAGATCGAGCACCACCTCTTCCCGGACCTGCCCAGCAACCGGTACGCCGAGGTCTCGGTGAAGGTGCGCGCGCTGTTCGAGAAGTACGAGCTGGAGTACGTCACAGGGCCGCTGCCCAAGCAGGTGTTCTCGGCTTGGCACAAGGTCGTCCGGCTCTCGCTGCCGAACAAGAAGCCCAAGATCAAGACGCCGGACCGCGAGAAGGAGCTCGTCGCGGCCTGATACCCGGTACCGGTGAGATCCGTTGCGGAGCATGGCGCTCGTGGTGGCGCCGTGCTCCGTGAGGCGTCTGCCGGCGGTGTGGCGGTCCGCTGAGTGTTCGCCCGTCGATCTTCCGTACTTCCGGTTGCAACGCCGTACAAGGAGGTACGTCCATGACCGTCCAGTGCACGCCGTCCACGGGCCTGAGTCTGACCGCCGATGTCTTCTCGGGGATCCTGGCCCGGGACCCCGCGCAGTTCGAGTTCCATCAGGCGGCGAGTGAGGTGCTGGAGTCCCTGGAGCCGGTGCTCGCCCGGCATCCGGAGTACATCCGCCACCGGGTTCTGGAGCGTCTGTGCGAGCCGGAGCGGCAGCTGGTCTTCCGGGTGCCGTGGGTGGACGACGCCGGGCAGGTGCGGGTCAACCGGGGCTTCCGGGTGGAGTTCAACTCCGCGCTGGGCCCCTTCAAGGGCGGTCTGCGCTTCCACCCGTCCGTGAACCTGGGCATCGTGAAGTTCCTCGGCTTCGAGCAGATCTTCAAGAACGCGTTGACCGGCCTGCCCATCGGCGGCGGAAAGGGCGGGGCCGACTTCGACCCCAAGGGCCGTTCGGACGGCGAGATCATGCGGTTCTGCCAGTCGTTCATGACCGAGCTGTACCGCCACCTCGGCGAGCACACCGACGTGCCCGCCGGCGACATCGGCGTCGGAGGCCGCGAGATCGGCTACCTCTTCGGCCAGTACAAGCGGATCACCAACCGCTACGAATCAGGCGTCCTCACGGGCAAGGGCCTGAACTGGGGCGGCTCCCATGTGAGGACCGAGGCCACGGGCTACGGCGCCGTGTACTTCGTCGCGGAGATGCTCGCCGCACGCGGCCAGGACCTCGACGGCCGGCGGATCGTCATCTCCGGCTCCGGCAACGTCGCCCTCTACGCCGCCCAGAAGGCGCACCAACTCGGTGCGAAGGTCGTCGCGATGTCGGACTCCGGCGGATACGTGGTCGACGAGGCGGGCATCGACGTGGAACTCGTCAAGGGCATCAAGGAAGTCCGCCGCGGCCGGATCAAGGAGTACGCGCACATCCAGTCCCGGGCCCGGTACGTCGAGGGCGGCTCCGTCTGGGACGTGCCGTGCACGGTCGCGCTGCCCTGCGCCACCCAGAACGAACTCGACGAGAACGCGGCACGCACCCTGCTGGCCGGGGGCGTCGTGGCGGTCGCCGAGGGCGCCAACATGCCGACCACCCCGCAGGCCGTACGGCTGTTGCAGGAGGCAGGCGTCGCGTTCGGCCCGGGCAAGGCGGCCAACGCGGGCGGAGTGGCCACCTCGGCACTGGAGATGCGGCAGAACGCCACCCGCGACGCGTGGACGTTCGAGGACACCGACCGGCGTCTCGCGGCCATCATGACCGGCGTCCACACCACCTGCCTGGCCACCGCCGAGGAGTACGGGGCGCCCGGCAACTACGTCGCCGGCGCGAACATCGCGGGCTTCGTCAAGGTCGCCGACACCATGCTCGACCTAGGCGTGGTCTGAGGCGCCACCGGTCGACCCGAGTCACGCCCTACCACCGCCCGATGTCACGAGGCCGGCCGCCCGGAGTCCGCAGCGCACAGTCCGCCGTGGATCCGCGGCGGCTGCCTCGGGGGCGGTCGGCGGGAGTGCGCCGAGCAGCACGAGGCGCGTCAGCGGAAGGTGCCGACATTCTCCGCGGCCCACTGTCCGAACGTTCTGGCCGGAGAACCGGTGACGCGTGAGACCGTGTCACGTACGGCCAGCAGCTCGTCGTTGACGTCCGCGCCCGTGATGTCGAGCACCGCGGCCGCCCCCTCGTCCCCGAAGACCGCCGCCAACTGAGCGTGAGCCTGCCGCCGGCTGATCTCGGTGAAGGGTATGTCCCGCCCGAGTGCGGCCGCGAGAGCCTGGACCTGCTGCCGGGGGCTCACGAGCTCCGGACCGGTCAGGGCGTACGTCCGTCCCCGGTGACCGGACTCGGTCAGCGCCACCCGCGCCACGGAGGCGATGTCGGAGGGGTGGACGGTGGGCAGGGCGGTGTCCGCGTACGGCGCGCGGACCGTCTCACGGGCGCGGATCGACGCCGCCCACATCACCGTGTTCGAGGCGAACTGCGTCGGACGCAGGATCGTCCAGGCCATGCCGCTCTCCTTGAGCAGCCGCTCGACCGCCAGGTTCTCGCCCGCGGGGCCCAGGTGCGGGTGGGTCTGGACGGTGATGGACGACACCAGCACCACGTGCTCCACACCCGCGAGCCGGGCGGCTTCGAGGATGTCGGCATCCGGCCCCAGACGCGAGACGAGGAACAGCGAACGCACCCCGTCCAGAGCGGGCTTCAGTGATTCCGGCTCCGCGAGGTCGCCCTCGACGACGTCGACGTCCTCGGGGAAGGCGGCCCGTGAGCTGTCACGGGTGAGCCCTCTCAGCGGCCCTGTCCCGCAGGCGTGCAACTCCTTGAGCAAGGCGCTGCCTATGTTGCCGGTGGCTCCGGTCACGAGGATCATGCGTGCCCCCTCCTGGCGTCCGTGATCGACTTGAGGACACGCTAGAACCTCGATCGCACTTCAGGTCAAACAGGCTCCCGACGGGGCTACTTGGTAGGCAGCGCGGTGAACGCCGCCAGGGTGTGGGTGACGAAACCGCGCAGCCGGCGGTCCGTGCCGAAGGCCGGGTCGCTCATCATGCTCAGCAGCTTCATCCAGGGGTCGACGTCACCTACCGGCACCCGCTTGTTCAGTGCTTCCAGTCGGTGGGCGTAGAGCCGTCCCTTGCCCACGGTCCTGAGCTGGATGAGCGGGCTGACCGCCGCGCCGCCCGCCGCCGCGGTGTACGCGGTGCGCAGCTGATCGTCGGTCTGATTCGCGAGGAGGCCCGGCAGTTGCACGTCGTAGCCCAAGCCGGTCAGGTTCGTCCGGACGGTCAGCGGGTTGGTGAAGGACTTCACGCCGTTGGGCACCGGCCGGTGCGTGGTGCCGGCGGGCTTCGCCGCGTCGCCCGGGAGAGCGGCGTTGACGGGGCGGACCGCGGCCGAGGTCCAGGAGCCGTGGAAGGTGTGGGCGAGCGGGGCACCGGGGCTGGTGTCGTACATCTGGAAGTAGTGGCCGACGCGGGCGCGGGCGTCGTCGCTGGGCGCGTCCTCCTTGTTGCGGGCGTAGTTCTCCAGCGTGATCACGTCGTCGCCGTCCCGTATCACCACGCCGGCGTAGTGGGCGCTCCAGAAGGAGGTCAGGTCCAGGACGGGGGCTCCGGCCCGGCTGTGGTCGGTGCTGAGTTCGGGGTGTGCCAGTGTGCCTCCGGCCGGGATGGCTTGCAGAGAGATGGTCATGAACGTCTCGCCGACGTCGGGCCGCACGTACTGGTTCACCCCGAAGTGGCGGTTCGCCGGTGTGCCCGCGACCATCCGCCAGGTGTCGGTGCGCAGTGCCGTGCCGTACGCCGTGGCGATGACCCGGGCGGAGTCGGCCTGTTGGATGCTGTGCGGGGCACCGGTGACCGCTGGTGGAGCCGGGTTGACGAGGAAGCGGGCGATCTCGAATTCAGGCAGCAGCACGGGCAGCGCGCCGATGCCGTCCGGCGCGGCGACCTCCAGCTCGCCGGCGCCCAGGGCACCGCTGACGATGTCGTTGCAGTTCTGCTGTCCCACCGCGGCGATTCCGCGCCCGCCCCAGGCGGCGAGGCGGGCGGTCACCCTGCGCAGGACCTGCCCGTTCACGGTGACGGTCTGGTTCTCGAGCGGGGAGTCGGGCACCAGCTCGACGGCCTCGCCCAGCGCGCGCCGCCAGGCGTTGCTCTCGTCGATGAGTGCCTGGGTGGCGTAGAAGACCTTCGGTTGGCGGGCCGTGAGCTGACAGTCCTCGATCGCCAGCCGGCCGTTCGCCGACACGCGCAGGGTGACGCCCGCCGGGTCGGCCGAGACGAGGCGGAGCTGCCCGGTGGGGTTGAGGAACGACACCGGCGGATCGGTGGCGGCGGGGGCCGCGGCGTAATTGATGTTGTTCTGGCCGATGAAGGCGTCCTGCGAGGCGGTCGGGGACGACCAGACGGAAGCGCCCACGACCACACCCGCGCCCGCCCGTTGGCCCGGCGTCACCTGGTTCCACCCCTGGAACGCGGGCGTCGCCACGGCCCGCGTGCAGCCGGGACCGGGACCGTCGGGACCTTCGGGCAGCCGTACCGGGAGCCCGCGGGCGTAGCGCCGGCCGGCGGTGTGCGCCTCCGCCTCCAGCGCCGCGCGGTCGCTTCCGGGCCCCACCCGGCCCGCTCGTTGCTGCACCACGTGCGCGACCTCGTGCCCCAGCACCTGTCGGCTCCAGGAGCGGCCGGGCTCCCAGGCACCGGGCGTCAGGTGAATGTCGTCCCCCAACGCCCAAGCCAGCGGCCCGCCCTGGGGAACCGCCGCGTGCAGATGTACCCGCACGTGCGCCAGCCCGGTCCCGAAAGAGGCTTCCAGTTCTGCTCGTAAGTCGGCGGGTAAAGCGAATGCCGTCATCGTTCCCCCTTGGCCCGCAGCGACGCTCCACCGTGGGGCGCCCGCTGATGGGCGGCCAGCCTAAAGTCGCCCGGCGCGGTATGACCGGCTCCGTCGTCAACGGGCCCCGAAACGGTTGCGGGCATGGTTTCGCGGTGCGGACGGTGCCTACAGGTGCGAAGGCGGGAGAAGGCATGGAGCGGAGCGACCGCGCGGGCCGTGGTGGTGGGGCTTCGTCGGAGGCCGGTGTCAGCGTGGCGCGATGGCTGCCTCGGCCGCCGTCTTGATCCGGGTACCGAACGCGTCCGCATCCTTCCTGGCGGCGGCGAGGGCCAGACCGACGAGGAGTTTGCCGATCCCGTGGCCCTCCAGGACGTTGAAGATGCGCACCCGGGTCCTGCCTTCGGGCAACCCCTCCAGGTCGTAGCCGCCTTCGAGGACCGCCACACTGTTCTTCGACACCTCGGCCCAGCGGATCCGCACCGGGGCTTCGAGTTCGGTGATGCGGAACTGCCTGGCGGTCTTCATTCCGGCGTCCTTGACCGTGCTCTCGAAGACCGTTCCCACGGCGGTGGGCGTGTCGGGAATCCGTTCGATCTTGAGCACCCGGGGGCTGAACTGGGGATCGTTGCGCCCGTCGGCGAGGTAGGCGAACACCTCCTCCACGGGCCGGTCGACCTCGACCACCGCTTCGAACTGTCCTGACATGGGGCACTCCTGACCGGTCGAGCCGTGAGGACCGCGCTGCCTTCGTTTCGAAGGAGGCACCGCGACCCTATGGGACCCTCGGGCTTCGTGCGAGGCGAACGGCGTCGGCGACGGGTATTGGGGCGCTTGGCACTGACGAGCACTCCAGCCTGACGCTCACCGCGAACTACCCCGCATCCTTGCTGGCCTTCGGCGGCGACCTCGAACACCACGTCGGCCCCCGGGCCGCCGCCGCCATCATGTCCGCCACCACGCGGAGTCTGCTGCTGCCATGACCACCATCGCCCTCCTCCCCGGTGACGGAATCGGCTCGGAGATCCTCGACGGCCCCCTCACCTGTCTGCGCCGCCTCCAGGCCGACGGTGCCCCCATCACCCTGAGCGGTCCCTTCCCCTATGGCACCACCGGCTGGCGGACCACCGGCTCGATCCTGCCTCCGGAGACCGTCGCCGGCTGCCGCGAGGCCGACGTCGTCCTCTCCGGCGCGGTCGGCACGTACCCCGGTGTCACCGCCGCCGAATGCCCCAACCCCGAGGCCGCGCTCATCGAACTGCGGCACCTCTTCGACCTGCGGATCAGCATCCGCACGGTGTGGGTGCCCGGCGACGGCGATGGCGGCGAGGACGTGGTGATCGTCCGCAACATCACCGGCGGTGCCTACGCGAGCCCCGACCGCCGCCAGGAGCCGGACGGTGTCCGGCCCGCCGAGGACCGGGTCGTCCTCGAACCGGACCGGGTGCGCGAGGTGTTCGCCATCGCCGCCGAGTACGCCGCCCGGCGCCCCGACCGGCGCGCGATCAGCGTCGACAAGGCGAGCGTCTTCGCCACCTCCCGGCTGTGGCGCCGTACCGCCCACGAGAGCGGCACCGCCCGCGCCGACGTCGACCGGGCCGCCTACGAACTGGTCAAGTACCCCGAACTGCCGGGCCTGATCGTCACCGAGGGCATCACCGCCCTGTTCGAGCCCGCCGACGGCACCGCCCCGCACCGGCAGCCGCCGTTCCAACCCCACCGGCGCCTGGCTGGCCCTGACCGACCTGCTCGACTGGTGCCCGGATCTCCAGCCCCTGGGCCTGGCCCGCAAGGTGCGCGCGGCTCTGGAGACCGCCGTCACCGAGGGCTCGCCCACCTACGACCTCGCGCCGGCCGACGCCACCGAGGTGTCCGACATGGACCAGTTCAACAAGCGAGTGCTCGGAGGCCTGGAATGACGGTCACCACCGCGACCTTCCAGCCCTCCGAGGCGGTCCGGCGCATCGAGCGCACCTCCCTGCGCACCGCCCAGCCCGCCTCCCGCGCCGGACTGATCTCCCTCGCCATAGGAGAACCCGACTTCGCGACCCCGCCCCACGTCCGGGCCGCCGCAGCCCAGGCGCCGGCGGACGGCCACACCCACTACACCAACCCGCAGGGCGACCCCGAACTCCGCGCGGCCCTCGCCGCCGCGATCCTGGCGATCGTCAACCCCGGCGACCGCGTGGTGCTGCCCGACCCGACCTACTCGCTCTACTCCGACCTGGTCCAACTGGCGGGCGGGGAGTGCGTGTTCGTCCCGCTCCGGGCCGACCTGTTCGTCTTCTGCAACCCCTCCAACCCGACCGGCGCGACCTTGGTCCTGGCCGACGAGGCGTACAGCGAACTCGTTCACACGGCCGAGCCGTTCGTCTCCGCGCTCCACGTGCCCGGCCTCGCCGGACGCACCCTGTACTGCCAGACCTTCTCCAAGAGCTACGCCATGACCGGCTGGCGGCTCGGCTACCTCACGGGCCCCCGGGACGTCGTATCGGCCGCCGCCCGCGTGCACGCCACAGTCAACGGTTCCGTCAACTCGGCTGTACAGCGTGCCGCGTTGACCGCGCTGAGCACCGCCGACGCCGACATCCGCCGGATGCGCCAGGCGTACGGGGCGCGGCGGGGGAGGGGCATCTGCGGCTGTCGTACGCCGCGGGACATCGTCGAGGGTGTCCGGCGGCTCGGGCGGGGCCGGCCGCGCTGACGTGACGGGTCAGCCGGTGCGGTACAGCTCGGTGAGGAGTTCCACCGCGGACTGGGTGGCGGGATGCGGGTCGTCCCGCCACCAGGCGAGCCGTACGGCGATCGGTTCCGCGTCGAGCACCGGGAGGTAGACGACACCGGGCCGCGGGTACTGGTGGGCGGTGGACTCCGCCGTCATGCCGATGCACCGGCCGCTGGAGATCACGGTGAGCCAGTCGTCGACGTCGTGGGTGTCCTCGGTTGCCGGACGGGAGTCGGGCGGCCACAGCTCCGGGGTGGTCGTCCCGGTCCGCCGGTCGACCAGCAGGGTGCGTTCGGCCAGGTCGGCGAGCCGGACGGGGCTTCCGCCGGTGGCGAGTACGTCGTCCGTGGAGACGGCCGCCATCCGCCGTTCCAGGCCGACGATGGCCGAGTCGAACCGGCGGTCGTCCAGGTCCCGGCGCACCACCGCGAGGTCGCAGGCGCCCTCCGCGAGGCCGGCGGTGGCGGAGTTGAGGCGGACCAGGTGCAGGTCGGTGGCCGGGTGCGCCTTCGTCCAGCGGCGCTGGAAGGTGGATGTGTGGCGGCCGAGCGCCGACCATGCGTAGCCGATGCGCAGGCTGGAATGTCCGGAGGTGGCCTCCCGGACCAGGTCCTCCGTCTCGGCGAGCACCCTTCTGGCGTGCGCGACCACCCGCAGCCCGGTGGCCGTCGGCGTCACCTCGCGCGAGGTGCGGCGCAACAGCCGTACACCCAGGGCGCGTTCGAGCGAGGCCAGAGTGCGGGAGACGGCCGCCTGGGAGACACCGAGGGCGATGGCCGCGTCGGTGAAGGTGCCCTCGTCGACGATGGCCACCAGGCAGCGGAGGTGTCGTAGCTCCAGATCCATGCGTCAAGTGTATAGATCGAGTAGTGGATGCATTTTGCGCAGCGGTCTGGGTGCCGCACGATCGGGACATGCGAGCCGCTACCCTTCCTGCCTCCGATTCCGCTTCCGTCGTACGGCGTTCAACCGTCCCCCTGTCCCCCGAGCAGCCCCGAGGGCGGCTGGCCGGCGTGGCCACGATGATCGGCAGCGGGCTGTCCAACCAGACCGGCGCCGCGATCGGCTCGCTGGCCTTCCCGGTGCTCGGGCCGGTCGGGGTCGTCGCGGTCCGCCAGTACGTCGCCGCGGCCGTCCTGATGGTCGTCGGACGGCCGAGGCTGCGCAGCCTCACCTGGTGGCAGTGGCGTCCGGTGCTGGCGCTGGCCCTGGTGTTCGGCACCATGAACCTCTCCCTGTACACCGCCATCGACCGTGTCGGACTCGGCCTCGCGGTGACCCTGGAGTTCCTCGGCCCGCTTGCCATCGCCCTGTCCGGGGCGCGCCGCCGGATCGACGCGGTGTGCGCCGTGGCCGCCGCCGCGGGCGCGGTCACGCTGATGCGGCCGCAGCCGTCCACCGACTACGTGGGGCTCGGGCTCGGTCTGCTCGCCGCGTGCTGCTGGGCCTCGTACATCCTGCTCAACCGGACCGTGGGCCAGCGGGTCCCCGGCGCGCAGGGCTCGGCGGCGGCCTCCCTCGTCTCCGCCGTGATGTTCCTACCCGTCGGGGCCGTCGTGGTCCTCCACCACCCGCCGACCCTCGCCGCCGTCGGCTGCGCGGTGGCGGCCGGTGTGCTCTCCTCGGCCGTCCCCTACCTCGCGGACCTGTTCACCCTGCGCCGTGTGCCCGCCCAGGCCTTCGGTCTCTTCATGAGCGTCAACCCGCTGCTCGCCGCGCTCGTCGGCTGGATCGGCCTCGGAGAGGGGCTGGGCGGCCTGGAGTGGGCGGCGATCGGGGCGGTCGTCGCGGCCAACGGGGTCAGCATGCTGACCCGCCGCTGAACCGGGCCCGGGAGTCCTCCGTCCTGGGCGCGGGCGGCCTCGCCGTGCCGTGCACGGTCAGGTCACGGTCGCGGCAATCGCCTTCGGCGACGAATACGTCACCTGACCGCGGGGAGCGGCGGCGCGTTCGGCATGGTTCGCCGGGCCCCGCCTCTGTGCCGCGCCAGGAGGCCTCACCCCGGCGCCGAGGCGATGAGCCGGGCCAGGTGGGCGCCCTCGCGGTCGGTGTGGTCGCCGATCTGGACACGGTGGCTGAAGCCGTGCGCGAGGACCCGGGTGCCCGGGGAGGCGTCGCGTACGACGGGCAGCAGGACCTGTTCGCCCGCGGCGAGGGAGATGCGGCGGCTGTGCGTGGACAAAGCCGGGCGCAGCGGTGGCCGTCTGGAGGTCGTCGAGGACCGGGAGGGTGCCGGGGCGACCCCGGAGCCGACGCCCTGCCCCGAGGTAGTGGTGCCCTCTCCGCGCACGGTCACCGGCGCGCCCAGGTGGCGGCAGACGGGGATCGCGTCGAGGATGTGCCGCCGTTCGCGCGGGAGGACCACCGCCAGTGGGATGCGCCGATGGTCGGAGGCGTCGGCGGAGTACTGCGCCCGGCGGCCGGGTCCGCCGTCGCCTCCCCGCAGTCCACCCGCCGGAGAGCCTCGGCCACGCCGACGGACCGGGGCCGGGATCGAGGGCGGGCGGCTCTGTCAGATGACGCCCTGGGCCGTCATGGCCCCCGCCGCCCGCAGGAAGCCCGCGATGTTCGAGCTGAGCGTCGGCGTAGGCCGAGATCCGCTCCCGGCGGATCTCCTTGACCTCCTTGAGGAGCGTCAGGTCGATGCCGTTCTCGTCGACGAGGTAGCCGGAGGAGTCGGAGCGGGCCACGACGGTGCCGCCCAGCGCCGGCCGGCGAGCATTTCCTGAGCGAAGTACACCGTGCCGTAGCCGGTCGCCTCCGTACGGACGTGGGAGCCGCCCCAGCCGACCGGCTTGCCGGTGAGGACGCCTGATTCGTGGCGGTTGGTGATGCGCTTGTACTGGCCGAAGAGGTAGCCGATCTCGCGGCCTCCGACGCCGATGTCACCGGCGGGCACGTCGGTGTGCTCGCCGAGGTGGCGGTACAGCTCGGTCATGAACGACTGGCAGAACCGCATGATCTCGCCGTCCGAACGGCCCTTGGGGTCGAAGTCGGCCCCGCCCTTTCCGCCGCCGATGGGCAGGCCGGTCAACGCGTTCTTGAAGATCTGCTCGAAGCCGAGGAACTTCACGATGCCCAGGTTCACGGACGGGTGGAAGCGCAGACCGCCCTTGAAGGGGCCCAGCGCGCTGTTGAACTCCACCCGAAAGCCTCGGTTGACGCGGGTCCGGCCTGAGTCGTCGACCCACGGCACCGGGAACATCAGCTGCCGCTCCGGGTCGACGAGCCGTTCCAGGATGCCGGAACGGGCGTACTCCGGGTGGCGTTCGACCACCGGCCGCAGTGAGTTCAGCACCTCGGCCGCAGCCTGGTGGAACTCCGCCTCCCCCGGGCCGCGTCGGCGGTGGCTGGTCCCTGTCCTGCGGACTCACCGCCCACCCCGTCGGGTCGGAGTTCCGGGCGCCACCAGCGGACCGCCCCTGCCCCTCGTGGAACTGTACGAGGGGGTCAGACGGGCCGGCCTCACACTCCAGGCGCTGAGCGGGCGCGCTCCTCGCCCGGCCGAGCTGGGACTGTCTGCGCGCTTGGCGGATGGTCGTGGAGGCCCCCGCCGCGCTGGCTCCGGCGGAGATCCACCCCGGAGTGGAGGCACTCCGTCAGCAGAAGACCCCGACCTGATGATCACCACCCATACCTTCCTGGACCTCGGCGGAGACGTCCCAGCCGCGGCGGACGCTCTCCATCTGCACCGCACCACGCTCTACTACCGTCTGGACCGGATCAAGGCGCTGACCGGCGTCGACCTGCGCACCGACCCCGAGCGCCACGACCTCGACCTCGCCCTGCGCCTCGCAGCGTTCCGTAAAGCAGACAAGGCCGAGAGGGCGGCTAAGGCGACCATCGCCTGAGTCCGCGACGGTCCAGGTCGACCTGGCACGGGACTACTTCGAGACCAAGCGGTCGGACAGTCGGGCGAGCCTGGTGAAGTGGGCACGGTAGAGGGGCTCGTCCGCGGTCGGGATGTCGACGGTGGCGAACACGGGACCGGACGGCGTCGAGCTCGCGTAGATCGGCTCGTCCGCCTGGTCGACGTAGCCGAAGTACAGCCGGGTGACATCGCGTCTTCGGGCCTCGGTGCGCACTTTCACCCAGTCCAGCGGGGCCCGGTACGGCCCGATGGTGTTGCCGCGCCGGAACAGCTCGAAGACTCCGCGGTCGACCCGCAGATGGACGATGCCGTGTTCGAAGACCACTGGCTCCATGTCGGACAACCCTTCGTTGAGTGTGTGCGGCGACAGCACGGGTGCGTTCGGTCCCGGCGTACGCCGCTCGTCGCGCGTCACAGCAGCACCGCACCGGCGACGACCGACGCCCCACCGAGGAGCAGCATCACGGTGCCGCAGGTCATTTCGAGTGTGCGGGAACGGTTTTCGGCCGCGAGGTCGGGGGTGAAGACGGCGGGGTCGTCGGGGGCGTAGTGGATGGTGACGTCGCGGCCGTAGGAGTTCACCGGGTCGGGCAGGTCGTCGGTGCAGTAGGCGGTGACGGTCGTGCCTTCGTGGGTGGTGAAGGAGACGACCGGCGTGTGGCTGGTCGAGGTGGAGCCCTCGCTGTCGGTGCTGGTGTCCGTGAGCACGGCGATGACACGGCCCTGAACAGGGGGTCGGGAGTTCAGTCTGTCGATACGACGGCTCACCGCGCGTGCGCTCTGGGGCAGGTACCACAAGCCGCTGAGGGTCCAGGGTCCGCCGAAGCCGATCAGGGCCCACGGCCAGCCCCGGTCGATCGCGGCGAACGTCACCAGTCCGACGTAGACCAGGAAGAGCGCGAAGTTCGGCCACCCGAGCCCGCGCCGGCCCGCCGTCAGGTCGCCGACGAACCGGTAGGCGTGCGGTCTCGCGCGCGGGTAGCGGACGCCGATCTCCCGGCCCGTCCAGGCCGCCGTGATCCGCTCACCGTGGTCACGGTCGTTCGTCACGGTGGACTCCTGCCCGGTGGACGGATCCCGGAAGGAGACGACCACGGGTATCCCGTCCCTCGCGGAGCTTCCGTGCCGGGGCTCGCGGACCTGCTCGATCCGCCCCATGACCCGCACCGCCCGCTGCGCTTTCGTCGTCCCGGCCAGTGACCGGGCGTACCCGACCACCGCGACGGCGCCGAACACCGCGCACCACAGCACCAGATACGCGCGCAGGTCCATGTGCCTTCCTTCTCCTCAGCGGGCCGCGGTGCGCCGCACCACCGTGCCGTCGCCGTCCGCCTCCAGCGAGGCCGTTCCCCCGGGGCCCGTCACGCCGACCCTGACGGTGAGGGAGCCCGTCAGACGTTCCACGGTGACCTGCCAGGTCTGCGGAGAACCGACCCCCAGCCCGGTCCTCGCCTCCTCGACCAGGTCGGGAACACGGTCGTACGGCGGCGAATCCAGGTCGAACGTCGGGGCTTGTGAGCCCGTCGGCGCGTACACGACCGACAGCAGCCGATCCTGTACGACGACGGTGAGCGCCGCCCGTCCGTCGGTGCCCTTGGTGAGCGAGCCGACGGCCTTGCGCAACTCGCCCTTGTCGAGGAACGACTGACCCGGGCCGAGGGCGACCGTGGCGGAAGCCGACGACACCACGGTGGTGGACGAAGAGGAAGAGGAAGAGGAGGAGACGGCTGGCCTGTCGGAGGAGCCGGACCGTGCGGCGGCGCCCTCGCCGAACAGGTCGGCGCGGAACCCCAGGACCACACCGCCCGCGGCGAGCAGCAGGGCGAGCAGCATGACGAGGCCGACGGCACAGCTCCGGGGAGTCTCGCTCACCATGGCCGGACCGGGCGCCGAGTCGAGGCGCGCGCCGGCCGCCCGTTCCTCCCACTGAGGCGTCGGCCGCCTCACGATCCTCACCCGCCACGGCCGGTCCGGCGGATACTGGACCACCACGACGACGCCCGGCCGGTAGTCGGCCAGGTCCACGAGATTGATGTCCTGCTTGAACGCGACACGGTAGGCCGGTACGTCCTCCGGCGCGACGGTGAGATCGAACCGCACCGCCACGTCGCTCGTCGCCTCGCCCCCGACGGCCTCCAGGCTCTCGACCATCGCGAGCGCCGTGTGCGGGGTGATCGCCGCCTCCCTGGCCAGTCTCGGCACGTCGGCCAGGAGGACGAGCAGGACGTAGGCGACGGGCAGGACCAGGCCCCCCGCGAACAGCGGCACGCTCTCGATGAGGGCACCGACGACGACGGCGGCCGACGACGCCCCGATGACCGCTCCGGTCAGGATTCCCCGGGCGAGGGCGACGGGGGTGCTGCGCGCGGGCGGGGACACGGTGCCCGTGGTGATCGTCATGGGGGTGATGATGTCCGGCTCGGGTGACGTCCGGTTGATCTCCGGGCGTCCGTCTCGGGGCTCATTTGAGGCCCGAGTGGGCCAGGCCCTCGACGAACTGCCGCTGGGCGACGACGAAGACGATCAGGACCGGCAGGACGGTCATGGTGGCGGCGGCCAGTTGGGTGTTCCACATCTCGCCCCCGTAGGCGTCGGTGAAGCGGGTGAGCGCCTGGGGCAGCGTGAACAGTTCCGGCGAGGTGAGGTAGACGGTGGGTTCCAGGTAGAGGTTCCACGAGGTGAGGAACGTGAGGATCGCGACCGCGGACAGTGCCGGCCTGGCCAGCGGCAGGAAGATCCGCCACCAGAGCGCGGGCCGGCCGAGGCCGTCGAGGCGGCCCGCCTCCTCCAGTTCGGCCGGCAGGGCGATGAAGAACTGCCGCATGACGAAGGTCGCCAGGACGCACGGTCCGGCCAGCGAGGTGACCAGGATCAGCGGCCAGTGCGTGTTGATCATCCCGGCCTGTTTGAACATCTGGAACAACGGCACGATCGTCACCTCGCTGGGCACCAGCAGGCCGACCAGCACCACCAGGAAGAGGGCGTTCGCGCCGGGGAAGCGGATCCGGGCGAAGGCGTATCCGGCGAGGCTGGAGACCAGCAGGGTGATCAGGGTGACCAGGACGGCGATGTACACGCTGTTCGCGTACTGCCGGGCGAACGGCTGGAAGCTGAACGCCTCGCTGTACGCGGAGAACGTGGGGTCCGAAGTCCACAGGGACGGCGGGGCCTTGAAGATCTCGGGCAGCGGCTTCAGCGAGGCCGCCACCATCCAGACCGTCGGCACGACGAACGGGATCGCCAGGACACCGAGCGAGGTCAGCAGGAACGCCCGCCGGAGGAGGGAACTCGACCTACTGCTCATGGAACACCCACTTCCGGCGCAGCTGCCACTGCACGAGGGTCAGCAGCATGACGAAGGACAGCAGCATCAGGGCCAGCGTCGAGCCGTAGCCGATGTGGTTGAACTCGAAGGCCTGCTGGAAGACGTAGTAGACGAGCACGGTGGTGCTCAACTCCGGGCCGCCGCTGGTCAGTACGGCGATCTGTGCGAACGACTGGAGTGCGCCGACGACGGTGATGATCGCGGTCAGCAGCACCGTGGGGGAGATCAGCGGCAGCGTGATCCGGGTGAAGACCACCCTGCTCCCCGCGCCGTCGAGGCGCGCGGCCTCGTACAACTGCGCCGGGACGCCCTGCAAGGCGGCCAGGAAGAGCACCATGTTGACGCCGACGCTGCGGATCACCTGAGTGACGATCACCGACAGCATCGCGGTGTCGCCGCGCTGGAGCCAGTTCGGCCCGTCGATGCCGACCGTGTCGAGCAGGGCGTTGATGCCGCCGTTGTCCTGGAGCAGGAAGCCCCACACCAGGGTCCACGCCACCACGGAGACGACGACCGGGGAGAAGAACAGGGTGCGGAAGAACGTCGATCCGCGAAAGCGCCGGTTGAGGAGGACGGCGAGCAGCAGGCCCAGGCTGATGTTCAGGATCACGACCCCGCCGGAGAAGACGGCGGTCGCCCCCAGTACGGAGGGCAGTTGGGGATCGTCGGCCAGGGCCGTGTAGTTGTCGACTCCGACGAAGGTCTGGCCGCCGGAGAAGACGTTCCAGTCGTTGAGGCTGTACCAGATCGCCAGTCCGACCGGGACGAGCACGAACAGCACGACCCCGGCGAGTTGCGGGGCGATGAACAGGTAGCCGGCGAGGACGTCCCGGCGCCGGGTCGTCCAGAACGGTGGTCCGGAGGTGTCCCGGGGCCTGGTCGCCGTAGGGGAGGCGCCCGGTGTCCTCGTGTGGGTCTTCGTGAGGCCGGACATGGTCACTTGGCCAGGATCGGATCGATCGCGGTGCAGACCGACTTCAGCACGGCGGGGATGTCGGCGTCGGCCTTCCACATCGCGTCCAGCGCGGTCTTGCCCTTCTGGGCGATCTCGGCCGGGTTGGTGTGGTTGGGCAGGGTGACGGCGTTCGGGAGCTGGTCGACCACGGCTTCCTGAAGCTGCGCCGCGGTCAGCACCTTGTTGTCGGCGGCGAGCTTCTCGCCGGTGAGCAGGGACTTGCGCGGCGGCGGGAAGAACTGCGCGAGCTTGGCCGAGTTCGCGGGGTTCGTGAGGTAGGCGAGGAAGTCGGTGGCCTGGGTCTTGTGCTTGCCGGCCGCCAGGACGCCCACGCCGGCCTGGCCGATGACGGAGTACTTGCCGGCCGGTCCCGCGGGCAGCGGGTACAGGGCGTACTTGAACTTGTCGGTGAGCAGCGAGGAGCGGGACACCTGGGCCACGGTGAAGGCGGCGTCACCGGCGAAGAAGTCGGCCGTCGTACCGGGGCCGGGCATGGCCTCGGTCTTGAACGCGGCGTCGTGCAGGAAGGTGAACGCCTGCCGCATCTCGGGGCTGGTGAAGGTGCAGGTCTTGCCGTCCTGGCTCCACGCGGAGGCACCGAAGCCGGTCCATACGGTGGCCAGCATGTTCCACGACTTGTAGTCGAAGTCCCGGACGACGAACCCGGCCTTCTTGGTGGCCGAGTGGACGGCCGCCCCGGCGGCGGCGACCTGGTCCCAGGTCAGGGTCTTCGGGTCGATCTTCTGCCCGGCCTTCGCCAGCAGGTCGGTGTTGACGTACAGCGCGAAGGGGGAGGTCGAGAAGGGGTAGGCGTACAGCGTGCCGTCCTGGCTGAACTCCTTGGTCGCGCTGGCCTCCAGGTCGTCGTACTGCCACCCGTCGGTCGCCTTGAGCCGGTCGGTCAGGCCGACCAGTGCGTCGGAGGCGATCAGGTCCTTCGACAGGTCTCCCATCCAGGCCAGGTCGGGGGCGTTGCCGCCGGCGATCTGGGTGGTGAGGGTGGTGTTGTAGTCCTCGAAGGGCAGGCTCTCGAAGGTGATCGAGGAGACCTCGGGGTGCTTGGCACGGTAGGCGTCGGCGATCGAGTCGAACAGCTTGAGCTGGTCCTCGTTCGAGGTCCAGACGGTCATCCGCAGCTTGACGTTCGTGGCGTCCGCCGACCCGGAGTCGTCGGTGGACGCTCCGCAGGCGGCGGTGAAGGTCAGCGCTGTGGTCAGTGCGAGGGCGCCGACCAGCCTTCTTGCTCTGTTCATGGTGTGGGTCTTCTCTGTTCTCGGCGCGTGCGGCGCCTCGGGAGTTGGGGCTAGTAGCCGGCGATTCGCGGCCAGTGGAGTTCGATCCCGGCCGTGGTCAACCTGTCCTGGAGGCGTTCGACGAGGTGGTCGTCGGTGGCGACCTGCCGTGGGCTCAGACCGAGATCGAGGCAGTACGCCACGAGCTCCCCGGCCGACTCACCGACGTTCCACTCGACCGGGTGCAGCCGGTAGGCGCCGTTGGTGATGTGGGTGGTGCCGATGTTCTTGGCGGCCGGTACCAGGTTCTGGGTGGCCACCGGGACGAGTGCGCCGAGCGGTATCTCGAACGGCGCGCACTCGACGTCGATGTAGTTGTCGCCGCCGGTGGAGGGGTGCAGGTCGATGCGGTACATCCCGACCCCGACGGAGCCCTCGAAGCGGGCCGGTGCGGCGTCCCCGCGGGCCTTCACGGAGATGTCCTGCTCACGCACGGTGGTGAGCGCCCTGATCCGGCGGGACTCGCGGATGTACGGCGCCTGGGCGAACCCGTCGGCGGTGCCGACCAGGTCGCCGCGCAGCCGAAGGCCGGGCCAGCCGCGGCCGCCGTCCGGGCGGGGCGCCTCGGTCTGGAGCCAGTACACGTAGGCGCGGGACTGTGCCTTCGCGGCGTCCAGATGGAGCCGCCGGTCGTCGGTGTCGATGATCGAACCGTTGACGTAGTCGAGTTGAGGCCAGTTGGCCAGCACGATGTCGCTGTCGTAGAAGCCGTCGGCGAAGTTCTGCCGGGCGGCGATGCGCCGGAACTGCCACAGGTCCTGGTCGCCGGCGTCGAAGCGGGGGTCTCCGGTGACGTCGCCCGAGGGGTTGACGTGCATGGTCCGCTCCTCCGGCACCAGGGTGCGGGGGTTCGGCGCGGTGAACGACAGCATCGGCGCACCCCAGAAGGGCAGTTCGAAGGAGCGCCAGTAGTCGTAGTCGTCCGGTCGGGCGAGGGTGTGGTCGCCGGTGACGTGGTCGAAGACGAAGCACCACGCGATCGACTGCACGTTGCCCGGATCGGCTGCCTCGGGAGCGCTCGGCTCGCCGGTGTCCGACCGCCCCTCGGCGCCGACCACATACTCCGTCCCGGTCAGCGGCAGCAGGTCACCGGTCTCGGTGCCGTCCAGGACGTACTCGGCGCTGATCACGGTCTCGGCGCCGGTCCGCGGATCGGCGACGGTGACGGCACGCACCACTCCGTCGCGCACCTCGGCGGCGACGGGCACGGCGGGTTGCAGGACGGTGAGGCGTCCCGTCGACCGGTACGGCGCGAGCTGGGCGGTGATCACCGCGTGGGCCACGCGCGGTTCGTGGCACAGTCTGCTCACCCGGCCGCGGCCCGGGTTGAGTTCGCGGTCGGCGCGGGCGGCGGCCGTCAGGGGGTAGTGCTCGCGGTAGTAGCGGCGGATGTCCTCCCGCAGGGCGCGGTAGCGCGCGGTGACGCCGAACTGCTCCACCCAGATGTGCTCGTCGGGCGGCACGGCCTGCGAGGTGAGCTGTCCGCCGAGCCAGGCGTACTCCTCGGTCATCACCACGCGGCGGCCCCGCTCCAGCAGTGCCAGCGCCGCGGCGACGGAGCCGAGTCCACCGCCGACTATCGCCACCTCGGTCGTGATCCGGCCGGTCATGAAGTCGGTCATGAAGGGGTGTCCGTCCGCGCGACGATGGTCTCTCCCGGCTCGACCGCGGCGACCAGCAGCCGCTCCCGGTCCAGAGCCGCCCACTCCTGCGGGTCGGTGGTGATCAGGAGCTGGAGGAGATCGAGCGCCTCGGCCGCCAGTTGCTGTCTGGGTACGTGGAAGCCGGCCAGGGTCCGGCCCTCCACGCGATGACCGCGCACCTCGCCGAGGGCGGCGAGCGAGATCTCCTCCGGTACGGCGACCTCGGCGCCGGACAGCGCGTGCGCGACGTCCTCGGCGAGGAACGCGTCCTCCGCGACGATCAGCGTGGCGTCGGTCGCCCGTGCCAGTCGGGGAAGGTCGGCGATCCGCTCCTCACCGACCAGCAGGAACGCCAGCCTGCCCGCCGCCGAAGCGGCCTCGACGGCGTCACGCCGGTCCCGCGCGGTCGGTGTGTCCCGGCCCCGATGGACGTACAGCGCCTGCTGGTGCCCGCCCGCCGCTGCCTGGTCGATCAGCGCGGTGGTCGGGGTGGTGTAGTCGATGGCCACGTACGGCACCGCGGCCGCGGTCTCGTCCCGGCGGCCGATGGCGACGAACGGGAACTGCTCGGCGACCAGCCGTTCCAGCTCGGACGCGACCATCTGCTGACCGAGCAGGACACAGCCGTCGGTCAGCCGCAGCCGGGTCTTGCGGTGGAAGAGGCTGCGCGTGCCGTTCTCTACCGGTGAGGACGTGAAGAAGAGCAGGTCACAGCCGATCTGCTCGGCGGCCCTCTCGATCCCGTTGAGCAGCGGACCGTAGAAGTCCATGCTCTCGGGGGACAGTGCGGCCTCATAGGTGAAGACACCGATGATCTGGTTGTCCAGACCGGCGAGTCTGCGGGCCGCGGGGTCGGCGACGTACGCGAGTTGTTCCATGGCCTGCTTGACGCGCGCCCGGGTCGCCTCGGGGACCCGGACGTTCGAGCCGTCGCGGTCGTTCAGCACCACCGACACCGTGGTCTGGCTGACACCCGCCAGCTCCGCGATCTCGCGTTGGGTGACACGGCGAGGTCTCGGCGACATCGCTCCTCCATCGTGATAATGCCTATCTTCATCAACTGGCGATGACCGTAATGCACGAGAGGTGTACTAGGCAAGCACCCGTTGACATCGGAGTAGCAGGCTGGAAACGTGTCGTTCACGAAGTTGATGATACGCATTATCAGCGTGCGCCGCCGAGCGCCGGACGGGAGCGGAACATGACCTCCGAGGCCTTCTCACGACCCACCCTGGACCGCCGGAGCTTCCTGGGCGCGGCCCTCGCCGCCGGGGTCGTTCTGGTCGCCGAGTCGACCCCGACCACCGCGTACGCCGCCGCCGGTGACGTCACCCTGACCGCGGGTGGCATCAGCCTGCTGGCCGGCGTGGGCGGCAGGCTCGCCATCCGCGACGGTGCGGGCGTCACGCGGTCCGCCGGGTCGAAGTTCCAGGTCAAGGACAGTGTCACCGGCATCCACGTGTCCACCGGCGGCACCCCGACACTGAGCGCGCTCCCGGACGGCACGCCGGCGATCCGGATGGACTACACCTTCGACACGGCCGCGGGGCCGACGGCCGTCACCGGCTGGTTCGGTGTCACCACCTCCCACGCCGCACTGGAGTGGCACGTCACCGGCGCGGACACGCTGGTCCCGGAGGGTTTCCTGTTCAGCCGGGCGATCCAGGCGCCGACCGCGCCCGACGACTACGTCCCGATCACCGAATGGGTCCGCGACACCGGCGGCGGCATCCCCTACGAGGACACCCTCGGCGTCGCCCACACCTCCACCTGGACAACCACGCTGCACGGCCTGTTCCTCCTGGACCGCTCCCGCCAGGCCTGGACGAACACGACCTGGATCCACGCGCCGGGAGTGGCCGACCCGGACGGAGGCTGGAGGAGCCGGGCCGACTTCTTCTTCTCCGAGACCCGCCCGTCCGCCACCGTCACCATCGGCCGGGGCCGCGAACTCGGCCTCGAACTCACCACGAACCGCGACTTCAACCTCTACGAGTCGGCCGGCGACCAGATGGAACTCACCGCCCTGGTCGCCAACGGCGGCACGGCGGCCAAGTCGGTCGACCTGGAACTGTGGGTGCGCGCCTTCGACGGCGCCCAGCTCGCCGCCACGACCGTGACCGGCAGCGTGGCCGCGGCCGGCACCTGGCAGCACACCTTCACCCTGCCCGCGCCCGCCGGCGGCATCGCGCTCGCCGAGGTCGCCGTCAGCTCGGGCGACGACGAGGCGTTCGCCCGGACCAACCTCGCGGTGCTGCCGCCGTTCGACTACCAGGCCGGCACGGACAGCATGTTCGGCATCGCCAACTACCCCTGGCTGCAACGCCCGAGCGCCGACGCCCTGCTGGACCTGTGGCAGAAGGCGGGCATCAGCCTCGTCCGGATCGCCTACGACGGCGGTCCCGGGCTGCCGCCCTCCGCCTTCGACGCCCGCGGGATGCGGCACAACATCGAGCTCCAGCCGTCGCTGACCGCCGCCGACGACGTGGCGGCCACCTGGGCCGCGGACAATCTGGCGGTGGCGGTCGGCGCGGGCGCCGGCTACTTCGAGGTCGGCAACGAGCTGAACAGACCGTTCAATACCGGCGACGCCGCGCAGGCGTACCTGAACAAGGCGCTGCGTCCGGTCTTCGACCGCCGGGCCGTCACCGGCGACACCGTCAAGCTCATGAACAACGGGCTGGCAGGCATGGACAAGCCGTGGGTGGAGAACTTCATCGCGGCCGGCGGCTGGGACCTGATCGACGCCTTCGCCTACCACCCGGGGCGCGGCAACTTCACCGCCGACTACATACCGCCGGGCGACGTCTGGACCACCGGCGGCGACGGCACCTACTGGAACTTCTACGGCGGCCTGCGCCGCCTCAAGGCACTGATGGCCGAGCACGGCGAGAAGGAGATCTGGCTGACCGAGGCGTACGCACCGACCAAGCCCAACAGCTGGTGGCACGACACCTACCGGCACGCCGCGGAGAACGTCCTCCTCACGCTCGCGCTGGCCAAGGCCGAAGGCGTCCGGTGCGTGTGCTGGTACCAGTCCCACGACAGCGTGCTCGGCATGCCGCAGGTCGCCGACCCGGACAACGTCGAGTACCACTACGGCCTGATGAACCGCGACCTCAGCCCGAAGCCCTCACTCCTTGCCTACGCGACCGCCGCCCGCACCCTCGACCAGGCCACCTTCCAGGGCCGGCTGACCTTCACCGACCCGCAGACATCAGGCCTGTGGTTCGACACCCCCGACGGCCCCGCGGTCGTGCTGTGGAACCGCGCCGACGGCTACCTCCTCAACACCACCGGCCAGCGCACCGACTGGCACTTCCCCGCCCCCGAGGTGTGGATCGACCCCTGGCCGACCAAGACCCCGCTCACGGTCGCCGCCACCACCGCGGTACGGCAGGTCGACGCGATCGGGCAGGTCACCCAGATCCCGGTCGGCAACGGCAGCGCGACGCTCACGCTCGACGGCGCGCCACGGATCTACTACGGCCTCGTCCCGGACACCGACGACGAAGGCCGGCACAGCCTGCCGACGCCCGGCTGAGCCCCGCCGACAGGACCGGGACAAACCGCACCCCGAGCCCCAGGGCCTGTCCGGTCCCATTCCCCGCTGACCGGACAGGCCCTGGCTTTCATCAACTGTGGGACAGACGAGGGGGTGACGTAGGTGACCAGCACCAGCTGTGGGCAGGTCACGTCGTGACGAGCGGTGGAGCAGCGCCTGACGCCGAAGGTCCGGTGAACCGTCCGACAGGTTTCTTCGAGCAGCCGATGTGGACCGCGCTAGGGCTCCTGGCCATCGTCGGTACTGTGCGGGCCCAGCGTGTGTGGTGCGGTGAGGACGACCGCTGCACCAGGGTCCGGATGCTGGTCACGGTCCCGAACCGGCCGCCGTTCACCACGAGCCACCTCGTCGCCGGGGAGGAGATCATCGAAGCCGGTACGGGCATCCCGATCGACGTGCACCCGACCCGCGACCTCTTCCGCCTGGTGGCCACCGATCCACCCACGGGCGGACCTTCTCGGTAGGTCTCCCGCAGGCCCGTGAGCCCAGCGGGGCTCGATGAGAGCCTGTCGGGTGTTACTTGACGATGTATCAGTCTGGTCGGGTGGTTCCTATGCCCAGGCGCTGAGCCGGTCCGCCGTCGAGGCCGACGCCAGTGATTCCCGGAGCGTCCGCGGGGTGTACGCGGATCGACCCGCTGGCCCAGAGGAACTCCAAGGAGCCGTCCTGCTCGCTCCCTTGAGCGCCGAGGACGTCCTCGAACAGTTGCCGCGAGAGAGCCGGGTGCGTGGACCTGATATGCGTGGGCCCCAGTTGCACGGGGTTTCCCGGGGGAGTGTTCCAGAGCGAGGTCCACCACAGAGGGTCCGTCGCTCCTTCGACGCTCGGCAGGGTCGAGGGATCCCGGTCGGGAGTGTTGAGGAGTTCGTGTGGGGGTGGGTAGGACCTGTCGGACTGCGCGAACTGGATGACCGTGCCGTGGACGGAATCAGGCATGACGAAAGCCTCGCGCCAGGCGGGATGGCCGTAGCTCTCACCCACCACGGTCATCCCGAGGGAACGGACACGCCTCACGGTCGCCTCCAAGTCGGGGACGGTGAAGGTGAGGTGATGCGGGCCCTCGCCGTGAGCCGAGAGGAAGCGGGTGAGGAACCCGGGGCGGACGGGCTCCAGGAGTTCCAGACGGCCGCCGCCGTCGACGGTGCCTACGTACAGCAGCAGGTAGCGGAACTCCGGGAGGACTTCGCCGGACACGGGCACCGCCCCGAGTTCGCGACGCAACCGTGCCGCGCAGGTCAGAGCGTCATGAACCGCGAAGGACGTGTGATCGATGTCGAACGGGGAGTTCACGCGTCGGCCTCGGCCCCGGTCGGCGACGAGGCGGCAGCGGTGGCGGGGGCGGCAAGGTGTCCGTGCGTGGCGGCGACGACCGCTGTCAGCAGTGCGTCGCGCTTGGCGGCAAGACCGCTGATGCGGTCCGGATCCGCCGCCGCCGAGAGGCCGTTGACCAGTCGTGCGGCGGTGGCCTCGTCCAGGTGGGGGCGGCCGAGGTCGTCCCACCAGCGGTTGAAGCTGTCGCCGTAGCGTGCGCAGAACGCGGCGAGGCCGCCGTCGTCGCCTCCCAGGTGAAACAGCTCCGTGGGTCCCATGACAGCCCACCGCAGTCCGGGGCCGGACGAGACGGCCGTGTCGATGTCGCGCACCGTCGCGACACCCTCGTTCACCAGGTGGATGGCCTCACGCCAGAGAGCGGCCTGGAGACGGTTGGCGACATGGCCCGGCACCTCGCGCCGTACCTCGATCGTCACCTTGCCGACGGACTCGTAGAACCGGCGTGCTCGTGCCACGACACCCGGGCCGGTGCGTTCGTTGCCCATCACCTCGACGAGCGGGATCAGGTGGGGAGGGTTGAAAGGGTGACCGAGTACGAGGTGTGTCGGCTGGCGCCAGCCGTCTTGAAGTTCGCCGAGGGTCAGGCCGGAGGCGGACGAGGCGACCACCGTGTCCGCTCCGAGGACCGGTTCGATCGCGCCGTACAGCTCATGCTTGAGCCCGATCCGCTCGGGAACGCTTTCCTGGACGAACTCCGCCCCCGCCACGGCGTCGCGCGGGTCGTCGCAGACGATCAGCTCGGCCTCGGGGGCGTCGGTCTTCGCCAGTCCCAGCGCGGTGAGCACGGGCCAGGCCTCTTCGAGGGTCCGCCGCACCCGGACTTCGGTCGAGGGGTCCGGGTCGTGGACGGCGACGGACTTGCCGGCCGCCAGGAAGAGGGCTGCCCAGCTGCGGCCGATCAGCCCGCAGCCCAGGACCGCCACGCGTCCGGCGGACGTCGCGTCCGTGTCGTCGCGCGGATCAGAGGGTGACATGGTCGGCTCCCTTCAACCCGAGGCGTGCCCGGGCCTGTGCCGGTGTGGCCAGTTCATGTCCCAGGGACTCGACGATGCCCCGGATCTTGCGGACCTGGGCGGCGTTGGACGTGGCGAGTTCGCCGCGCCCCAGGAAGAGGCTGTCCTCCAGTCCCACGCGAAGGTTGCCGCCGAGCATGGCCGCCTGCGTCGCGAACGGCATCTGGTGGCGGCCGGCGGCCAGCACCGACCATTCGTAGTCGTCGCCGAAGAGCTTCCCGGCGATCGTGTGCAGGTGGAGGAGGTTGTCGAGATCGGCGCCGACGCCGCCCAGCACGCCGAACACCATCTGCACGAAGAACGGCGGCTCGATCCACCCCTGGTCGATCAGCCACGCCAGGTTGTAGAGGTGCCCGAGGTCGTAGCACTCGAACTCGAACCTCGTCCCGTGCCCCTGCCCCAACTCCTTCACGATGTACTCGAGATCGGCGAAGGTGTTCTTGAAGACGAAGTCGCGTGTCGAATCCAGGAACTCCGGTTCCCACGCGTACTGCCACCGCGAGTGCTTCTCCAGCATGGGGAAGATGCCGAAGTTAAGTGATCCCACGTTGAGCGAGGCCATTTCGGGGGAGGTCGCCAGGGCCGCGCGAAGGCGTTCCTCGCGTGTCATACCGAGGCCGCCGCCCGTGGAGACATTGAGGACCGCGTCGCATGCCCCGGCGATCTTCGGCATGAACTCCCGGAACAGCTCCGGCCTCGGATCCGGCTTGCCGGTCTCGGGATCGCGGGCGTGCAGATGGATGATCGCGGCACCGGCCTCGGCTGCCTCTATGGCGGCCGTCGCGATCTCGTCGGGTGTCACCGGAAGGTGCGGTGACATGGTCGGGGTGTGGATGCCGCCCGTGGGGGCGCAGGTCACGATGACAGGCTTGGGCATGACGTGCCCACCAGTTTCCTGTAGGCGTCGATGAGCAGGCCGTGGAAGTGATGCACCCCGTGCTCGGACAGGCCCGATCCGGAAGGGTCGTACACGATGCGGCCCTGGTCGAAGGCCGGCGTGCGCATGCCGCGTTGGACGCTCTCGACGAGGGCGATGTCCTGCTGCTGCAACACGTCGTCGATGTACTTCACCGACTGGACCTCGGCGTCGGTGAGTTCGGGCGTCTCGAAGTAGAAGTCCCAGGTCTCCCGGGTCAGTTCGGGCCCCGCGGGCAGGATCTGAAGCACCATGAAGTTCCCGCGCCCCGGGTAGCGCAGGAGACAGGTGTTGGGCCAGAGCCACCACACCGCATGCTGGTTGACCGTCGCGCCCGACACGTCGTAGACGGAGTTCGCACGTTTTCCCGCTGCCCCGAAGTGGCTGGACCAGATGCCGTGCGTCTTCACCTCGTAGGTGCTCATGTCGACCAGGTCGACGAACTCCTTGTGCGCGATGTGGCAGTGATAGCACTCCAGGAAGTTGTCGACGACGTTCTTCCAGTTGCTCCGCAACTCGAACGTCAACCGCTTGGCATGGGTCAGTTCGGCCACGTCCGGTGCCCAGTGGGCGATCTCGGCCGCCAGATCCGGGGCCTGCTCGGCGAGGGGCGCGGCGGCCGGGTCCAGATTGACGTAGACGAACCCGCCGAACTCTTCCACCTGCACCTGGTCCAGGCAGATCTCCGACTTGTCGAACGTCTCCATCGCGTCGGCGCGACGGGCCGCCCTGAGATCCCCGCTGAGGTCGTAGGTCCAGGCGTGGTAGGGGCAGACGATGTTCCGGGTCGTGCCGGATCCCGAGAGGAGTTCGTGCGCGCGGTGCTTGCAGACGTTGTAGAAGGCGTGCAGGGTGCCCGCGCGATCGCGGACGACCGCGATGGGCATGCCCGCGACGGTCGCGGCGGTGTAACTGCCCGGGGACCTGAGTTTCTCGACATGGCAGATCCATTGCCACGTGCTCGCGAAGACGGCCCGGCGTTCGGCGTCGAGCCACTTGGGGTCCACGTACGCCTCCGAGCGAAGCGACATGGAGAGCGCGGGATCGGTATGGAAACCCGCGGAGATGCTGCGTACGTCATCCATCGTGACGGGGGTCATGGGGGCACGCTACGCCCGACTGGACGATCGTTCAATACCACATTGGACGTTCGTTCAACCGTGGCGGTGCGTGCCTGAAGGGCGGGGCGAGACACTCGCCGTACGGGAACCAGGGGCCGCGCCGGAGGTCACGGCGCGAGCGCGATCTCCTCGCACCGAGCCACGGCGCGGCGCAGCGAAGCACGGTCCAGGCCGAGAAGGGCGGTCAGCCACATGCCGTTCTGCACGACGTCGACGTCGGCCGCGCGCCTGTTGCACTCGCCGCGGCCGAGATGCGGTCGAGCGGCATGGATCAGAGCGGCGAGACCCGCCCGGTAGCGCTTCTGCGCCGCGGTGTTGATCTGAGCGAAGTCCTCGTGCGCCTGGGCGAGCGACCACAGCTGGAGCCGCAGCGACAGATACTCCGTCGTCAGGAACTCCGGCGCCGCCACTCGCCGCAACGCCGCACGCAACTGCCGTTCGGGGGAGGAGCCAGGGGTGATCTGGACCAGGGCGACATCCTGCTCCTCGATGCGCCGCAGGGCCGCGCGGATGAGGCTGGTCTTGTCCTCGAAGTAGTAGCTGACCAGCCCCAGGGCGACACCGGCCTCACGCGCGACGGCGCGCATGCTCACACCGGAGATACCGTGCTGGGAGAGCAGACTGAGCACTGCGTCGAGAATGCGCTCCTGCCGGTCTTTTTCAGGAGCATCGACAGGGAGACCGACCATCGGGCCAGCATAGTCGGATCAAGGGAGTCCCCGGATCGCCCGGCCCGCGGGAGGCCAAGTACCGGACCCGGGCCGCCCTTCGGCGAACGGCCTGGCTGGAATTCAGCGGAGGCGCGCGATGCCGCCGACGCCCGAGGATCGGTTCGCTGCGAGGCGGACGTCAGGATCCGGCCCGTATGGCTGGCCACTGCGGAACCATCGCGCGAGTGTTCCAGGCGGTTCTCGCCGCCTGGAACACCCACGATGCCGTGGCACAGCAGTCGGCTTACCTGGTGAGTGCGATCGATTCATCCAGCCGCGTGAGCTTGTGCGGGTTTCTCACCAGGTAGACCCGGGTGACGTGTCCGTTCTCCACCACGAGGCTCATCGCCGTGGCCAACTCGCCGTCGATCTCGATCCGTCCCGCAGGCGCGCCGTTGAGCCACACGGCCGTCGCCTCGAGCGCGGCCACATCCACCCGGTTGGCGCGCGCGAGCACCTTCGCCACCAGCTCGCTCCCGTGAACCGGAGCCAGTGCGGCGGCCGCAAGCCCGCCACCATCGGCGATCAGTACTACGTCCGGCGCCATGACCTCCACCAGCTCCTGCAACCGCCCGGTCCGCAAGGCGGCCAAGAACCGCTCCACCACGGCTTGTTGCTCCGAGCGGCTCACCCGCACCCGCGGCTGCCGAGCCGCCACATGCTGGCGTGCCCGCCGTGCGATCTGCCGGACCGCGGTCGCGGACTTCCCGACGGCCTCGGCGATCTCGCCGTACGGCACCTCGAAGACCTCGCGAAGCACGAACACCGCTCGCTCCGTCGGCCCGAGGGTTTCCAGCACGGTGAGCATGGCGATCGAGACGCTCTCCGCGAGTTCGACGTCCTCGGCGACATCAGGGCTGGTCAGCAGTGGCTCCGGCAGCCACTCGCCAACGTATTCCTCGCGGCTGCGCGACAACGAACGCAGGCGGTTGAGCGCTTGCCGTGTGACGACCTGGACAAGGTATGCCCGCGGGTCACGTACCTGTGAGGGGTCGACGTCGGCCCACCGTAGCCAGGACTCCTGTACCACGTCCTCCGCGTCGGCCGCCGATCCGAGTATCTCGTAGGCGACCGTGAACAGCAGGCTGCGATGGGTGACGAAGGGGGTCTCGGTCATGCCGGCGACGCTACGGAGGTCTCAGGACGTGTGGCCAGCGGAATCCCGCACGCATCGGAGAAGCCCTGCGAGCTGATCCCGTTCGCGTTGTTGTTCCTGGTCGCCATGTTGACGAAGGCGATGTAGGCGGTGAGCTCGACCATCGCCGCCGGGCCGAGCCGGTCGAGCAGGCTCGCGTACAGCTCGTCGGTGACGGTCGGCGGCGTGTTCGTCATGGCCTCGGCGTACTCGAGGACGTCCCGCTCCAGCGGGGTGAACACCTCCGAATCCCGCCACCTCGGCACCTGGCTCGCCTTGGTCAGGTCCAGGTTCTGGTTCTGCGCCTGGAAGTAGCCGACGTCGAGGCACCAACCGCAGCCGACCTGCGCCGCGACCGCCATGTGCGCGAACGACTTGAGGCCCGCGTCGGCCGCGTCCCACTCCGCCAGCTTGGCGGAGAACTCCAGGTTGGAGGTGGCGACCTTGGGGCTGTGCCACACCACCTCGACGGGCTCGGCCACAGCACCGAGCTGCTTGATCATGTTGTCGCTGAGCTCGGTGGGGAGCTCCGCCTTCGGAATGCGCAGTGCCACGGTGTCCTCCTTGGATGTTTGCTTGTCGGGCATGAAGACACCGCCGGGCCCACGCGTGTGACAACCGCCCTCGCCGCCGGGCGCGTCTCTGGGACAGCGGATGCCTCGCCCCCGGAAGCAATCTGCCAACAGGCACTGCGGCTGCCCGCCCCGTTGGGCCGACGTCCACACACGGTCACCGCGGACCGTGGGGACGGACAGTCGAAGGCCGGATCAGTACGCCGCCCGCACAGCCCGGACGAGTCCGTCGATGCCCTCGTCCTGCTGTGACGGGGTGCCCGCCACCGCGTGGCCGAACTGCTGCTGCGCCGCGGCCTCGGCCCTGGAGACGCGTGAACGGATGAGCGCCGTGGCCGACACCATCCGGATCGATGAGGCCAGGGTGACGGCGGCGGAAGCCGGGTGCGCAGTTGCGGGGCATGAAGGCCTTCGGAGGCCGCCGGGGCGTCAGTCGGCGTCAGTACTCCGGACTCCGGCGACCTTGCCCCGCCTCGCCGTACCTGGCGGTCAGCGACGCGGAGTTCGAGACGGTGTCGAGCCCCTGACCGCCGGTCGAGTGATCGCCGGCCGCGCGGTCCGGCTCGGACCGGTGGGATGTGCGGCCAGGTCAGTGCCCCGGAGGGGTGAGTCGGATGTGGCGGATGACCTTGCGGTGGTGGGTGTAGGCGATGTGCAGGGCGCCGTCGGGGGTCTGGGTGATTGAGGGGTAGGAGAGCTCCCGGTTGAGGCCGTCGCGGGAGTTGTTGGTGAGGCAGTGGCCGTCGCCGGTCACGAGGTCGGTGCGCAGGGGCCAGGTGAGGCCGCCGTCGGCGGACAGGGCGAGGCTGAGCGGGGCGCGCGGGGCGCCCCAGAACGCCGTGGAGGGGGCGGCCTGGCGCACGGTGGTGGCCGTTCCGCCGGTCGTGTTGCCGTCGGCGAGGCCGCCGGTGTCGTCGATCTCGTCGTAGAGGGAGACCCGGCGGGCCGTGGCGTCGGCGGCGCTCGCGTGGTTGTAGACGAGGGCCAGGCGGCCGTCGGCCAACGGGACGTACTGGATCGAGGAGTTGTTGTTCGGCAGGTCGAGCGGCTCGGGTTCGCTCCAGCTGTCGCCGTCGTCCGGTGAGACGGAGCGGTGGACGTGGTCGGCGCGGCGGCTGCGGTAGAGGGCGCACAGGGAGCCGTCGGACAGTCGGTGGACGTTCATGTGGACCAGGCCGGTGGAGCCGGGTACGGGCTGCTCGCGCCAGGTGTCGCCCAGGTCGTCGCTGATCAGCACGGCGCTGGTGTCGTGGTCGCCGGACCACTTCACGCCGGGGGTGACCACGCAGCGGAAGATCGGCAGCAGTAGACGTCCGGTTGGCAGGACGACCGGGGGCTGGCGGACGAAGACGCCGCTGCCGCCGGGCGTGGCGGGGAACAGGGTGCGGGTGGCGTCCCAGGTGACGCCGTTGTCGTGGCTGACGCGCAACCGCACCTCCGCGGTGTCCTGGTCGCCGCCCCGCTGGGCGGTGTGCAGCAGCCACAGGGCGCCGGAGGGTGCGGGGAAGAGGAGGGGGTTCTGCTCGGAGCGGGTGGGATCCTGCGAGAGCTGGACCGGGTCGCTCCAGGTCGTGGCACCCGGCGCGAGCCGTGCGAACCACACGGAGATGTCGGCCATGCCCTCCTGGGTCCCGCCGAACCAGACGCAGCCGAGGTCGCCGCCGGGCAGGACGGTGAGGTTGGCCGCGTGGCTCTGCACGGTCGGCGCGGGCAGGGTGGTGTCGGTGCGGTCGCAGGCGTCGAGGGGTGCGGTGGTCACAGGGCTGCTCCAGAGGGCCGGGCCGAGCTCAGGTGGTGGCGGGCGGACTGCTCCAGGTGGACCAGGTCGCAGGCGACGGTCGCGAAGGTGAAGCCCTCGGCCAGGCGCTTGGCGGCGCTCGGCCCGTCCGGGTTGTGGATGCCGGCCGCGATGCCCGCGTCGGCGGCGGCCTCGCGGACGGTGACGAGGGCGGCCTCGAAGGCGTCTGCCAGGGCGGGGTCCGTGGAGGAGGCGCCGCCGAGGGCGAGACGCAGGTCGGAGGGGCCGACGTAGACGCCGTCCAGGCCGGGGGTCGCGCAGATCTCCGCGACGTTCGCCAGGCCCTCCGCGGTCTCGATCATGGCGAGGACGACCGTGGCGTCGTGCGCGTCGGCGGGGTCGGGGCCGATGCGCAACGCCGAACGCATCGGACCGTAGGAGCGGCGTCCGAGGGGCGGGTAGTGGACGGCGGCGACGGCCTCGGCGGCCTGTGCGGCCGTGTCGACCAGCGGGACGATCACGCCGGTCGCCCCGGCGTCCAGGGCCCGGCCGATCGGCGCGGGGTCGTTGGCCTCCACGCGTACCAGGCCCACGGCGGTGGAGCCCTTGCAGTCGATCGCGAGGAGGTTGTTGAGCATGCCGGAGTAGCCGAAGAGGCCGTGCTGGGCGTCGAGGGCGACGTAGTCGTAGCCGAGCCTGGCGATGCGTTCGGTGGCCACGGGTGCGTCCAACAGGCACCAGTAGCCGAGGAGTTGCTCGCGGGCGCGGAGGGTGGCGGTGAACTCTGCCGGGGTCATGGGTTCCTTCTCGTGGGGGTGGCTCAGCGGTTGTAGGCGGGCATCGGACCGCGCAGTGCGGCGCCGACCGCGTCGCAGGCGGCGGTCACGTCGGCGGGCAGCGGACCCGCCTGTGCCGCGACGATGTTGGCGCGCAGGTGCTCGGTCCGTGAACCGCCGAGCAGCAGGGCGTCCGTCGAGTCCCGGTCGAGCAGCCAGCGCAGGGCCAGTTCGGTGAGCGGGAGACCGGACTCCGCGGCGATACGGGCCAGTTCGGCGACGGCGTCGAAGAGGCGCTGGTCCCAGTAGCGCTCCCGGTACATCTGCGCGAGCCGGGAATCGCCGAACCGGCCGGAGTCCGGGGCCTGTTCGAAGTGGTGGCGCCCGGTGAGGAGGCCGCCGCCGAGCGGGTTGTAGGCCATGGTGCGCAGACCGGTGACGGCGGCGTACTCGACGTACTCCTCCTCGATCCGGCGCGCGAGCAGATTGTGCAGCTGCTGGGCGACGACCGGCCGCGGGGCACTCAACTCATCCGCGACACGCACCAGTTCGGCGATCTGCCAGGCGGCGAAGTTGGAGACACCGAGGGCGCGGACCTTGCCCTCGGCCACGAACTCCGCGACGGTGGCGAGGGTTTCGGCGATGGGGGTGGCCCAGTCGGGCTGGTGCAGATAGAACAGGTCGACGTGGTCCGTGCCGAGGCGCTTGAGGCTGCCCTCCAGCGAGGCCCGCATCCCCGCGGCGGACAGCGGGGCGTGGTCCCCGTGGTCGGGGTGCGGCATGCCGGCCTTGGTGGCGAGCACGATCCGGTCGCGGTGCGCGGGCAGCAGCTCGGCGAGGATGCGCTCGCTCTCCCCGCCCGCGTAGCCGTTGGCGGTGTCCACACCGGTGACACCGGCGTCGAGCGCCGCCGCGAGCATGTCCGCGGCACCCTTGGGGTCGACGGTGTCGCCGAACGTCATGGTGCCGAGCACGAGACGGGACAGGGGCACGGGTACGTTCGGCAGTTCGATGCCGGTGATCACTTGCCGGTTCCTTCCGGTGAGGCGGTGAGCGGGGTCTGCGGCCCGGAGGCGGTCGTCTCGGGTACGACGGTCTCGGCCACCAGGGTCTCGGCCACGACCGGTTCGGACACGACCGTCGCCGAGGGGGCCGACGCACGGGCGCGGGATCCGCGGCCCCGGATCGTCGTGGGGTCCAGGGCGGCGCGGCGCAGGGCCCGGGTGTAGGGGTCGGTGGGGGAGGCGAGCACGGCGGCGGTGGGGCCGCTCTCGACGATCCGGCCCGCCTTCAGCACGACGACATCGGTACTGATCTCGCGCACCACACCGAGGTGGTGGGCGATGACGATGTACGTGATGCCGGTCTCAGCCTGCAACTCCCTGAGCAGATCCAGGACTTGAGCCTGTACGGACACGTCGAGCGCGGAGGTCGCCTCGTCGCACACCAGCAGGTCGGGGCCCGAGGCCAGGGCGCGGGCGATCCCGATGCGCTGCCGCTGCCCGCCGGAGAACTCGGCGGGCCGGCGTTGCAGCGCGGTGGTCGGCAGGCCCACGCGGTCGAGCAGTTCGGCGGCCCGGCGGTGCCGTTCGGCCCGGTCCTTCACGCCCGCGAGGCGCAGGGGTTCGGCCACGATCTCCTCGGCGGTCAGATGGGGGTCGAGGGAGCCGTAGGGGTCCTGGAAGATCATCTGGACCCGGCGCCGCAGCGGGCGCAGCCGCCGCTCGGACAGGGCCGCGAGGTCGGTGCCGTCCAGCACGATCCGCCCGGAGGCGGGCTTGAGCAGCCGTACGATCGCGCGGGCCAGGGTGGACTTGCCGCAGCCCGACTCGCCGACGACGGCCAGTGCGCCACCCCGGGGCACGCTGAAGCCGACATGGTCGACGGCGCGTACGGGCCCCGCCGGGGTCGGATAGTCGACGACGAGATCCTCGACCGTGAGGAACGGGCCCGGGGACGTCTCCGCCGCCGTCGTCTCTGTTGCTGTCGGGCTCATCGTGCGGCTCCCAGCGGGGTGTGGTCGGCGAGTCCGTCCTCGTCCCAGGGCCCGAGGCTCGGGACGGCCGCGAGCAGCTTTTGCGTGTAGGCGTGCTCGGGCTGTTCGACGATCCGCTCGGCCGGTCCCGATTCGACGAACCGGCCCTCCTTCATGACATGGATACGGTCGGACACCAGGCGGGCGACACCGAGGTCGTGGGTGATCATCAGCATGCCGACGCCGGTCCGGTCCTGGAGGTCCATCAGCAGGTCGAGGACGCCGGCCTGGACGGTGGCGTCCAGGGCGGAGGTCGGTTCGTCGGCGACCAGGAGCCGGGGTTCGGCGGCCAGCGCGATGGCGATGAGGATGCGCTGGAGCATGCCGCCGGAGAACTGGTGCGGGTACGCCTTCCAGCGGGTCTCGGGCTTGCTGATCCGTACCTGCTCCAGGAGCTGGGTGCCGCGCTCGCGGGCCTCGGCGCGGGACAGTCCCGGGTGGCGCAGCCGCAGCGCGTCGCCGAGCTGCCGTCCGACGGTGTGGACGGGGCTGAGCGCGGTCATCGGGTCCTGGGGGATGAGGGACACGGTACGGCCGCGCGCCCGCCGGGCCGCCCCGGGGTCGGCGACGATGTCCTCGCCGCCGATGCGGGCGGTGCCGGACAGCACGGCGAGACCCTCGGGGAGCAGCCGCAGCACGCCCATCGCGGTGGTGGACTTGCCGGAGCCGGACTCGCCGATCAGGGTGACCGTCTCGCCGTGTCCGACGGTGAAACTCACGCCGTCGACGGCGCGGACGACCCCGCGGTGGGTGACCAGTTCGATCTGGAGGTCCTCGACGTCCAGCAGGGGGGAGGTGTCGTCGGTCATGGCTCAGGCTCCCTTCGCCGTCTTGGTGGTGCGGACGCGGACGCGGTCGCGCAGTCCGTCGCCGAGCAGGTTGACGCCGACCACGAGGAGGGCGATGACCAGGCCGGGGAGGGTGACCAGCCACCAGGAGGTGGTGATGTAGTCCTGGCCGTCGGAGATGATGCGGCCCCAGGTGGCGAACGGCCGCTGCGGTCCGGCGCCCAGGAAGCTCAGGGCGCTCTCCAGGAGCACGGCCTGGGCGAGCAGCAGCAGGATCACCAGGCTCGCGGGGCGCACGATGTTGGGGACGACGTGCCGGGCCAGCACGGACCAGCCGCGCATGCCGAGCAGCCGGGCCGCCGCCACGTACGGCTTCTCGCGTTCGACGAGGACGAGCGAGCGGGTCAGCCGGGCGACCTCGGGCCACTGGGCGATGGCGATGACACAGGTGATGACGGTGACCGAGGGGCCGAACAGGGCGACGACCAGCAGCAGCATCATCAGCAGGGGCAGCGCCAGCTGGGCTTCGAGGAAGCGGCTGACGACCGCGTCGATCCAGCCCCCGAAGTAGCCGGCCGCCGAGCCCGCCGCGATCCCGATGAGGCCGGAGACGAGGACCGCGAGGATGCCCACCGTCAGCGACACCTGGCCGCCGTGCAGCAGCCGGGACAGGAGATCGCGGCCGAGCTGGTCGGTGCCGAACAGGTGCCCGTCGGTGAAGGGGGCGAGCCTGCGCCCGGCGAGATCCTGCGCGTTCGGGTCCGGCAGCGGCAGCAGGTTGGCCAGCGCCACAGGCAGGGCGACGAGCGTGGTGCAGACGGCGCCGGCCCACAGCTTGATGCGGGCGCTGCGGCGCTGCCGGGCGGCGGCGGAGCGGTGGAGCTGCCGGTCGGTGACGGCGCTGGGCCGTTCGGGACGGGCCGGACCGGCCACGGTGGTGGTCATGGATCAGGCCGCCTTTCCGAGACGTACCCGCGGGTCGAGGAGCGGGTAGGCGAGGTCGACGAGGAGTTGGACGAGGATGGCGAGGGTCGCGGTGACCAGGACGGTCGCCTGGATGAGTGGGTAGTCGCGGGTCTCCAGGGCGCGCACGACGAGGGAGCCGACGCCGGGCCAGCCGAAGACGACCTCGACCACGACGACACCGTTGAGCAGCGCGGCGAACCGGGTGCCGACTGCGGTGACCAGCGGCACCGCCGAGTTGGCGAGGGCGTAGCGCCAGGTGAGGGCCCGTTCGGAGACACCGCGCGAACGCGCCACGGTGATGTACGGCGAGGCGAGCGCAGTGGTCATCTCGCGCCGCACCAGCCGGGAGATCAGGGCGAGTTGGAGGACCGCGATGGTCACCGTCGGCAGAATCAGGCCGCTCCAGGACGTGAAACCGGAGGCGGGCAGCACCGGCAGCAGCACCGCGAAGACGGTCAGCAGCATCACACCGGTCCAGAAGTCCGGCATGGACTGTCCGGCGATGGTGAGGACGTTGGCGCCGAGTTCGCGCTTGGTGTCCGCGCGGCGGGCCATCCACACCCCCAGCGGGACGGCGACGGCCACCGTGACGGCGATGGCCGCGACGGAGAGGGTGATCGTGTACGGCATCCGGTCCAGGACGACGTCGAGGGCCGAGGAGTGGAAGGAGTAGCTGGTGCCGAGATCGCCGGTCAGCAGGTCGCGCAGGAAGATGCCGTACTGGGTGATCAGGGGCTTGTCCAGGCCGAACTGCTCGCGGATGCGGGCCAGATCGGCGCTGGTGGCGGTCGGCCCGGCATAGGCGGAGGCGGGGTCGCCGGGTGCCAGCCGGACCAGTATGAAGACGGTGGAGACGGTCAGGAAGACGGTGAGCAGACTCTGGCCCACGCGGCGGGCGAGGTAGGTCGTCAAGGCTCAGCCCTCCAGCCGTACGGCGGTCAGGTCGTAGGAGTTGACCGGCAGCAGGCCGATGCCCTCGACGCGGGTGCGGCGGGCGAGCAGGGTCTTCGGCACGAACGCCCACAGGCTCGGCCAGGTCTCCCATACGGCGTGCTGGGCGGCGGCGAGCCTACGGTCCCGGGTGGCGGTGTCGGCCTCGGTGGCGGCGGCGGAGATCTGGCGGGCGATCCCCGGATTGACGTAGCCCATGAAGGCGTCGCCGGTGCGCTCGTCCTCGGCGGTGCCCGCGTACATCGCCTGGAGCATGGTGACGGCCTGGCCGGTGGGCCCGGGGAAGCCGTTGCCGATGACGTCCCAGTCGCCGCCCTTGCCCTGGCGCCACTTGAGGATGTCGCCGCCGGGCTCGAACTGGAGCAGGGAGGTGCGCACGCCCACGTCCTTGAGCATCTCGGCGACCGCCTCCATGACGGAGGTGTCCGCCGCGAACTCCCCGGACTCCCACATGATCCTGACCTTCAGCCCCTCGGCACCGAGCGACTTCAGCAACTGCCGGGCGCGGGCGGGATCGTGGACGTAGCGGCCGGTGCGTTCGGCGCCCTGGAGGGAGAGCGGGATGACGCCCTCGGCCTGCTCGGCGGAGTCGGTCAGCACGTCCCGTACGAGAGACTCGCCGTCGATGGCGTACGTCAGTGCCTGGCGCACCCGGGGGTCCGACAGCGGATGGCTCCTCGGCTTGCGGAAGTTGTAGAAGAGCTGGCAGATCCGTACCCCCGACGTCTTCTCCAGGTGCACGCCGGGCAGCCCGGTGAGCTGCTCGGCCGAGTCGGGGGTGATGGTGTCGATGACGTCGAGTTCGCCGCTGCGCAGCGCGACGACCCGGCTCGACTCCTCGGGGACGAAGCGCACGCGGACGCTCTCGACCGGGGGCCGTCTTCCCCAGTAGTCGGGGACGCGCGCCAGGGTGTACTCGCCCGCGCCGCTGTTGGCCGTGAGGACCCGGTAGGGGCCGGTGCCGACGCCGGAGAGGAGTTCCTCGGGCCGGTTGTCCTTCGCCGGGGTGATGAGGATGTTGGCCATCAGCCGGTCCAGGACGGGCACCGGCTCCTTGGTGTGGAGCAGGAAGGTGCGCCCGCCGGTCGCCTCGACGCGCGGCAGCTCGGGGAACAGGCCGAGGATGAACGAGCCGGCGACCTCGCCGTACATGCGTACGGCGGTGGCCACGTCCTGGACGGTGACCTCGCGGCCGTCGGAGTAGCGGACGCCCTCGCGCAGCCGGACGCTCCAGGTGGTCGGCGCGGTCATCTCGAAGCGGTCGGCGAGCACCAGCCTGGGCTGCAAGCCGGGCCCGATGGCGGTGAGTCCCTGACGCACGGCCCGCTGTACGGTCACCGCGGCGTCGAACTGGTTGAGCTTGTTGTCCAGGCTGACCAGGGACCGGTTCAGCCCGAGCGTCAGGGTGCCGGGGCCGGGGGCGCCGGTGGGCCCTGCGCAGGCGGTCAGCGGAGCGAACGCGAGTCCTGCGCCGCCCGCGGCGCCGATGCGCAGCAGGGTGCGACGGCTCAGCGTCTCACTCGGGGGAGTTCGGGTCATCGTCGACCTCTCGGGGGTTCTGGTGCGGCGACCGGCTCGGGGTGGCGGCCGGTCCTGCGGGACGCCACCGGTTTCTGTCGCGGCGCAAACCGTTCCACGGTTGCGCGAATCACGCAAGGGGTCTCGCGCAGATCGCGCAAGGTGTGTCATCATCGAGCCGCCGAGGCGCCCCGCGTGCCTCCCCTTCGACCGAGGCCCAAGGAGGCGGACATGCCCTTCCCGCTGCGCGACACAGGGGCACCGCGCCACCTCCTCGCCCTCGCCGACGACCTGTCCGGGGCGGCGGAGACCGCCGTGGCGCTCGGTGTCGCGGGCGGCCGGATCGTGCTCGGCCCCGCGCCGTGGACTCCGCCGCCGGACGGCGCGCCCGTGGTCGTGGACCTCGACACCCGGAGCCTGACCGCGAGCGACGCCGCCCGACGCGTCCGCGAGGCCCTGCACGGCGTACCCACGGGCACCCTGGTGCTGAAGAAGGCCGACTCCCTGCTGCGGGGCAACCTCGCCGCCGAGACGGCCGCCCTCGCGGAAGAAGCCGAGGGTGTCGTCGTCGCCACCGCCCTGCCGGCCCTGGACCGCACGGTGCGCGAGGGTGTGGTCCACCTTGGCGGGGTCCCCCTGCACGCCACCGGCACCTGGCGGGCGGAGGGCACCGCGCCCCCGTCCTCGGTGGCCGAGGCGCTCGCGGACTGCCGTACGGCGGTCGTGCCGCTGGAAGCCGTACGGGGCGGTCGGCTGCCGTCCGTGCTGCGGCGGACGCTCGACGCCGGCCGCATCCCGCTCTGTGACGCGGAGACGGACACCGACCTGGACCTGATCGCCGAAGCCGCCCTCGCCTGCGGACCGGGCGTCCGCCTGACCGGCACGGGCGGGCTCGCCGCCGCGGTCGGCCGCCTGCTGACACCGCGGGCGGCGGCGCCTCCTGTACGGCGTCGGCGGCGGCCCCTCCTCGTCGTCGTCGGCACCGCCGAACCCACCGCGGCTGCGCAGATCGCGCAACTTGTGGAGCGCGGCGCGCACCACATCGCCGTACCGCTCGACGAGTTGTCAGCCCCGGGCGCACGACCGGCCCCTGACGGCACCTCGGACGTGACCGTCCTCAGCATCGACAGCACCCAGGGCGTCCGGCCGGGCTCCGCACACCACGCGGTGCGCGGACTCGCCCGTCTCGTCGCCGACATCGCGGGCGACGCCGACCTCGTCCTGACCGGCGGGGAGACAGCCCGCCGCGTGCTCGACGCCCTCGGCGTACCGCACCTGACCCCCCTCGGACAGATCCACCACGGCGCCGTCCACGCCGTCACACCCGACGGCCGCCATGTCGTCACCCGGCCCGGCAGCTTCGGCGACACCGACTCGCTGCTGCGGATCGCCGCGGCCCTCCACCCCCATTCACTGCAAGGAGACCCCCTGGTGAACGCCACCCCGACCGCCGGTAACCGCAGCCCGCTCCCGCTCATCGCGGTGACCATGGGGGACGGCGCGGGCATCGGCCCCGAGGTGATCGTCCCGGCGCTGCTGCACCCGGACACCCTCGGACGCTGCCGTCCCGTCGTCATCGGCGACGCCGAACGGCTGCGCCAGGCCGCGGCGATCCTGGGCGTCGACTGCGCCATCGCGACCGTGACCACCCCGGACGAGGCCGAGTTCACGACGGGCCGCATCAACGTCATCGACCTCGGCCTGCTCCCCGCCGACCTGCCCTGGGGCGAACTGTCCCCGGTGGCGGGGGAGGGCGCCTACCAGTACATCCGGGTGGCCGCCGACCTCGCGATGAAGGGGGACGTGCAGGGCATCTGCACCGCCCCGCTCAACAAGGAGGCCCTGCACGCCGCCGGGCACGTCTTCCCGGGCCACACCGAACTGCTGGCCCATCTGACCGGAGTGGACGAGGTGTCGATGATGCTGTCGACGCCCAAGGTGAAGGTCATCCACGTCACCACCCACATCGGCCTCATCGACGCCGTCAACCGCATCGAGCCGGGGCTGGTCGAACGCACGGTGCGCCGGGGCCACGAGGCGATGGTGCGGGCGGGCGTCCCGAACCCGGTGATCGGGGTCTGCGGCATCAACCCGCACGCCGGCGAGAACGGACTGTTCGGCTACGGCGAGGAGGAGGAGAAGATCGTCCCCGCCCTCGAAGTACTGCGCGCGGACGGCATCGACGCCCGCGGCCCGCTCCCCGCCGACACGGCCTTCTTCCTCGCCGGACGCGGCGACTACGACCTGATCGTCGCCATGTACCACGACCAGGGACACGGCCCGGTGAAGGTGCTGGGCATCGAGGCGGGCGTCAACATGACCGTGGGACTGCCCGTCATCCGCACCTCCGTCGACCACGGAACGGCCTTCGACATCGCGGGGAAGGGCATCGCCGAGGCCGGTAGCATGGTCGAGGCCCTGCGCCAGGCAGCCGAGATGTCGTCCGTTCCGGCCCCCTGACCGGTCCGCTGACCGGCCCTCTGAGACCGCCGCCCAGCGGTCCACGCAGCGAAGGACTCCACGACAGATGTCTCCCAACGGCTCCCAGGCCCGGCGCGACCGGATCCTGCACCTGGCCACCACGACCGGCCTCACCAGCGTCGAGGAACTGTCCCAGCGCTTCGGCGTCACCGCCTCCACCATCCGCCGCGACCTCGCCAAGCTGACCGCCGACGGCCGGCTCGCCCGCACCTACGGCGGTGCCATGGCGCTCACAGCCCACCCCGAGGCATCGCTCCGGCAGCGTACGGGCGAGGCGTTCGAGGCGAAGCGGGCCATCGCCCGCCGGGCCGCCGCCGAGGTGCGCGCGGGCGAGACCGTCCTCCTGGACGCCGGATCCACGGTGGGCGCCCTCGCCCACGAACTGCGCTCGGCCAAAGAACTCACCGTCGCCACCACGGGATTGACGGCACTTCAGGAACTCTCCGACGTCGAGACGGTCCACGTCGAATGCCTCGGTGGCACGCTACGCCCCCTCAGCCAGGGCTTCGTCGGCCCGCTGACCGAGGCCGCGCTGGACCGCATGACCTTCGACCGCGTCTTCCTCGGCACCGACGGCATCTCGCCCAAGCACGGCATCTGCGAGGCCGACCTGCGCCAGACCCGGCTGAAGGAACTGATGGCCGACCGGGCCGACCAGGTGTACGTCCTCGCCCACGCGGCCAAGCTCGGCCGCCGCCCCTTCCACGCCTGGGCGACGCTGCCCGCCGGCTGGACCCTGATCACGGACCCGGCGGCCGACCCGGCGATCGTCGCCGAACTGCGCGGGCACGGCGTCGAGGTGATCCTGGCCGAGATGCCGCCGCCCACCGAGCCGGAGCCGGGGACGGTGCCGGCATGACGGTCGCACGGGCCGGGACACGGACGCCCGTCGGAGGAACACGCCATGCCTGACACGCGCCACGCCCTGGTCACCGGCGTCAGTTCGGGAATCGGAGCGGCGATCTCCCGTCGCCTCCTGCGCGACGGCTGGCAGGTCACCGGAATCAGCCGCCGCCCACCGGCACCCGCGCCCGGACTGACCTGGCTCCAGGCGGACTTGGCCGAGCCCGCCACACTGCCCGAGGCACTCGCCGACCTGACCGCCCCCGACGCGGTCGTGCACGCCGCCGGGCTCCAACGCTCCGCCCCGCTGGGCGAGTTGTCCGCTGCCGACGGCGAGCTGATGTGGCGGGTCCACGTCCAGGCCGCCACGATCCTCGTCGACACACTCGCCGACCGGCTGCCCGACGGCGCCCGCGTGGTGCTCGTCGGCAGCCGCACGGCGACCGGCGTCCCCGGCAAGAGCCAGTACGCCGCGACCAAAGCCGCACTGCCCGCGCTCGCGCGCTCCTGGGCCGCCGAACTGGCCGGCCGCGGCATCACCGTCAACGTGCTCGCCCCCGGCCCGACCGACACCCCGATGCTGTCCGACCCCGGCCGAGCCCGCACGCCTCCGGCGCTCCCGCCGCTGGGACGGCTCGTCTCCCCCGAGGAGGTCGCGGGCCTGACGGCCTTCCTCCTCGGACCGGAGGGCGGCGCGATCACCGGTCAGCAACTCGTCCAGTGCGCGGGGGCCTCGCTCTGACATCGCCGAGGGGTCGGGGCGCCGAGAGTGCCATCGCCCTCTACGCCTTTCGAATCAGGGAGGCACGGGAACAGCGCCTACGATGCCTCCATCATGGTGCGGTTGCGAGTGCTCGGGTCCATAGAGGCCGACGTGGACGGCGTGCGGGTCGGGCTCGGCGGGCCTCGGCAGCGGGCCGTTCTCGCGATGCTGCTCTGCGCCCGTGGCGGTGTGGTGTCCGTCGACCGGATGGTCGACCAGTTGTGGGAGGGGAGTCCACCGCGCCGGGCTCTGGCCTCGCTCCAGTCGTACGTCTCGAATCTGCGCAGGGTTCTTGAGCCGCGGCGACCACGGCGAGCGCCCTGCGAGGTGCTGGTCAGCAGTGCCCCCGGCTACGCGCTGCGGCTGCCGGACGAGGCGGTCGACGCCTGGCGGTTCGAGGAAGCACTGCGGCGGGCCCGGGGGGTGTCCGCCGACGAGGCCCGACGCCTGTTGCAGGAGGCACTGGGGTGGTGGCGGGGACCCGCCTTCGTGGAGGTGGCCGATGCCGAATGGGCCCTCACCGAGGTGGCCCGGATGACCGAACTCCACTTCACCGCACGCGAGATGCTCATCGACGCCGTGATCCGTGGCGGGCGGGGGGACGAGGCCGTGCCCCTGGCCGAGGTGTTCACCCGGGAGCAGCCCCTGCGTGAGGAGGGGTGGCGACTGCTGGCCACCGCTCTGTCGGGGGCCGGGCGGCGGGCGGACGCGATGGGCGCGCTGCGCCGCAGCCGACAGATTCTGCGCCACGAGCTCGGGCTGGAGCCGGGACCCGAACTGGTCGCACTTGAGCAGGAACTGCTCCGGGGACAATGCCATCAGAGTGAGGCAACCGCGCTGGGAGGAAGCGCAGTCGGGGAGGGCGCGGCAGACGAGGCGTTGGGCGCGGGGAGACGGGGCCGGACAAGCAACGCGTTCGACGACCGAGTGTCAGACGGCGGTGGTGCATCCCCGACCCCGGCCGCAACCCCGGAGGCGGAGTGTGGCACCTTGAGCCCTCTCGAAGCCCCCCTCGCGGATTCCGTGGGCGACGACCTCTTCGTCGGCCGGGACACCGAACTGACGGCGCTCGCACAGGCCGCGGATGCGAGCCGGTACTCGGGCGGGGTCGTTCAGGTCACCGGGGAAGCCGGGGTCGGGAAGACCCGGTTGCTGGGGCGGGCCTTCCAGCGGCTGGCCCGGGAGGGGTGGACCGTGGTCGTGGGGCGGTGCCCGGAGTTCGACGGCGCCCCGCCCGCCTGGGCCTGGGTCGAGGCGTTGGGGGCGCTGGCTCAGAAGGCGCCGCCCGCCGAACCGGCGGCAGTGGCCGCCCTGTTGGGGGAGCGCGCGGCCGAGGAGGCGCCGACGGACGCCGTGGCCGGGCGGTTTCTGCTGCATCGGGCCGTGGCCACCTGGATGGGACAGGTCGCCGCCTGTGGTCCGCTCGCCGTGGTGATCGACGATCTGCATCGCGGCGACACCGAGACGCTCGCCCTGCTGGAGTACATCACGGGCGTCGACGGGCCGCCCGTACTGGTGCTCACCGCCCATCGGCCCGGAGAGGCGGGACGGCTGGCGGGAACACTCGGACAGCTCGCGGCCAGGTCGTCGCCGTACCGGATCGCCCTCGGCGGACTGGAGACGCGGGACGTACGCACCCTGGTGACCGCGGTGTGCGGGGCCGACGTCGACCCGCACACCGTGACCGCCCTGGCCGAGCGCACCGGCGGGAACCCCTTCTATGTGCGGGAAAGCGCACGGCTGTTGGCCAGCGAGGGGTCGCTGGTGGCGCTGTCCGATGTGCCGCAAGGAGTGCGGGACGTGCTGCGGCGCAGGCTCGCCCGATTGCCCCGGCAGGCCTTCGAGGTGCTGCGGCTGGCCGCCGTGGTGGGGCGAGAGGCCCATGTCGAAGTGCTCATGCGGGCCGCCGAGTCGGGCGAGGCGGACGTCCTGGACGGGCTGGAGGCGGGCGTCGTGGCCGGCCTGCTCGTCGAACCCGGGCCGGGGCGGATCCGGTTCGCCCACGCCCTGGTACGCGACACCCTCTACACCGACCTGACGTGGCTGCGCCGCGGCCGTGCGCACGCCCGCGTCGCCGAGGCGCTGCGCGATCTGCGGCCCGACGACTCCACCGCCCTCGCCCACCACTGCTCCCGGTCCGGTACCGCGGCCCTGGCCCCGCTTGCCGTCGAACACGGTCTGCGGGCCGCTGAGTTGGCCGAGCGCAGATACGCCTACGACGCCGCCGTGGGGATGCTGGAACGGGTCGTCGAGTCGTACGAGCGGATACCGGAGCCCGGTGGGGACCGGGACGCGCGCCGGGTCGAGCTGCTCGGGAAGCTGCTGCGGGCCCAGGTCAGGGCAGGAACGGCACCTGCGGCCCGGGTCACCCGGAGCCGGGCCATCGAGATCGCGGAGGCGGCCGGGCGCGACGACCTGCTCGCCGCCGCGCTGACCGGGTGGCAGGTGCCCACTCCCTGGCAGACGCGCCCCTACGGCGCGGTGGACCGGCCTGTCGTGGCCGCTCTGGAACGGCTTCTCGCCGAGGCGAGTCAGGACGCGGGCCAGGATGCGAGTCAGGACGCGGGCCAGGATGCGGACCAGTTCGGTATCGCGGAGAAGGAGCCCGGCGCGGCGGTCCGCTGCCTGTTGCTGGACACGCTCGTCGCCGAACTGTCCGGTGAGGACGACCCCCAGCGGGTCGTGCTGGCCGCGCGGGAACTGGTCGTCGTGGCCCGTCGCAGCGGTGAACCCGCCCTGCTCGCCCAGGCGTTGGCCTCCGCTGCCAAGTGCCGTTCCTATGAGCGGGCCATCGGGTTCCGCTCCCGGATCGCCGTCGAGCTGCGCGTGCTGGCCGAACGGCTCGACCTGCCGGTCTACCGGTGGGTGTGCCAGTTCATCGACGCCAGTGTCGCCGGGGCACGCAACGACCCGAAGGCGCTGCGACGGCACGCCGAGGCGGGCCTGGAACTCGCCCGCCGCTACCGGTTGGTCGAGTCGGAGGCCGTACACCGGGCGAGCCTCGCCATGCTGGCGCAGGTGCAGGGGGACTTCGACGGGGCGTTGCGGGGATACGACGAGGTCGGCGCACTGATGCGCCGGCACGGCATGATGCACGCCCGGGACTTCCACGAGCTGGCCCTGATCACCGTGGGGCTCGCGCGGGGGCAGGTGGCGGAACTGGTGGCACTGGCCCGGGACCGGTACGAGCGCAACGGTCCGATCGACGGGGACACGTACGCGCTGGTCCTCGCCCGCCTGGGGCGGCTCGACGAGGCCCGGACGGTCGGGCGCATCGCGCTGCGGCACGATCACCATCACACGCGGAACACCTGCATACGCGCCGAACTGGCCGCACTGCTGGGGCGGCATGCCGAGGCACCCGAGCTGATACGGCAACTGCTGCCCGTGCGCGATCAGTTGTCGGGGGGCGCGTACACCGTGTTCGCCATGCGACCGGTGGCCCACTATCTGGGCCTGCTGCACCGGCTGCTCGGTGAGGAGGAGACGGCCCACCGGTACTTCGCACGGGCGGACGGGGTCGCGCGACGGTGGGGCGCGATGCACTGGACGGGCACCGCGCGGCGCGCACAGGACTGACCGCGGCAGGCGCCGGACCTCTGTCAGAGCTGGACCTTGCCCCACTTCTGGTTGTCGGTGCCGCCGCACGTCCACAGCTGGAGCGCGCTGCCGTTGGCCGTCAGCTGGTCCTTGACGTCCACGCACTTGTCGGCCTTGACGCTGACCAGGTCGTGCGAGGAGTTCAGCCGGAACTGCTGGGCCTGGTTGCCACTGCAGTCCGCCAGCTGGATCGAAGCGCCGTTGGCCGTCGAACCCCAGGCCACGTCCATGCACTTGCCCATCGAGCGGACCGTGCCGTCCGCCATGAACTTCCACTTCTGCCAGGACGCTCCCGTGCAGTCCCAGATCTGCAGGGGGGTGCCGTCAGCGCTGGAGCCGTCGGTGACGTCCAGGCAGCGGTTGGAGGCGTAGCCACGGATCCCCACGGCGGTGACCGTGCTGCCCGAACTGCTGGTGCCGCCCGTGTTCGTCCCCGTGGTCTTGCCGCTGTTCGACTTGGTACTCGAAGTGGAGGGGGTCTGGGCGGACTTCTGCGTCTTCGCATCCGGGGTCTTCTTGCCGCCCGAGCTCGATCCGGAGTGGCCCGAACCGCCCCCGGAGGTGCCCGAGCCTGAGCCGGTGCCTGAACCTGAACCGTCCTTGCCGTGCCCGCTGCCGTCCTTGGCACGGGTGGACGCGGTGCCGCCGGGGGAGGGGGCGGCGGTGCCGAAGACCCCGGGGATCTCCTGGTCGGCCGCGCCGCCGAGGACAGTGCCCGTGAGGGCGTCCGTGGAGCGGCTGCCGTGCTCGTCGTCGCCGTGGGGCGTGGTGATGAGGAACGGGACGGCCGCCAGCAGGGTTCCGGCGATGGCGGCGCCGGCCAGGAGGCTCTTGCGGGGGCGGGCGGGGTCGGTGGCGGGCTCTGTGCGGGGCTCGGCGTGGGGT
>NZ_JABERD010000004.1 GCF_013044505.1 Streptomyces sp. S3(2020) | reverse complement strand
CGCAGGTACATCACGACCGGCTCGTCGTGCTCCGAGGAGACGACCAGCTGCTTGATGTTGAGGATCAGGTCGGTGACGTCCTCCTTGACGCCCGGCACGGTGGTGAACTCGTGCAGGACGCCGTCGACGCGGATGCTGGTGACAGCAGCGCCGGGGATCGACGACAGGAGGGTACGGCGAAGAGAGTTGCCGAGGGTGTAGCCGAAGCCCGGCTCCAGCGGCTCGATCACGAACCGGGAACGGAACTCGTCGACGACCTCTTCGGTCAGAGACGGACGCTGAGCAATGAGCACGAGGTGTGTCCTCCAGTGTTTGACGCCCGCTATGTGACGCCGTAGACCCCAGAAGGGTACGGGCGATCCGGCCGCCTGAGACACCGAACCTCCCGACTCCGCCTGTCCACCAGCCGGTCGGCGGCCCCGATGCACCTGGCGGGGAGCCCGACGAACTGCCGCTTCTGCCCCGGAGAGTCAACGCGCAGCCGGATCTCACGCAGCGCGAACGGGTTACCCCGTCCCGTGTGTCGAGACAGGACGGAAGGTCGACTGTCTCGTTCATCACACGGTCCGACGAAAGCGGGTGGTGCGCCACGAGGACGCACCACCCGATGGTGGGTGACGACGTGCCGCGACGATGAGCGGCAGCGTCAGCACCGGCGATGGTTCACGGGAACGAGGTCACCTTCGACGGCACGGTGTCCGTCCCCGAGGTCGGTGCACCGGTGTCGTTGATGACGTGGGCGTACTGGCCCTTGCCTCCCAGGGAGATCACCTGAAGGTTGTGCATCCTGACGCCCGCCTTGACCGGGACCTGGAAGCCGTGGTGCTGCACGATCGAGGGATCGGAGGTGTAGTTGCAGTAGCTGCCCAGACCCCACGCCTCGTGCACGGCCACCGAGTCGGCGACCTTGTAGGCCGCCCACCCGACCATGCCGTCGTGGGTGATGGCGGCGGCGTCGGGGGCGTCGTACGCCTTCTCGTTCTGGAAGAAGATCGTGCGCTCCCGCTCACCGTTCCATACGACGTCGTACTTGTTGAAGTGCTCCACGAACAGGCCGGTGGCCAGGACGTCGTCGCCGTTGACGCGCAGTCCGTAGTCGGCCCGGTTGGTCTCCCAGCCGACACCTTCGCCGTGGTCGGCTCGCCAGATCCAGGTGTGGTCGATGACGACGTCGTCGCTGTTGACCACGACGGAGTCCGTCGCCAGGCCGGGTCCTGCGCCGCCGATACGGATGAACACGTCCTGCATGGTGGTCGGGTTGGCGGAGTGGTCCGCGCCCGATCCGGCGGGGCCGAGTTGGAGCAGGGTGTCGGAGCGGGTGGCGCCGGCGTCGATGAGGAAGCCGGCCAGCCGCACTCCGTCGACGTCCGCGACGTGCAGGGCGTCGATGCCGCCGTCGGGCACGATCGTCGCCAGGCCGAGGCCGAGCACCACGGTGTCGGCGCGGGTGACGTCGATCGTCTGGTCGAGGTGGTAGACGCCGGGCGTGAACAGCAGGTTCAGGCCCTGGGCCAGTGCGGTGTTGATGGTGGCGGCCGTCGCGCCGGGCTTGACGACGTAGAACTGGCTCAGCGGCAGCGAGGTCCCGGCGTTGGCGGGCCAGGACACACCGCGCGCGTTGGTGCGCTTGGCGGGGACGAAGACCTTGTAGTCGCTGCCGTCGAGGTAGAGAAACGGCTTCTCGCGGGAGATCGGAGTGGTGTCCAGCGTGGTGTACGGCCCGGTGTCGAAGTCGGTCGCCGGGGCGCCCTCGACACCGGTGAACGTCATGTTCCACACGCCGTTGGTCCAGCCGCCGACCGAGCTGTCCCGGGTGTACCACTGCTGCTGGGAGTACGGGCCGACCGTACCGTCGATCCTGGAGTCGGCGATGTAGCCGCCGGAGGCCCATCCGTAGCCGTTGGGGGCGAGGTTGAGGCCGCCCTTGACGTGGATTCGGCGGAACGGCGCGGCCTGGGCGACGGCCCAGCGGTCGGTGCCGTTGGACGGGGTGATGGCGAGGTTCTCGGCCGAACGCCAGAAGTTCTGCGTGGCGTTGCCGTTGAACCAGCCCGCGTCCACGGTGATGTCGCCGTTGATCTGGGTGTCGTCGGGGTTGATTCCGAGGCCGGAGATGGAGGTGTAGAAGCCGAGTTGGGCGTTGATGCCGTTGTAGGTGCCCGGCTTGAGCAGGAACTGGTAGCGGCCGGAGCCGAACTGGGCGGACTCCTGCTGGGCGAAGACCTGGTCGAACTTCTGCTGGAGGCCGGGGGTGGAGGGGTCGACGACGATCACGTTCGGGCCGAGGTCGCCGCCGCCCTGGACCGGGCCGGTGCCACCGGACGTGGTGTGGACGGCGAACTCCCACAGCGAGTACCCGTAGCCCGTCCCGCGGGCCGTCCCCAGGACCCGGACGTAGCGGCCCGTGCCGCTGACGTCGTAGGAGGCGCGGCCGCCGGTGGCGCCGGTGACGGTCTTGAGGGTGTTCCAGTTCGTGCCGTCGGCGGAGGCCTGGAGCTGGAAGTCCTTGGCGTACGCGGCTTCCCAGTTCAGGTCGATCTCGCAGATGTCCTGGGACGAGCCCAGGTCGACGCGCAGCCACTGCGGGTCCGAGGCCTGGCTGGACCAGCGGGTGGAGTCGTCGCCGTCGACCGCGGCGGACGCGGGGGTGCCGGCGTTCTCCGTCGAGGACGCCGAAGAGGTCTTGCCACGCGCCGAGTCGGCGGTGGAGCAGGTGCCGGGCTGAGAGGTCCCGGTGGTGCCGAACACCTGGAACTCCCAGACGGAGTAGCCCCATTGCGTCGCCCGGTGGACGCCCAGCAGACGTACGTATCGGCCCTGGCCGGAGACGGTGAGCGTGTCGGTACCGCCGTCCGAGCCGGTGACCGTGCGCAGGTCGGTCCAGGTGCCGCCGTCGGCCGAGGACTGGATCTTGTAGTCCTTGCCGTAGGCGGTCTCCCAGTCGACGACGATCTGGCTGATCGTGGCGCCGGTTCCGAGGTCGACCTGGAGCCACTGGTCGTCGGTGGCGGCCGAGGACCACCGGGTGCCGGTGTCGCCGTCGACCGCGTGGGCCGCGGGCGTGCCCGCGTTCTCGCTGGAGGATGCCGTCGCCGTTCTGCCCTGGGACAGGTTGGCGTCGGCGGCCGCGGCCACCGGCGGCTGGATGGTGGGCAGGGTGATCAGCGCTGCCGTGGCGGCGAGCGCGACACCCAGGGATCTGAGTCTCATGGAGGTCCCTGCGGGTGCGTCGGGAAAGGACATGAGGACGCCGACAGCAGACGCGGCCGCATTCCAAGGCCACTGCCGCGACGCTTAGTTCACGTCTTGATTTAACTGATGAGTTCCAACTCCCGGCAAGCCTTCGGAACGTTTTCCTGTCCCGATCCTTGTCGCGTCCCGCCCGGCAAACCTAGACTGCCGGAAGTGAATCGAGTTCAATTCATGTCGCGTCGAGGTGTCGGGAGAGGGCTCGTGCTGGGTTCCCTGGACGGCAGGACCGGGCTCGTCACCGGTGCGGGGCAGGGCATCGGGCGGGCGATCGCCGTGGAGATGGCCCGCCAGGGGGCGGCCGCGGTGGCTGTCGCCGACCGCAACGAGGAGACCGCCGCCGAGACCGCGGAGTTGGTGCGCGCCGCCGGGGCGCGGGCCTCGGTGATCGTCTGCGATCTACGGGTCCGGGACAGCATCGAGGACATGGTGGAGAACACGGCGGAGCGCTTCGGTGGCCTCGACGTCCTGGTCAACAACGCCGGAGTGATCGAGACCGCGTTCACGCACGAACCGGACCTCGGTGTCGACTCGTTGCCGGAGGAGATCTGGGACGCGGTCTACGAGGTCAACCTCAAAGCGGTGTGGCTGACGACCAAGTTCGCCGCACCCCATCTGCGCCGCTCGCGGCGAGGGCCCGCCATCGTCAACACCGCCTCCGTCTCCGGCCTCACCGGCTTCCCCAATGCCCCGGCCTACGGCGTCACCAAGGCCGGTGTCATCCATCTGACCAAGGTCACGGCCGTGGACCTGGCCCCGGTGCGCTGCAACTGCTTCTGTCCCGGCGTCATCGAGACGCCGCTCGCCCGGGACCACATCGCCGCCGCGCCGGACCGGGACGCCAGGGAACGTGAGCTGACCGCGCCGCAGTTGGTGGAGCGGCTCGGGCGACCGGAGGAGGTCGCCAGGCTGGCGTGCTTCCTGGCCTCCGACGACGCGGCGTTCATCACGGGTTCGTCGTACGTGATCGACGGCGGCGCCCTGGCCTGGCTGGGCGTACGGGACTGAGGACCACCGGGAATCGAGGGATCCGATGCAGACGAGACTCGCCGGGAAGACGGCGCTGGTGACCGGTGCCACGGGAGGCATCGGTGACGCCGTCGTGCGACGCCTCGCGGCCGAGGGCGCCGCGGTCGTGGTGACCGATCTGGACGCCGACCGCTGCGGCAAGCTCGCCGAGGAGGTCGGGGGCGGCGCCCTGGGGCTGGCCCTGGACGTCTCGGACGAGTCGGCGTGGCAGGAGGTCGTCGCGACCGCGACGGCAGCGCTGGGTGAGCTGTCCGTGCTGGTCAACAATGCCGGGATCGCCACCATGCACACCGTCGAGACCGAGACCAAGGAATCCTGGGAGCAGGTCCTCGGTGTGACCCAGACCGGTGTCTGGCTCGGCATGAAGCACGCCGGCCCGTCCATCGAGCGTTCCGGTGGCGGATCGATCGTCAACGTCGCGTCGATCTTCGGCACGGTCGGCGGCTTCGGCGCCCAGTTCTCGTACCACGCGGCCAAAGGGGCCGTACGTCTGATGACCAAGAACGCCGCCCTGCACTGGGCGAAGCGCGGGGTGCGGGTCAACTCCCTGCACCCCGGTTTCATCGAGACACCACGGTCGCGGGAACTCTGGCGCGACACCCCCCGCTTGACCGCGATGGTCGAGGGGACCCCGCTCGGCCGGCTCGGTACGCCCGAGGAGGTGGCCGCCACGGTGGCCTTCCTCGCCTCCGACGACGCGAGCTTCATGACCGGGTCCGAGCTCTACGTCGACGGGGGCTGGACGGCGCGTTGAGCCGGCAGCCCCGGGGTCTAGCCTGCCGCGGTCGTGTACCGGTCGACCCCGTCGGTCACCGTGCGCCCGGCCCGTCCGCGGGCCACCAGCACGTCCAGGTGCGCCGCCGTCTCGTTGACGGCGAGCATCTGGTCGAAGGCCCCGAGGTCCGCGAAGGACACCTTGCGCCGGGTCCAGCCCAGCTCCCCGGCCACCTCGCAGGCGGTGCGGGTACGTCCGTCGAGGGCGGCCAGCGTCTCGGCGAGCCGGTCGTCGTGATGGGCCAGCAGCTCCGCGACCCGCACGTGGACGCTGTCGCCGACGGGCCCGTGCGCGGGCAGGAGTTGTGCGTCGGCGAGGGTGGTCATCAGGTGCAGGGAGTCGAGGTAGTCGCCCAACGGCAGGGCGGGGCCGCCGAGTTCGAAGCCGATGGAGGGGGTGATGTGCGGCAGGACGTGGTCCCCGGAGAACAGCAGCCCGCGTGCCCGGTCGAGGTAGACCACATGCCCCTGGGTGTGTCCGGGCGTCGGGACGACCGTCAACCCGGCCTCGCCGAAGCGGAGTTCCTCCGCCTGGAGCCAGCGGTCCGGTGCCTCCCAGACGGTGGGGTCGAAGTCGCCGTCGTACATCCCGGCGACCCGCTCGGCGAGGTCGTGGGCGCCCGCCCGGCGCAGGGTCACCAGCGAGCCGACCGGCTCGTCCGTGCGCAGTTCGCCCAGCAGCTCCAGACCGCGCCGCTCCCCCGCGCCGAGGTAGACCTGTGAGCCCAGCAGTCTGCGCAGTTCGACGGCCTGGGTGTAGTGGTCGCGGTGGATGTGGGTCACCAGGACGTGGCTGATCTCGCCGAGGTCGTGGCCGAGTTCGGCCAGTGCGTCCTCAAGTGCTGTGCGGGACTCGGGGATCGACCAGCCCCCGTCGATCAGGACCAGCCCCTCCGTCAGACCCTCCAGCGCGTAGACGTTGACGGCCCGCAGCCCGTCGTCCGGCAGCGGGAGCGGGATGCGGTGGACGCCGGGTCGTACGGTCTCGGGTCCGGCCTGCGCCCAACGGCCGCGGTCGAAACGGGCGGTGCGGGTCGTGGGGGTGGTCATGCATCTCCTTGCCGGTGCTGTTCGGAATGCTGCTCGTGTTGTTCGAGGTGTTGTTCGAGGTGTTGTTCGGGGTGTCGCCGGTGTTGTTCGGGGTGTGCGGCGAGCTCCGCGTGCAGGTCGTGGGCGAGCCTGCGGGCTCCCGGCCGGTCGAGCTTGCCGACGGTGGTCTGCGGCAACTCGCCGACGGTGAAGGCGTATTCGGGCCACTTGGCCTTGGACAGGCCGGTGCGGGCGAGGTGGGCGGTGATCTCGTCGAGGCCGAGTGTGCCGCCGTCCTCGACCACGACGAGCACGGCGGCGCGTTCGCCGAGGAGCGGGTCCGGTACGGCGGCCACGCAGGCGCGTGCCACCGCGGGATGGGCGGCGACGGCCCGTTCGATCTCGGTGATGTCCAGGTTGCGCCCGCCGCGGATGATGACGTCCTTCTCGCGGCCCATGACGGTGACCGTGCCGTCCTGACCGGTCACCAGCAGGTCGCCGGTGGGGAAGTAGCCGTCCGGTGTGAGGGCCGGCGGCTCGACCTTGCCGTCACGGGCGTAGCCGAGGAAGAGGGAGGGCCCGCGCACCTGTGCGTGGCCGGTCGCCCCGGGGCCCAGGACGGTGCCGTCGGGGGCGACGGCCCTGAGGTCGGTGCCGGGGAAGGGGCGTCCGTCGCGGCCGAGGCGGATCTCCTCAAGGTCGTCGGGCCGGGGCGAGGTGTGCCCGAGGCACTCCGACATGCCGAAGACGCGCAGGATCTTCGTGCCCAGGGAGCGTTCGGCGCGGGCGAGCGCTCCGCGGTCCATGGGGCCGCCGCCGACGGTGATCGAACGGACCCCGTCGAGGACTCTCGATCCGGCCGCGGCGGACCCCATCTGGAGTGCCATGGTGGGCACGCACATGGTCCACCGGACGTCATGCGCGGCCATTCGCGCGAGCGCCTCCTCGCGGTCCCAGCGGCCGGACAGGACGAGTGGTCCGCCCAGCATGAGGGAGAGGCAGACCCCGAAGCAGTAGGCGGCGGTCGAGGAGAGCGGGACGACGGCGGCCACCGCGTCCCCGTCGCGCAGGCCGTTGACGTCGATCGTGCGGGAGCAGGCGTAGCGCAGGGCGCTCTCGGACTGGACGACGCCCTTGGGCCGGCCCGTGGAACCGGAGGTGAGGCCGATGAGGGTGCCGCCGGACCAGCGGGAGACGTCGCGCGGGCGGTGTCCGGCGTGGACCGTCCAGCCGTCGAGGGCCTCGGCGGTACGCGCGTCCGGCATGGCCTGGCTGCCGCCCCACTCCTCGACGGCCGACGGTTCGGCGATCAGGACGTCCGGCCGGATGTCCTCCATGGCCGCCGCGAACTCGGCGGCGGTCGTATGCCGGTTCACCAGGGCCAGGACGCCGCCGGTACGTCCGACGGCGAGGGTCGCGGCGACGGTGCGCCACGAGTTGTCGGCCTGGAGGAGCACGGTGCCGCCGGGTGTGCCGTGCGGGGTCATCGTCTCGGCCAGTTCGGTCGCCCGCCGCAGGAGGTCGCGCGCGCTGTGGCGGCCGTGGTCGTCGACGACGGCCGTGAAGTCGGCCTGTTCGGATCGGTCGTGGAACTCCCGCACTGTCTGTCGCATCCGCTTCCTCGCCTCGTTGCGAAGGGCCCACCGTGCGAAGGGGGTGGGCCGAGTCGGCCCGGGGCCGGGCCCGGCGGGCTCAGCCGCCGTACATCTCCATCTCGCCGCCCATGACGGCGATCCGGCGGCCGCGCATGTCGCCGACCTGGGCGACGGCCGCCGCCCACTGCGGGCTGGCCAGTGCCTCGCGCAGGTCCTCGGCGGTGTCGAAGCTCAGGACGGAGATGCCGTCCCAGCCCTCGGAGCGCGGTTCGAGGGCCGCGTCGATGTCGGTGTGCCGCCAGGACCTGAGCCCGGGCAGGTGCCGGGTGAGCTCGGCGTGCTCGCCGCGCCACCAGTCGATGAACCGTTCGTGGGTCCACTCGGGCGGCCGGGCGGCCAGCAGGACGAGGTTGTACATCGCGCCTCCTCAGGTGGACAGGGCCACCGCTCGGGTGGACTGGGCCGCCGGTCAGGTGAACAGGACCGCGGGCGAGCGACCGATCAGCAGCCGTCGTACCCGGCCCTCCTCGTCGAGGCGGGCCGAGGCCACGAAGGTCGCCTCCGGTACGCCCGACCTGCGCACCTCGCCGAGATACAGCTCGTCCCGGCCGACGGCGGACGCGGTGAGCGGATGGTGGGTGCGCACGCCCACCTCGCGCTGGGCGAGGTAGCCCTCCATCTCGGCCCGGCCGCCGTGGAAGTCGGTGCCGGCGTCGCCGCCGGTGGAGAACAGGATGGAGAAGGAGAAGTCGTCGCTGATCAGGTCGAGGATCCCGTCGGCGTCGTCGCTGTCCAGGATGGCGAACCAGCTGGTCAGGAATGGAGCGGCGGACGGGGCGGCGGACGGGACGGGCGCGCTCACGGCCGGTCCACGAGGTCGAAGTCGGGGGTGAAGAACGACTGGTAGCGGGCCATCAGACCGGCGGGCGAGATCTGCGCGGCGGAGAGGAACGCCCCCGTGGTCACCCCCTTCTCCACGACGAAGCCGTACGCCGTCTCGACGTCGCCGTCGACCGCGTACCGCTGGATCTCGTGGGTACGGTCCACCGCCTGACGGCCGGCTATGTACGCGGCGAACTCCTCGCGCGAGGTCCCGCCGCGCTGTCCGGCGGGAAGGGCGATGAGGAAACGGAAACCGGGCTCCACCAGGTCCAGGGCTTTCTCCGGGTCCTGGCCGTCCATGCGGGCCATGTATTCACGAAGCACCATCGCCGATCGCTCTCCTTGCGGTCCATTCGATAAGCAAGCTGAGTTCAGTTCAGTTTGACTGTAGGGCGACCGCCCCGCCCCCGACAAGGGGCGGGGCGCAGGCTATTCCGCGGCCATCCGCACCACAGACCCCTCGATCAACTCGCTGATCTCCTCCAGCGGGATCGCCCCGGTCGGGCGGTACCACCGCCAGACACTGACGATCATGCCGAGGACGGCGAGACCGAGGGTGTGCGCGTCACGGACCGGGAAAGCGCCCTTGGACATGCCGCGCATCAGCAGGTTCGTCCAGTCCCGCTCGACCATCTGGACCAGTTGGCGGGCCGCGACGCGCTCGGTCTCCTCGCGCTTGGATTTGCGCGGGGTGGCGAGCAGGGACATGTTGGCCTGGAGGATGCGCATCTGGCGGATCTCCTGCTCGGAGACCGCGAACGCCGACCGCACGGCCGCGCGCAGCTCCTCCACCGGTTCCGTCTCGTCGGCCGTGGCCTCGACGAACTGGTCGTGGGAGCGCTGGAGTTCCAGCCGCATGATGGTGAGCAGACAGTGCGCCTTGGACTCGAAGTAGTGGTACAGCGCGGTCTGCCCGATACCGACCCGGTCGGCCACCTCCGACCACTTGGTGTTCTCGTAGCCGTCCTCCCCGAACCGCTCCACGGCGGCCACGAGGATCGCACCCCGCTTCGACCTGGGCCCCTCCTCCGGATCCACGATCCGCGCCCTCGCCATCATCTCTCCCTCTCCTCCACGGGCGGTACCGATCACCGTCCGGTCGTCCGAGAGTAGACCCAAGTTCAAGTCAGGTACGAATCGACGATCGGACGGATCGCTGATGTGCGGACCGGCTCACGATGAATCGGGCGGCACGACCTCGGGGCGCACGGCGACCGCACTCACAGCCGCGGGACTCACGTCCTGCACCCTCACGAAGTCGGCCCGGCGCCCCGCGAGAAACGCCGCCACGCCTTCCCGCCCCTCCGCGGACACCGCGGCGGCGGCCAGGTGACGGGCCTCCGCGTCGAGGTGTTCGTCCAGGCCGGCGAGGAGCGCCTGCCCGACCAGCCGCCGTGTCACCCCGTACGCCCCCGTGGCTCCGCGCGCCAGCGCACCCGCCACCCGCAGGGCCTCCTCGTCCAGCCGCTCCGGGGCGACGACCCGGCTCACCAGGCCCATGTCCAGCGCCTCCGCGGCCGGGACGCGCCGATTGGTCAGCAGCAGGTCGACGGCCCGACGCGGCCCGACGAGCCGGGGCAGCGACCAGCTGACCCCGGCGTCCGGCGTGTACCCGATCGCCGTGTACGCGGCCGTGAAGCCGGCGTCGCTCGCCGCGAGGCTCACGTCCGCCGCCGCCACCAGTCCGAGCCCGGCCCCCGCGACGGCCCCCCGCACGGCGGCCACCAGCGGAGCGTCCAGCCCCGCGAGGGTCCGCAACGCCCCGTGCAGCGCGTGGGTCACCTCGGTCAGATGCCCGGCCAGGCGTTCCCGGGGCAGCGCCGCGAACTCCTTGAGATCGCCGCCGACGCAGAAGGACCGCCCCCGACCGGTGAGCAGCACCGCCCGTGCCCGCGCGCTCTCGCACTCCCGCGCCGCCTCCAGCAGCGCCTTCGCCGTCGCGAGGTCGATCGCGTTGCCCGCCCCACGGCACAGCTCGACCCTCGCCAGCCCGTCGCCGTCGATCTCCACGGTGACCGTCATCGCGCCGTCCACCCGCCGTCCACGGTGAGCACCTGCCCGGTGCAGTACGAGGACGCGTCCGAGGCCAGATACAGCAGCGCCCCGTCCAGTTCTCCCGGCTCGCCTCCGCGCCCCAGCATCGTGCCGCGCTCGACCCAGCGCCGGGAGCGTTCGTCGGAGAACAGCCCGTCGGTCATCTCCGAGCGGAACCAGCCGGGCGCGAGCGCGTTGACCCGTACCCCCGTCCGCCCCCACTGTCCGGCGAGTTCCCGGGTGAGTCCGATGAGCCCGGCCTTGGACGCCGCGTAGGCCGCACCTCCCAGCGGGGCGCCGGAGACCAGTCCCAGGACGGACGAGACGTTCACGACCGACCGCGTACGGCCGGCCTCGGGCACCGGCGCCTCGGCGAGCAGCCGTGCGAGGTGGAAGGGTGCCACGAGGTTCACGGCCAGTACGGCGGCGAAGGCGTCGGCGCTCTCGTCCTCGGCGCGCGGTGCGCCGGGCGCGCCGGCGTTGTTGACGAGGACGTCGATCCGGCCGCTCTCGTCGAGCGCCGTCTCCATCAGCCGTACGCGGTCCTCCTCCCGCGAGACGTCGCAGACGGCGGGATGGATGAGCGGGTCCTCACCGGCGAGTTCCTTGAGCTTGTCCAGCCGTCGGGCGGCGGCGAAGACGCGGGCGCCGGCCGATGCGAGGACCGTGGCGAACCGGGCCCCGAGCCCGGACGACGCCCCGGTGACCACGGCGGTCCGCCCCCGCAGCGAGAACGGCTCCCCCACCGGGGTCATGCCTCCACCCCGATCGGCAGCACGGTCGCCCCGCCGTCCAGGACCAGGGTCTGCCCGGTCATCCAGGACGATGCCCCGGACGCCAGGAAGACGGCCGCGTGCGCCACGTCCCGCACCGTCCCGAGTCTGCGCAGCGGCAGTCGCGCGGTCAGGATCGGCTCCCTCGGCTCCCATACGGCGCGGGCGAGTTCGGTCTTGATCAGCCCGGGCGCGATGGCGTTCACGCGCGCCTGCGGGCCGAGTTCGTAGGCGAGTTGCCGGGTCATGTGCAGCATGGCCGCCTTGGTGGCGTTGTACCAGCCGATGTGAGGATCGACGATCAGTCCGCCGACGGAGGCGATGTTGACGACCGCTCCCCCGTGTTCCGCCATCCACGCGCGCCAGGCGCACCGGGTCCAGGCGACCATGCCGTACTGGTTGACCCGTACGGTCTTCTCCGCGCGCGGCAGGTCGAGGTCGAGGAGAGCGCCCATGTAGGGGTTGGTGGCCGCGTTGTTGACCAGGATGTCGAGGTGGCCGAAGCGGGTCATGGTCTGCGCGACGCAGCGCTCGGCGTCCTCGGGTTCCCCGGCGTTGGCGACGACGTCGTGGACCTCGCCGTCCCCCTTGACGTGGAGCAACTCCTCGCGGGCCGCGGCCAGTCCGTCGGGTTTGCGGGCGGCGATCACCACATGTGCGCCCGCCTCCCGGTACGCCTTGGCGATGCCGAGGCCGATTCCCCGCGACCCGCCGGTGATCACGGCGACCCGCCCCTCCAGCTCATGTCCGTTCACGCCGACTCCTCGGGATACCTGGCCAGTTCACGCCGTGCGACCGTTCGCAGATGCACCTCGTCGGGCCCGTCCGCGATCCGTAGCGCCCGGGTGATGGCGTACAGCCGCGCCAGTACGGTGTCGTCGCTGACCCCGGCGGCGCCGTGCGCCTGGACGGCCCGGTCGACGACCCGGTGAGCGACCTCCAGCGCGGCCACCTTGATCGCGGCGACCTCGGTGCGGGCGGCCGCGTTGCCCGAGGTGTCCATCAGCCAGGCCGACTTGAGGACGAGCAGGCGCAGTTGCTCGATCTCGATGCGGCTGCGGGCGATCCACTCCCGTACGACACCCTGTTCGGCGAGCCTGCCCCCGAAGGCGGTGCGGGTCAGGGTCCGGCGGCACATCAACTCCAGTGCCCGCTCGGCGAATCCGACCGCGCGCATGGCGTAGTGCATCCGTCCCGGCCCCAGCCGGCCCTGCGCCAGGGCGAATCCCTCTCCCTCGCCACCCAGCATCGCCGACACCGGTACCCGTACGCCCTCGAAGAGGACATCGCCGTGGCCGCAGCGGTCGGTGTAGCCGAACATGGGCAGGTCGCGCAGCACGGTGATGCCGGGGGTGTCGCGCGGGATCAGCAGCATGCTCTGCTGCCGGTAGGTCGGTGCGTCCGGGTCGGTGACCCCCATCAGGATGATCAGCCGGCAGTCGGGGTCGAGGATCCCGGAGGTGTACCACTTGTGGCCGTCGACGACGTAGGTGTCGCCGTCACGGGTGATCCGGGTGCGGATGTTGCGCGCGTCGGAGCTGGCGACCTCGGGCTCGGTCATGGCGAAGCAGGACCGGATCTCGGCGGTGAGCAGGGGCCGCAGCCAGCGGTCCTGCTGTTCGGGTGTGCCGAAGAGGGTGAGCAGTTCCATGTTCCCGGTGTCGGGTGCGGAGCAGTTGAACACCTCGGGCCCGATGACCGATCGTCCTGCCAGTTCGGCGAGGGGCGCGTATTCGAGGTTGGTGAGGCCGGCGCCCCGGTCACCGTGGGCGAGGAAGAGGTTCCAGAGCCCTTCGGCCCGCGCCTTCTCCTTCAACTCACGCATCACCGGCGGGAGTTCGTGGGGGTTGTCGGCTTCGGCGAGTTGCCGGTCGTGGACGGGTTCGGCGGGCAGGACGTACTCCGCCATGAACGCGGCCATGCGTGAGCGGAGTTCGTCGGCCTTCGGGGAGAGTCCGAAATCCATGGCGGCGCGCTCCTTCAGGACCGTCGGTCGAGGATGTCGCGGGCGGTGCGGATCATCGCCGCGATGGTCGGCGGCAGCCGCTCCTGGTCGGGGTCGTGGTGCTTGCCCTCGCGGTGCCGGCGCAGGTTGTGGCCCATGATCGCGGCCATTTTGGTGCGGGCCAGGGCACGGAACCAGTCGAAGGCGGGGGGTTCGGGACGGCCGTCGAGGTAGGCGGTGAGCAGCTCTTCCTCGGTGGGCAGGCCGGGGACGGCCCGGCCGAGCCGGGGGAAGTTGCGGTGGTCGGCGAAGAGAAGGAACCAGGCGAGGTCGATGCGCGGATCGCCGTGGGCCCAGATCTCCCAGTCCACGACGGCGGCCGGCCGCTCGCCGCGGAACAGGGCGTTGCCGAGGCGGAAGTCTCCGTGGGTGAGGACGGGTGGTGTGCTGTCGGGGAGGTGCGCGGCCAGGGCTGCCAGGATGTCCTCGGCTCCGGGTCGGAGTTCGGGCGGCACCGCGCGCATGGTGCGGCTCCATCGCTCCAACTCCCCTGCCGGACCCAGGGGTTCAGTGGTCTCCCCGCCTGTCTGGCGGTGCAGATCCCGCAGTACGTCGGCCAGGGCCAGCATGCGTCTGCGGCACAGCGCGGGATCGAGACCGTGCTCGTCGAGGACCGGTTCGATCGCCTCGCCGTCCACGAACTCCATGGCGAACCAGGCGGGTTCGGCTTCGTCGACGGCGACGACGGCCGGCACGGGCACCGGGGATCCGGCGAGTGTGCGCAGGATCCGGGCCTGGCGCAGCACGTCGTCGCGGCCGACGGCTCGTTGGCCCGGGGGTACGGCTTTCACGACGTAGGAATCCGGTCCTGCCGCGATGGAGTAGGTGAGGCCGGAGTGGCCACCGGGCAGGGTACGCAGATCGCCCAGCGCCTCGCCGGGGTGGCGTTCGGCCAGTCGTCCCCTGACCCGTCGTGCGAGTTCGTCCGTCTCGGTGGTGGTGCTCAACGCCCGGCCCCCTTCGGCTCCTTGGGCAGTCCCAGTACGCGCTCGGCGAGGATGTTGCGCTGGATCTCGTCGCTGCCGCCCGCGATGCGGTAGCCGGGCGCGCCGAGGAGGTGCTCGGTCCAGGCGAACGTGCCCCATCGCCCTGTGTCGGCGGCCAGGCGCGGTCCGAGGAGTTGCTGGACGAGGTCGGTGGTGGCGCGCATCGTCGCGGTGGCGTGGAGTTTGCCGACCGAGGCCTCGGCGCCGGGTTCGCGGCCGGCCGCCAGGGCCGATGCCACTCGTAGTCCGGTGAGCCGCTGGACGAGGGTGCGGACGTAGAGGTCGGCCGCCTGCTGCTGTTCGCCGCCGGTGAGGGGCCTGGGCAGGTGCCGGGCGAGGTCGAGGGCGCGGTCGGCGTTGTCGAGGCCGAGTCCGCCGGAGTCGAGGCGTTCCGCGGCGAGCACGGTCAGGGTGACCCGCCAGCCCTCGCCGACGGGTCCGAGCCGGTCGGTGTCCGGGACGAACACGTCGTCCAGGTAGACCTCGTTGAAGCTGCTGCCGCCGGTCATCTGCCGGATGGGCCGTACGGTGACGCCCGGCGCGTCCATCCGGACCAGGAAGACCGTGATGCCGGCGTGCTGGGGGGCCTCGGTGTCGGTGCGGCAGACGGCGACGCCCCAGGTGGCGACCCGGGCTCCGGACGTCCAGATCTTGTGGCCGCGCAGGATCCAGCCGTCGCCTTCCCGTACGGCCCGGGTGCGGACGGCGGCGAGGTCGGAGCCCGCTTCCGTCTCGGAGAACAGCTGGCAGGCGAGTTCGTCGGTGCGCAGCATGGGGCGCAGCCAGCGGTGTTTCTGTTCATCGGTCCCCCAGATGCGGACGGCGGGGGCGACGAGTTGCTGGGTGACCGGGAAGATCTCGGTGCGCCGGGGCACGTCGAAGGCGGACTCCTCGGACCGGTACAGCTGCTCGTAGTGCGCGGGGAGGTCGCGGCCTCCGTACTCCGGCGACCAGGCGAGAGCGCCCCAGCCGTGGTCGTGGCGGGTGCGTTCCCACGCGCGTGTCCGGTCCGTGTGGGCGCGTTCCTCGCTCCGCGTCCAGTTCTCGAAGACGGCCACCGAGTCGTCGCCGTGGCCCCACTCGTGATGTGCGGGCAGCGCTGTGGCCACGCTCTTCAGCCAGCGCCGGGCTTCGGCGCGGAACTCGTCCGGGGCGGGTGTGGCGTCCATGGTCCTCCTCTCAGCGGGTCAGCACGGTGCAGGCGCTGACGCCCGGCGCCCCGTACACATGGGTGAAGCCGGCCGACGGGCCGTCGGGCACCTGCCGCTCGCCCGCCCTGCCGCGCAACTGCCGCACGACCTCGTGGACCTGACGCAGGCCGGAGGCGCCGATGGGCTCGCCGTTGGCGATGCACCCGCCGTCGGTGTTCACCGGCAGCGAGCCGTCGATGCGGGTCGCCCCGTAGGGGATGAGCGACTCCTGCTCGCCGTGTTCGCAGAACCCGCATTCGGCCAGGTGCATCACCTCGGCGCCGCTCTCGGTGTCCTGCAACTGGCACACGTCGATGTCGCCCGGTCCCAACCCGGCTTCCTCGAAGGCCTGTCGTGCGGCGTCCGCGCTCACGCTCGTCGGTGTCCCCGGGGGCGCCCAGGGGCTGAACACCTCGAAGGAGCCGAAGCGGCGGGTCCGTACGACGGCTGCCCGCAGGGTGACCGGTGTGCCACCGATCTCGCGGGCCACCGCGCGGTCGCACAGGATCAGGGCGACCGCTCCCTGTCCGGGTGAGCAGAACATGTACCGGGTCAGGGGGTCGTTGACCATGCCGGACGCCAGGATCTCGTCCGCGTCGAGCGGTGTGCGGCGCCAGGCGTGCGGGGTGAGCGCTCCGTTGGCGTACGCCTTCTCGGCGACCAGTGCGAGGGTGCGGGGGCTGATGCCGTGGTCGTGCATGTACCGCTGGATCTTCATGGCGAAGAACTGTGTGGTGACCATCAGCCCGTCGCGGCCGTACGCCTCGTCGAGCCCCCAGTCGGCGGGCCGCGGGTCGAAGGCGCCGCGCGGGTGCTTGTCGAACCCGACGGCGAGGGCCACGTCCGCCGCCCCGGACCGGATCGCGTTGACGGCCGACACCAGTGCGCTGCCGCCGGTCGCGCAGCCGTTGCGCACGTTGGTGAACGGCACTCCGGTCAGGCCGAGTTCGGCGACCAGCGTGTCGGCGTTGCCGGCGGCGTCGCTGCCCCCGTAGGCGGCCCGCACCCGGGACCACGGCAGTCCGGCGTCGGCGAGCGCGGCTCGTACCGCCTGTACGGCCAGCTGCCGGCCGCTCGCCCCGGTGCGGGCGAAGGAGGTGATGCCGGTGCCGCAGACGAGGACGTCCCCGGCGGTCATACGACGGCTCCCCTCGGCACCCCGTTCCCCGCCGTGATCGTCACCGTCATGCCGATCTCCGCGTCCTCGGGCCGGATGTCGAGGGCGGCCAACACGCGTACGCCTTCGGCCAGTTCGACGTATCCGACGGTGAACGGGGCGAATCCGGCGGCGGGCGGGACGTAGGGCGGTGACTTGGGCGCGTAGCGCTGCACGGTCCAGGTCCACAGCGTTCCCGTGCCGGAGAGCGCGACCGGCTCGGCCGGTCCCCCGCAGCGCGGGCAGACCGTGTCGGCGGGGTAGGCGGCCACCGCGCAGTCGGCGCACCGGGAGCCGCGCAGCCGGCCCCCGGTCTCCGCCACGGCGGTCAGCGGCCCTTCCACTGCGGCTCCCGCTTCTCCAGGAACGCCGCCACGCCTTCCGCAGCGTCCTCGGAGTTGAGCATCACGCCGACCGCGAGGTGCTCCATGACCATCAGTGACTGGATGTCGGCGTCGAGGCTCCGGTCGATGGTCATCTTGGTGATCCACATGGTGAACGGGCTCTTGTCGACGAGCTGGTCGGCGAACTCCTCGACGGTGGCGTCGAGTTTGTCCGCGGGCGCGGAGGAATTGATGAGGCCGAACTCGGCGGCCTCGACCCCGGTGAGCAGCTTCCCGGTGAGCATCAGCTCCTTGGTCTTGCGGACGCCGATCATGCGCGGCACCCGGTAGATCGGTCCGGCGCCGCCGAACAGGGCGCGGCGGATGTGGAAGTCGCCGATCAGGGCGTCGTCCGCGGCGATCGCGAAGTCGCAGGAGATCATCAACTCGAAGCCGCCCGCGGTGACATGGCCTTCCAGGACGGCGATCGACGGGGTCCTCATCGAGTAGAGCCGGTCGCAGACCTTCGCCGACAGCACGGCCACGTCGATCGCGTTGGACCTGCCGACGAAGTCGGCCTTGAGGCTGTCCAGGTCGAACCCGGAGCAGAAGGTGTTCCCGCGGCCACGCAGCACCAGCACACGCAGTTCGGGGTCCGCGTCGACCTCGGTGATGATCTCGTCCAGCCGGTTCAGGATCGGCACGGTCACACAGTTCTTCTTGTGCGGGCGATTCAGCCAGACCCTCGCCACGCTTCCGTCCCGCTCGAACTGGATCTCGTCTTCGACTGCCATGAGTCCTCCAAACTGAACTGAATTGAGTTCGATTCTGTGGGCGGACAGATGTCCGTGTCAATGGAAGGGGAAGGGATGACCGCTTCCCGCGGGCAGCGAGTGATCAGCCGTCGCGGCCGGTGAGGCCGAGCAGGCCGGCCAGGCGGAGGCGATGGTCGTCGCCGGTACCGAAGAGGGCCTCGTCGGCCCGTGCGCGGCGTAGCCAGAGGTGGGCGGGGTGCTCCCAGGTGAAGCCGATACCACCGTGGAGCTGGACGTACTCCGTGGTGGCGAGGCGGTAGGCGCCGGTGCACGCGACCGCCGCCGCACTCGCGGCCACCGGCAGCTCCGGCCCCCCGTCGGCAAGACAGGCGCTCGCATACACCGAGGCCGACCGCGCGCCCTCGATCTCGACGAGCAGATCGGCCAGCCGATGCTTGACCGCCTGGAACGAGCCGATGGCGCGCCCGAACTGGGTCCGCCCGGACACGTGGGCGAGCAGGGCGTCCAGGGCGTGCGCGCTGCCTCCGACATGCTCGGCGGCCAGGGCCACCCGTCCGGCGTCGAGGACGGCGTCGACGATCTCCGGGGCCTGTCCGGCCTCACCGACCGGCTCGGCCGGCGCCCCTCGCAGTCGGACGAGCGCCTGGCGGCGCGTGGGATCGAGGACCCGGCGAGCGGTGCGGTCGCAGGTCGCCGGGTCCGGTTCACAGGCGAACACCCGCTCCCCGTCCGGTGCCCGGGCCACGAGCAGCAGCAGATCGGATGCCTCTCCGTCGGGCACGAAGTCGGCTTCTCCGCGCAGCACCCAGCCGTCCGGGCCGTGCTCGGCCGTCATGTCCGCCGGATGCAGAAACCCGGCGACGGTCGCCGTGCGCGCGCCGGCCGCGATGTCCGGCAGCCGGCGCGCGCAGGCCTCCTGGTCGTCGCTGCTCAGCAGGGCGTGTCCGGCGAGTACGACCGTGGTCAGCAGGGGCGCGGGGCACAGCACGCGCCCGGTCTCCTCCAGCGCCACGGCCAGTTCGGCGAAGGTGTACCCGGCCCCGCCGTACTCCTCGGGCAGGGCGAGACCGTGCACCCCGATCTCGCGGGCGAGCCGGTCCCAGAGCACCGGGTCGTATCCGCGAGGACTCCCGGCCTGTCTGCGGACCTCTTCGCTCCCGCAGGACTCGGTCAGCAAGTCCCGCAACACGGTTCGTAGTTGGCGCTGTTCCTCGGTCTCCGCCAGCAGCGCGGGATCCGCAACAAGCCGGTGCATGAAAATCCTCCCTCAACCGCACCCGCCCAAGGGCGCGGGGCTGTGTCGATATGCGGCTCCGCCGCGCGGGCGCGACCGGCCGCAACGAACCCGCTGTCGCCCAGGCGCCGTCGGACCCTCACACCGTGAACCGCCCCCCGTTCGCCAGCAGTACGGCCCCTACCAGGTTCACCGCCTCGTCGCTCGCCAGGAACAGCGCGACATCGGCGATCTCCTCCGCCGTCGCGTAGGGCCGAACGCGCGGATCAGCGAACCCCTGCCGAAGCGCCGCGGGCGTCCGCGCCGCCATCCCGGTCTCCGTCGGCCCCGGCGCCACGGTGTTCACACGAACCCCGAACGCGATCGCCTCCTTGGCCACGGACTGGCTCAAGGCGTGCATCCCGGCCTTCGAGGCCGCGTAGTGCGGATAGCCCGCCTGGGCATCGAAGGCCGACGAGGACCCCACCGTGACGACGGCTCCGGACCGGTGAGGCGCCATGACCCGCACAGCCGCACGCAGAACGTGGAACGTGCCGTCGAGATTGACCCGCATGACCCGTCGCCACGCGGCGTCGCCGAGCCGCCCCGTCACGACCGGTGGTTCTTCCGCGACCAGGGCCTCGGCGATCCACTCCTTGGCCGTCGGGTCGTCGACGCCGGCCGCGTGGACCACGACGTCGAGTCGCCCGTGCCTCCGTACGGCCTCGTCGAAAGCGGCGTCGACCTGGGCCGGTTCGGCCACGTCGACCGTCACCGGGTGCGTTCGCCGCAGTTCCTCGGCGAGTGCCTCCACCGCCGGACCGTCGACGTCCGCGGCGAAGACCTCCGCCCCCTGCGCGGCGAGGCCCCGGGCGACCGCCGCGCCGATGCCGGATCCCGCGCCGGTGACGAGGGCGATCCGCCCGTCGAAGCGCCCCGTGTGATCGTCGCCCATGCAGGCTCACCGCCCCACCATCGGGATACTGAACTGACTTCATTTTTGTTACTGTGCCCCGTATGTCAACAGGCAGGACGAGAGCACTCCGACTGACCGGCTGGGGCGGCCCGCCGGTCCTCACCGGGACGGCCCGACCCCGCCCCACGGGCGAAGAGGTCCTGATCCAGGTGGAGGCGGCCGGCCTGTGCCGCTCGGACCTCCACGTCATCGACGCGCCACCGGGCACCCTCCCCTACCGGATCCCGTTCACCCTCGGGCACGAGGTCGCGGGCCGGGTGGTGGAGCGCGGCCCGCTCGCCTGCGGTCCCGCGATCGGTGAGCGCGTGGTCGTCTACGGCCCCTGGGGCTGCGGGAGTTGTGCCCGCTGTGCGGCCGGGGCGGAGAACTACTGCGACCGGCGCACCCTCCTCGACGCGGACCTCGTCGGCACGGGCGCGGGCCTCGGACGCGACGGGGGAATGGCCGACGTGATGCTGGTCCCGTCCGGACGCCTGCTGGTTCCCGTGGGCGAGCTGCCCTCCGCCCGGGCGGCGCCTCTGACGGACGCCGGACTGACCGCGTACCACGCCGTCAGCACGGTCCGTCACGCTCTGACGGTCGAGGGTGCGAGCGTGGTCGTCCTCGGCCTCGGCGGGCTCGGGCACCTGGCCGTCCAGATCCTGCGCGCCACGACCGAGGCACAGGTGCTGGCCGTGGATGTGCGAGAGGAGGCGCTCGCCCTGGCGCACGAGTGCGGCGCGCATTTCGGCACGCTCGCGCGGCCCGACACGGCGGCGGTGCTACGGGGCCGGACGGGCGGCGTCGGGGCGGTGGCCGTGCTCGACTTCGTCGGCGACCCTTCCACTGCGAGGCTTGCGGTGGACGTGCTCCGGCCTGGTGGGGAACTGGCCGTGGTGGGCAGCGGCGGCGGGGAGCTCACGGTCCGCAAGCCGGGCGGACTCCCTCCCGGGACGAGGATCTCGTTGCCCTTCTGGGGGACCCTGCCCGAGCTGGAGGCCGTCGTCGCCCTGGCCCTCAAGGATGCCCTGAAGGCCCGTGTCGAGGAGTTCCCGCTGTCCGAGGCGGCCGAGGTGATCGCGAGACTCCGCTCCGGCGAGGTCCGGGGGCGGGCGGTGCTGATCCCCGACTGATCCGGCCGGAACCCGTGCCGCCCCAACCCGCGCACACCACCCTCTCGACTCCAGAAGTGAGTTCAATTAGCGTCTTGTTCCACTTGACGACACGAAGGCGGTGGGACCCGCTATGGGTGCGGAGACAGTGGATCTGCTGGTGATAGGCGGCGGTATGGCCGGTCTCTCGGCCGCCGCCCGGGTGGCCGCCGGGGGCGGCAGGGTGGTCCTGGTGGAGAAGGCGGAGCGCACCGGGGGTTCCGCGCGCTTCGCCGGTTTCGTCTGGACCGCCCCGAGCGTGGCGGAGCTGCGCCGGGTCAATCCGGACGGCGACCCCGAACTGGCCAGCGCCCTGGTGGACGGGTTCGCCGGTGGCGTCGCCTGGATACGGTCGCTCGGCGTGGACTGCCGTCCGCCGGTGCCCGTACTGGGCTTCGGCCGGGGGCACCAGGTCGACACGAACCACTACCTCGACACCTGCGAGCGGCTGATCCGCGACCGGGGCCAGGAGGTGCTGACCCACACCCGGACCCGCTCCCTCGTGACGGAGAACGGCGTGGTCAAGGGGGCCGACTGCGTCCTGCCCGACGGATCCACGCGCCGGATCGAGGCCACCTGGACGCTGCTCGCGACGGGCGGTTTCCAGGGGGATCCGGGCCTGCGCGCCGAGTACGTCCACCCGCGGGCCGCGGACATCGCCCTGCGGGCCAACCCGCACAGCCGGGGCGACGGCCTCTCGCTGGGGCGCGGCGCGGGCGCGGCGTTCGGGAAGAAGGACGCGGGGTTCTACGGGCATCTGATGCCGGCGGGTGTCCCCCTGGCCGACCCCGCGCGCTTTGTCGACCTGGCGCTCTACTACAGCGAGCACGCCCTGCTGTTCGACACGACGGGCGAGCGCTTCGTCGACGAGACCGTCGGGGACCATCTGACGACCATGGCACTCCTGGAACGCCCGCAGGCCCGTGGCCTGCTGATCGCCGACGCGCGGGTGCACCGCGAGTGGATCAGCGCCTCGTACGTGGCGGGCATCCCCGGCGTGGACAAGTTCCAGCTGTGTCATCGCGCCGGCGCCCGCTGCGCGGTGGCGGACACTCTGGAGGACTTCGCGTCGATGCCCGAGGAGTGGGGCTATCCCGGCGCCGCGATCCGCGACCGTATCGAGGAGTTCAACGCCGCCGCGGCCGCGCACGGCACCACGACGCCCGGCCGGCTTCTCGACCACCGGCCGCTGGACGAGCCGCCGTTCTACGTCGTGGAGGCCGCCCCGGCGATCACGTTCACGTTCGGTGGCCTGCTCGTCGACGCGGGCGCGCACGCGCTGTCCGCGGGCTCGGACGGACGGGCCCCGGTACCCGGTCTGCTCGCGGCCGGCGCGGACGCGGGCGGGCTGTACCGACGCGCGTACGCGGGTGGCCTCGCCCCCGCGCTGGTCTTCGGTCTGGCGGCGGCGCGGACCGCGCTCACCGAGACACCCGCGGCCGTCGGACGCTGAACGCCGGTCGGCCCGCTCGGCCACAAAACCCGTGCACGAGGCTTGCCCGTCCGGCACCGGAGTGCCTAGCGTACTGAATTGAGTTCACTTTGACACTGCGGTCAGTGAGGTGATCATGCCGCTCGTACGCATGGCGCGAACACGCTCTTCCTCCAGGGAGGAACGGTGAGCCAGTTCCTGCTCGTCCTGATCAGCGGTGTGGCCAGCGGAGCCGTGTACGGTCTCATGGGCCTCGGGCTGGTCATCATCTACCGGGCCACGGACGTCGTGAACTTCGCGATGGCCTCGCTCGCGACCCTGGGCCTGTACGTGGCGCTCTCGCTCCACGACCGCGGGGTGGCCACCGTGCTCGGCATCCTCGCCGCCGTCGCCATCACCGTGACGGCGGGCCTGCTGGTACGGGAGACGGTGATCCGGCCGCTGGGGCAGGGGCAGTTGTTCTCCGCTCTCGTCGTGACGATGGGCGTGTCCCTGATCGCCGAGAGCATCGCCGGATCGGTCTGGGGAGACGAACCCAAGGCCTTCCCCAGCCTGGTCGACGGGACGGTGCGCTGGTCGGGCGCCGCGGTACCGGTCCAGAGCCTGCTCACGATCGCCGTCGCCGCCGTGGCGATGGCACTGGTCGGCTATCTCTTCGCCCGCACCACGCTCGGCTCCGCCATGCGCGCGGCGGCCGAGTCGGCGGACACCGCCCGCATCGTCGGGCTCGGTTCGCAGCGCCTGGCCAGGATCTCCTGGGCGCTCGGCCTCGGACTCGCCGCGCTCGCGGCCTGTCTGTACGCACCGCGGTCGGGCCTTGTGCCCACCGCGCTCGTCGCACCCCTGTTCCGCGCCTTCGCCGGAATCTTCCTGGGCGGCCTGACCAGCATGTACGGCGCCGTCCTGGGCGGCCTGACCATCGGCGTCCTGGACAACATGGCGGCGAACTACGTCTCCGCCAGCTTCCGGGACACGTTCGTGTTCTCGTTCACCGTGCTGGTCCTGCTGATCCGCCCCCAGGGTGTGTTCGGCACCCGCACCTTCCAACGGGTCTGAGGGGTCGCATCCATGGTCTTCAACCGTTCCCTCCTGGCGAGGGCCGCCCTGGGCCCGGCGGCCGGCGCGGTGCTCATGGCCTTCATGGCCGCCGGCGCGATCCCCGCGTACCAGATGTACTCGGTGGGGCTCGCGGCCGTGTACACGATCGTCGTGCTCTCGGTCGGCCTGCTCGCCGGCTGGTCCGGCATCTGGTCGGTGGGCCACCCGGCGTTCTTCGCGATCGGCGCCTACTTCGCCGCGTACGGCAGCGGCCACGACTGGCCCCTGGAAGCGGTGGTCCTCGGCGCCGTCGCCGCCGGTGCCGCCCTGGGCGCGTTCCTGGGCTACGCGGGCGCCCGGTTCTCGGCGCTCTACATCGCCCTGCTCACCCTCGCCTTCACCACGGTGACCCTGGAACTGGTCAACCGCTGGAGCAGCGTGACCGGCGGCGACCAAGGGGTACCGGTCGTCCAGCTGCGCAGCGCCCTGGGCTTCGGGACCCTCCTGGGCGGTGGCACCGAGGCCCAGTACCTCGCGGTCGGCGCGGCGGCCGTCGTCCTCGCGCTGGCGGTACCGGCCGCCGCCTCGGGGCTGCGGATGCGGCTGATCGCCGCCAAGTCGCACCCCCTGGCCGCCCGGACGATCGGGATCGCACCGGAGGCGCAGTCGTCGCTGTCGTTCGCGGTGAGCGGGGCGTGCACCTGTTTCGCGGGTGTGCTGCTCGGCCTGCTCACCCGGTTCGTCAGCCCGGACCCGTTCTCGCTGACCTTCGGCATCTCACTGATCGCGGCATGCGTACTCGGCGGGGTCGGCACGATCCTCGGCGCCGTGGCGGGCGGCGTCTATCTGACGTGGAACCCCTCCCTCTCGTCCGCCGTGGGCCTGCCCCAGCCGGTCGTGCAGGGCCTCGTGCTGATCGGTGTGCTCCTCTTCCTGCCGGGTGGCGTCGTCCCCTTCCTCAGCAAGCTCGCGCGCATGCTCACACGGCGGACACCGCGCGGCAGCCGTACCGAACTCCCGTCGCCCGCCGAGCAGATGGCCGACCTCGCGCCGCCCGGGCCGCCGTCCGGGACGGTGGGCGGCCCGGTTCTGCTGCACCTGGAGCACGTGTCGGTGTCGTACGGCGGGATCAGGGCCCTGGAGGATGCCTCACTGACCCTGCGGCAGAACGAGATCCTGGCGGTCATCGGGCCCAACGGGGCAGGAAAGACCACCCTGTTGAACGCCCTGTCGGGACTGACCGGGAACGGCCGGGTGACCGGCACCGCGGACTTCGCCGGCCGGCCCCTGCTCACGGCCAGGGCGACCGCGCGGCGACGGCTGGGCATCGGGCGTACGTTCCAACACGCCGAGGTGTTCTCCGAACTCACCGTCGAGGAGAACGTGCTGTGCACCCGCCGCCGGATCACCACCCGGGACCGGGCCGAGGTCGCGCGGCTGCTGCACTCCGTCGGACTCGCCGACGTGGCCGACCGGCTCCCCGGCGAGCTGCCGTTCGGCCTCCAGAAACGGCTCGACCTGGCCCGCGCGATGGCCGAGCACCCGAAGCTGCTGATCCTGGACGAGCCGTTCGGCGGCCTCGACGCGGCTGAACGGGCCTTGCTGGCACGGCACATCAGGCGACTGCACGCCGACGGCACCGCCGTCGTCGTCATCGACCACGTCCTGGACGACCTCTTCTCCGTCGCCCACCGCGTGCTCGCCTTCGACTTCGGCCGCACCATCGGCGAGGGCACGCCGGACACCGTGCTCCAGGACCCGAAGGTGCGCTCGTCGTACCTGGGAAGCGTCGACGCCAGGACCCGGCCGCCCGAGCACGTCGGCGACCGCAGCATGCTCCGACTGCACGGCGTCGGCCACACCTACGGCGGTGTCGTCGCCCTGCGCGACATCGAACTCGACGTCCGCCAGGGGATCGTGCTGGGGATCGCCGGCGCCAACGGAGCGGGCAAGAGCACCCTCGCCGGCATCCTGCACGGTTCGCTCGAACCGACCCGCGGCGACCGCGAGACCGGCGGAACCGTCCGCACCAGCCTGGCGCCCGAGGGCCGGGCCCTGTTCAAGACCCTATCCCTGCGCGAGAACCTCGAAGTCGCGGCCTACGCGGCAGGGATCACCGGCACCCCGCTGCGCGAACGGCTGGAGGAGACCGTGCGGTGGCTGCCGGCACGGCTGCGCGACCGGATGTCCGACTCCGCGGGCGGCCTGTCCGGCGGCGAGCAGCAGATGCTCGCCATCGCCCGCGCCCTGATCGCCGCACCGGACGTCCTGATCGTCGACGAACCGGCACTCGGGCTGGCCCCCGCCCTCGTCGACGAGGTCTACGACCGACTGGCCACGCTCGCCCACGACGGCCTGACCGTCGTCCTGTTCGAACAGCTGCTCAGCCGGGCCATGTCCGTGTGCCACGAGGTGGCCGTGCTCCACGAAGGCGTCATCGCCGCCCAAGGGCGCCCGGGCGACCCGGAGTTCGCGGCCCTGGCCGAGGCGGCGTACTTCAGCGGCGGCCTCGACACCGCCCCCACGACCGCGGCGGCCACCGCCCGGACCCCGCAGGTGAACTGAAATCCCGTAGTGAACGAGGTGGACCGTGTTCCGAACGATCAGAAAATTCCGCCGCGCCGCGGGAACGATGGCCGTCATGGCCGCGGTGGCGCTCACCGCCAACGCATGCGCAGATGAGGACTCCACAGCGGCCGGTGGTAGCTCTTCCGAGATCCACATCGGCGCGTGGCTGCCCCTCACCGGCGCCACCGCCACCTACGGCGTGGCCGAGAAGGCGGGCGCCGACGCGTACTTCAAGATGCTCAACGCCCAAGGCGGCGTTAACGGCCGCAAGATCAAATGGACGGTCAAGGACAACGCGGCCGACCCGCAGCAGACCGTGCAGATCGCCCGCGAACTCATCGGCCAGGACAAGGTCGTGGCCATCGTCAACGCCAACGGCACCGCCCAGGCGGAGGCCGCCTTCCCCTTCGTCCTCAACCAGTCCAAGGTCCCGGTCCTCAACGAGGTCGGCGGCACCGAGAACTGGTACGACCCGCCACGCCCCGGCCTCTTCGGCACCCAGACCCTCTACGAGGACCAGGCCGCCGCGATCGCCGCCTGGGCGGTACAGGACGGTGCGAGGAAGATCCTCGTCGTGCACAGCGACCCGGCGGCGTTCGTGAACGTGGCCGAGCAGGTGGAGCCCGTCGCCAAGAAGGTGAACCCCTCGGTCGAGGTCGACCGGCTGCCGGTCAAGTACCAGACCACCGACTACACACCCGTGATCAGCAAGGTGAAGGCGGCCTCACCGCAGGCGGTGGTCCTGATCCTCACCTCCCCCGAGGCCGCCGCGTTCCTCAAGGAGGCCAAGCTCCAGGGACTGTCCCTGCCCACCTACGCCTACGCGCCCGTGGCCGCCGAGTCCACGCTCTCCCTGGCCAAGGACGCCGCCGAGGGCCTCAAAGCCGTACAGCTGGTGAAGGCGCCCTCGGACCCGGACCCCGCGGTGAAGGAGTTCCGCACCGCGATGGCCAAGTACGAGCCCGGCCAGGACGCCGGCTTCCTCGCCCTGTGGGGCTGGAGCAACGCGAAGGTGTTCGCCGACATAGCGAAGACCATCAAGGGGCCCGTCACGTCCCAGTCCATCACCGCGGCGTACCAGAAGGCGTCCGAGGTGGACCCGGGGGTGTCGCCGGTGATGAAGTTCAGCGCCGACCAGCACCTCGGCACCCGCAGCGTGCAGCAGGTCGTCGTCAAGAACGGCGTCTGGACATCCGTCGGCGACTTCTACACCCCGCCGGCCCGCGACTGAGCGCCCGGACCCGACATCCGAATCCTCGCGCACGGCTATGGGAACTTCCGGGGTGCGTCGTTACCCTCCGCCCATGATTCCCACGGTGGTCTGGGGCACAGGCAATGTCGGGCGCGCCGCCATTCGGGCTGTCGCGGCGCATCCGATGCTCAGCCTTGTGGCCGTGCTGGTGTCCAACCCCGCCAAGGTCGGCAAGGACGCGGGCGAGCTCGGCGGACTCGGTCGGCGCCTCGGAGTGGCGGCGACGGACGATGTGGGCGCGGCACTGTCCCGAGCCCCTCGCGCCGTCGTGTACGCGGCCTCCGGGGACGTCCGCCCGGACGGTGCGATCGAGGACATCGGCCGTGCGCTGCGGGCCGGCGCGGTGGTGGTCACACCGTCCCTGTACGGCATGTACGACTGCACGCACGCGCCGGCCGAGATCCGCGACGTACTGCTGGAGTCCGTCGAGGCCGGTGGCGGTTCGCTGTTCGTGTCGGGGGTGGACCCCGGCTGGGCCAACGACGTGCTCCCGCTGCTGGTCAGTGGGCTGGGTTCCGACATCGACGCCGTCCGCTGCCAGGAGATCTTCGACTATTCGACCTACGACCAGGAGGAAGCCGTCCGCGACCTGATCGGTATGGGGCATCCCCTGGACCACCAGCCGCTGATGCTCGCCGAGGGTGTTCCGACGATGATCTGGGGCGGACAGCTGCGCATGATGGCCCGCGCGCTGGGTGCCGAACTGGACGGCATCGAGGAGACCTTGGAACGCCGTCCCCTCGACACGTCCGTCGTCACCGACACGATGGGCGAGTTCGCGGCCGGCACCCAGGGAGCGGTACGTCTCGAGGTACAGGGCATGGTGGCGGGCGAGCCCCTCATAGTCATCGAGCACGTCACCCGCATCCACGCCACCTGTGCCCCGGACTGGCCGGCACCACCCGACGGCGGGGCGGGCGCGCACCGCGTGATCATCGAAGGCCGTCCCCGCATCGAGGTCACGGTCGAAGCCACGGACGAGGGGGACAACAGAGCCGCGGGCGGCAACGCGACGGCCGCCGGCCGTCTGGTGAACGCCATCGACTGGCTCGTCGAGGCCGGACCCGGCCTCTACGACGCGCTCGACGTCCCGCTGCGCCCCGCGGTGGGCAGACTGGGAAAGAAGTGATCATGCAGATCGACATCCCCCAGGGCGTCGACCCCATCCTGTACGTCTGGGGCGACCTGGTGCCCGGGATCGGCCCGGCGGCCAGCGCCTTCTCCCTGGCCGTCTACGAGTACACGACCCTGGGACTGCGCGAGTTCGAGGCCGCCCGCCTGCGTGTCGCCCAGATCAACGGTTGCCTGTTCTGCCTGGACTGGCGCACCGAACGCGACGGGGAGAAGGTCGAGGAGGGCTTCCTCGACGCGGTCACGCAGTGGCGCACCACGGACGCCTTCGACGAACGGACCCGGCTCGCCGCCGAGTACGCCGAGCGCTACGCCCTCGACCATCACGGCCTGGACGACGAGTTCTGGGCCCGGATCAAGGCGCACTACAGCCAGGCGCAGATCGTGGAGCTGAGCATGTGCATCGGCTCATGGCTGGCCTTCGGCCGTCTCAACCACGTGCTGGGGCTCGATACCGCGTGCATCCTGCCGTCGGCACATCGTCCCTGACGTCTTGTCGGTGAGGGTCCGATCATTGCAGGTGCATGAATCTTCCGGACCGGAGATCTCGGCCGGAGCGCGGACCGCGGGCCTGGCCTGCGCCGGGGCATGACAGGGCTGCGTCAACGGCCCTTGACACTCGCGGGGGCGGCCGACGTACGTTGAGCTCACGGTTTTCTTTCGGGTGGAGGCCTTCATGTACGCAACCGGCGCGGCACCTCGGGGTGCGTGCACCGGTGCGCGGCTGATCACCCGGCGGCATGTCGACTACTGCCGTACCTCCTCCGCGGTCTGTCCCTCCGTACACGTCTGAACCCTGTCGGCCCGTCCTGTGGGCCGGCTTGTCGTGGGCCCGTGGCCCCGACCCTTCGCGTTCTCGTGTCCTCGGAAGGAACCCCATGTCCGGCCCCGCCCTGCACCTCGCCCTGGAGATCGACGGCGACGGTGCCCACCCCGCGGCCTGGCGCCGCGCCGCGCACTCGCCCGACCAGTTGCTCACCCCGCGCCGCGTGGCCGGGGTCGCCGCCGTGGCCGAGAACGCCGGGTTCACCCTGGTCACGTTGGACGACGGCGTCCTGCCGCCCGGGGCCGCGCCGGATCCCGTGGGCCGTATCGGCGCGGTGGAGCGTGCGGCGTTCATCGCGGCGTCCACGAGCACCGTGGGGATCGCGCCCGTCGTCCCGGTCACCTATGCCGAACCGTTCCATGTCTCAAGCCAGTTGGCGTCCCTGGACCACATCTCCGGCGGCCGTGCGGGGTGGGTGGTGACGGAGGAGGAGCATGCCGAGGCCGCCCGTGCCTGGGGGCGCCCCCAGGTCGCCGATGCCGACGCGCGGGCCCGGGAGTCCCGCGACGGCGTGGAGGTGGCCCGGGCGCTGTGGGACTCGTGGGAGGACGACGCGGTCATCCGGTCCGTGGCCACCAGCCGCTACCTCGACCGCGGACGGCTCCACTACATCGACTTCACCGGTGAGACGTACGCCGTCAAGGGCCCGGCGATCGTGCCGCGCCCGCCGCAGGGACAGCTCGTCGTCCTGGGCCGGCCGGAGCGGGTTCCCGCCGCGCGGCTCGACGTCGCTCTCGTCGCGGGCCGCGACCTCGCGGCGGTCACCTCGGCCGCCGCCGCCGCGGGCACACCGCGCGTCTTCGCCGAGGTCGAGGTGGCGCTGGACACCGAGAAGGCCGGCGCCGCCGAGCGCGTCGCCGACCTGGAGCGGCACGCGCCGTGGACCGACAGGGGAAGGCTGCGGCACATCGGCTCCGCAGAGCAACTGGTCGCCCTTCTCGGTGAGTTGAGCCGTCGCGTCGATGGCGTACGGCTGCGTCCGCTGGTCCTCGACGAGGACCTGCCCGTCCTCTCCCGTCTCGTCCTGCCGGCGCTGTCCGAGCGGCGCCTCGTCGCCCGCCCCCTGCCCGGCACGTCCCTGCGCTCGACCCTGGGCCTGGAGCGCCCCGCCAACCGCTTCGCCGCCCCGGCCGTTCAGGAGGAAACCCGATGACACGCACCGACCCCCTCGACGTCCCCAGGCCGCATGCCCAGTTCCATTTCGGAGTGTTCTTCCAGGGCGTCAACCACTGGACCATCTGGTCCGCCCCCGACAGCGGTTCACAGATCGACCCCGCGTCGTTCCGCAAGGTCGCCCAGACCGCCGAACGGGGCCTGTTCGACGCGTTCTTCCTCGGTGAGGGGCTACGGCTGCGCGAGGTCGACGGCAGGATCCACGATCTCGACGTGGCCGGACGGCCGGACGCCATCACCCAACTCGCCGCGCTGGCCGCGGTGACCCGCCGGATCGGCCTGGTCTCCACCTCCAACTCGACGTTCAACGAGCCCGCCGACCTCGCCCGCCGCCTGTCCGGCCTGGACCTGCTCTCCGAAGGCCGCGCCGGCTGGAACGTGGTGACCACGGACAACGCGTGGACCGGCGCGAACTTCCGCCGCGGCGGCTATCTCGACCACGCCGACCGATACCGGCGGGCGGAGGAGTTCCTCACCGTGGCCCGCTCGCTCTGGGACGGCTGGGAGGACCGGGCCGTCGAGGACTCCGCGGACGCGTCCGTCTGGTCGGCGCCCGGCGCCGTGCGCCAAGTACGCCATCGCGGACCGCAGTTCGACGTCGACCTCGCCCCGACGCTGCCGCGCAGTGCCCAAGGACATCCCGTCATCTTCCAGGCCGGTGACTCCGGCGAGGGGCGCGACTTCGCCGCCCGCAACGCCGACGTGATCTTCTCCGCGCACGGCAACGACTTCGACGACGCGCTGGCGTTCGCCGATGACATCCGCACCCGACTGCGTGCTGTCGGCCGCCCCGACGACGATCTGCGGATCCTGCCCGGCACCGAGATCATCCTCGGCGCGACCGAGGAGGAGGCCCAGGAGAAGAAGCGCTGGATCCGGTTGCAACAGGTCACCCCCGCCACGGCGTTGGGGGTCGCGGGGCTGCTGTGGGGCATCGATCTGTCCGGCCGTGACGCGGACGGGCCGCTGCCCGAGGAGGATCCGGTCGTCGCCGAGAACGACGGCTCCTTCGGGGCGCGGCGGGTCGCCGACCCGCGCCAGGTCGTGGCGCAGTGGCGGGCGAAGGCGGAGGCGCACGGCTGGTCGCTGCGCGAGACCGTCATCGCGCTCGGTCCGCAGCGCGGACACGTGGGCACTCCGTCCGCGCTGGCCGACAAGTTCGCCCACTTCGTACGGCACGGGGCGATCGACGGCTTCAACGTCACGCCGTATCTGATCCCCGACGGTCTGGACGACATCGTCGACCTGCTCGTCCCGGAACTCCAGGAACGCGGGGTCTACCGCACCGAGTACACCGGCACCACGCTCCGCGAACACCTCGGCCTGCGCGAACCCCTCACCCACCGGTCCGCGTCCCCCCGACGGCAGGCGGGCTGACCGGCCACGAGCAGCCCGATCGACACGGAAGTACGGCGTCACCGCGACGCCGGCCGACTGGCACACCGCGGGCGCGGGCGCGGGCCGGGCATCCGGCCCTCCCGCACCGCCCGACAACCGACGGAGGACTCATGACCACCGAGGCGACGACGACGGACCTGCACGCCTTCACCGAGAGCTGGCTGGAGTGGTACCGCGCCCAGGAGGCCCGGCTCGCCGACCCGCACGGCTTCCTGGCGATCACCGGCCTGCACTGGCTCGACGACCGCCCGCAGCGCTTCCCCGACGCCCCCGGCGCATGGCACACCGGCCCCGACGGGGTCGTCGTGAACCTCGACGAAGGGGAGGAACTGGTCGTCGACGGAACACCGGTGCGCGGCGAACACCACTTCGGCGTGCTCCCCGAGCGCGGTGGTGTCGACGCGGTCTGGAAGGACGCCGTCATCGAGGTCGCCAAGCGTGGCGGCAACGACATCGTGCGCCCCCGGCACCCGGACGCGCCGCTGCGCACGGCCTTCACCGGCACACCCGCCTACGCCCCCGACCCGCGCTGGGCGGTGACGGGCCGGTACGTACCCTTCGACGAACCGCGGCCGACCACCGTGGGCGCCGCGGTCGAGGGCCTCGAGCACGTGTACGACGCTCCGGGCAGGGTCGAGTTCGACCTGGACGGGCGCCGGCTGTCCCTGACCGCGTTCCCCGGGCGGGCCGCGGGCGCGCTGACGGTGCTGTTCACCGACGCGACGTCCGGGGTCACCACCTACGCCGCCAGCCGGGCCCTGGCCGTGGGGCCGCCCGCCGCCGACGGCACGGTGGTGCTGGACTTCAACCGCGCCGCGAACCTTCCGTGCGCGTACACGGACCTGGCCACCTGCCCGCTGCCGCCGGCCGAGAACCGGCTGCCGGTGGCCATCGAGGCGGGGCAGAAGCTCCCCCGGGAGCGCGGCGGTTCCTGAACCACGCTCAGTCGAGGACCGCGGTGGCTTCGATCTCGACCAGATGCTCGGGAACGTCCAGGGCCGCGACGCCGATCAGGGTGGTCGGCGGTACCGGAGTGCGTCCCAGCTTCGCGGCCGCCCGGGAGACGCCTTCCAGGAGCGGGGCCATCTTGTCGGCGGTCCAGTCGACGACGTAGCAGGTCAGTTTCGCCACGTCGTCGAAGGAACCGCCGGCCTCGCCCAGAGCGGTGGCGATGTTGAGGTAGCACCGCTCGACCTGCGCGGCGAGGTCGCCCTCGCCTACGGTGACCCCTTCCGCGTCCCACGAGACCTGCCCGGCGACGAAGACCAGCTTCGAGCCGGACGCGATCGCCACCTGCCGGTAGACATCGATCTTCGGCAGTCCCTCGGGGTTCCTCAGTGTGATGGTCATGCTGTCCGTCTCCTCGTCCGGGCCGCTGTCAGCCCCTGTGGTCTCTTGTGGTTACTGGGGAACCGTAGGAGAGTGAGCGATGACATGGAAGAACGCACTTTTCAGTGACTGGGGAACCTCATGGTGACCAAGCAGCTCAGCGGCACGGCCGAGGATGCCAACCTGCGTCGCGCCGACTCCCTGGGGCGGGAGATCTTCTCCGACGTCGCCAACAAGTGGGCGCTCCTGATCATCGAAGCCCTGGGCGAGGGCACCCTGCGCTTCAGCGAGCTGCGCGGCCGGGTCGAGGGCATCAGCCACAAGATGCTCACCCAGAACCTGCGGATGCTGGAGCGCAACGGCCTCGCGGAGCGCGAGGTCCACCCCACCGTCCCGCCCCGGGTCGAGTACACCCTCACCGAAGCGGGCCACGGACTGCGGGCGACGGTCGACGGGATGTGCGAATGGACCTACCGGTACTTCCGGCACATCGAGACCGCCCGGCAGCGCTTCGAAGCCTGACGGTCGGCGGCTGCGGGGCCGCTCTCCGCCACCGGTGATGAGTTTTCGCGCCCCCACCCGTCACACCTACGTCGGGACACGACGAGGCGGAAGGATGACGTGATGAGTGCGGACAGGCGGCTGGAGGAGCTGGGCGGGAGCGGGCTGGGCGAGGTCGACGAGCCGGAGTTCTCTGGGCTGGCGGAGCGGCACCGGCGGGAGCTGCACGTGCACTGCTACCGGATGCTCGGGTCGTTCGAGGACGCCGAGGACACCGTGCAGGAGACGTTTCTGCGGGCCTGGCGTCGGCGGGAGACCTTCGAGGGGCGGTCGACGTTCCGGGCCTGGCTGTACGGGATCGCCACCCACGCCTGCCTGGACCTGCTCGCCAAACGCCGACCGGAACCCGCGACCGGCGGCGAGGTGCTGTGGTTGCAGCCCTACCCGGACCGGCTGCTCGACGAACTGCCCGCGGGAGACGCGGACGAGCCGGAGAGCGTCGCCGTCGCGCGGGAGACGATCGAGCTGGCGTACCTGGTCGCGGTCCAGCACCTCGCGCCGCGCCCGCGGGCCGTGCTGATCCTGCGGGACGTGCTCGGCTGGCCGGCGAAGGACGTCGCGCGGCTCCTCGGGGACTCCGTCAACTCCGTGAACAGCGCCTTGCAGCGGGCCCGCGCCGGCATGCGGGAGCATCTGCCCGCCGAGCGGCAGGACTGGAGCGGCGGCGGGGAGGACGCCGGGACGCGCGAGTTGGTGCGTCGCTTCACCGAGGCCAGCGTGGCCACGGACATCCCGACGCTCGCCGCGCTGCTGCGGGACGACGTCCGCTCCTCGATGCCGCCCACGCCGGGCCTGTTCATCGGTCGCGACGCGGTGGTGAAGGACTGGGTCGAGAGCGGCTTCGAGGGCATGAAGGGCCTGCGTACCGTCCTCACCTCCGTGAACCGGCAGCCCGCCGTCGGCTTCTACCTCTGGCAGCGGCGGGAGGGCGCGTACCTGCCGCTGACGATCGACGTCCTGCGCGTCACCGGCGGGGCGATCGCGGAGATCATCACGTTCCACGACGACCAGTTCCCGCGGCTCGGGCTGCCCGAGCGCCTGCCGGCCGACGGCACGGAGTAGTCCCGGTGCGGACGCTCACGCTCCGCGGTGGCGCGCGGGTCGCGGTGGTCTCGGCGCAGTGGCGCGACGCGTTCGGCGTCGTCACCCGCGGGCGGGTGCAGCTGGAGCTGCGCGACGGCGGGCCCGGGCCGGTCCTGGGCCGCGACGCCGGATTCTGGCTCCGCGGCACCGGCGTCCGCGCCCTGCGCAACCCCGGCCGTCGCACGGCGAGGGTGCGCGTCGTGACCCCCCGACCGATGGAGGACGGTATGGACGGCATGAAGGACACCGGGGTCGCCGCGGGCCCCACGACGGGCTCCACCAGCCGTCCCCACCAGCTCCGCGGGCTCGTCGTCACCGGCTTGCTCGCCGCGCTCGTGGCGACAGCGGCCACCACTCTCGCGGCGGCGCTCGCCCGGGCGGTCGGCGTCGGTTTCGAGGTCCCCGACGGCGGCGAGCGGATCCCGCTGTCCGGGTTCGCCGTGGTGACCGGCTCCTTCTCGGTCGTGGGCGTCGTCATCGCCGTCGCCCTTCTTCGCTGGAGCGCTCGTCCCGTCAGACGATTCGTGTGGACGGTGGTGCCGCTGACCGCGGTCTCACTGGTCCCGCCCCTCCTCTCCTGTGCGGACACCGCCACCACCACCGCCCTCCTCGGGCTGCACCTCGTCCCCGCGACGGTGATGATCCCCACCCTCGCGCGGACCCTCCGCGCCCGGACCGGCTGACGGGCCCGCTCACGCTTCCCGGTCCAGCACCGGGTACGGCACGAACGTGCTGCTGTTGTGGTCGATCAGCAGCGGCCGGCCGAGAGGCGGTACGGCCCGCTGGGGGCAACCCAGGCGTTCGCAGACTCGGCAGCCCATGCCGATGGGGGTGGCGGCGGAGGCGTTGGTGAGGTCGAGGCCGTCGGAGTAGACGAGGCGGTGGGCGTGGCGGATCTCGCAGCCGAGGCCGATGGCGAAGGTCTTGCCGGGTTCACCCCAGCCGCCGCGATGCCGGGTGATCGCGCGGGCCGTCCACAAGTAGCGCTGCCCGTCGGGCATTTCGGCGATCTGGACGTGGATGCGGCCCGGCGCGGCGAACGCCTCGTAGACGTTCCACAACGGGCACGTCCCGCCGGCCCGGGAGAAGTGGAAGCCGGTCGCGGACTGCCGCTTCGACATGTTCCCGGCCCGGTCGACGCGGACGAAGGAGAACGGCACTCCGCGCAGCCGGGGGCGCTGGAGGGTGGAGAGGCGGTGGCAGAGGGTCTCGTAGCCGATGCCGTAGCGGTCGGTGAGGCGTTCGATGTCGTAGCGGACCTCTTCGGCGGCAGTGTGGAAGGCGGTGTACGGCAGGATCAGCGCCGCCGCGAAGTAGTTGGCGATACCGATGCGGGCCAGCGCGTGGGTGGGTGAGCCGGCCGGGAAGTCCTCGGCGGCCTGGCGGTCGAGTTCGTCGCGGTGTTCCAGTAGCGCGAGCTGGGTGGCGAGGCGGAACGCGCGCTGTCCGGGGCGAAGCCGGGTGGACAGGTGGAGGGTGCGGGTCGCCTCGTCGTAGTGGTGCAGGCGCTCGCCGGTCTCGGCGGCCAGGCGCACACCGTGCCGCTCGGTGAGGCGCGCGCCGAGGGCCTGGACGACCTCGCCGGGGCGGATACCGATCTCCTCCGCGAGCCGTTCTGCCGCGAGGTCGGTGTCGCGCAGGTAGTTCTGGCGGCGGTAGAAGAAGTCGCGGATCTCCTCGTGCGGCGAGCGCGGGGCCTCGTGGGCGGTGTCCCGGCCGTCGGCCGCGTCGGCGAGCCGCTCGGCGAGGAGTTGGTTCTGGCGGCCGAGACCGAGCACGACCTGGGCGACCTCGGGCATGCGCGCGGCGAGGTCCGCGAGGTCGGACGGTGACACCCGGGCCTCGGCGAGCTCGCCGGCCAGTGCCTCCCGCAGGTCGGCCACCAGTCTGCTCGTGTCGCGCTCCGAGAAGAAGGCCGGGTCGACTCCGAAGGTCTCGGTGAGCCTCAGCAGGACGGGCACGGTGAGCGGGCGGGAGTCGTGTTCCATCTGGTTGAGATAGCTGGGCGAGATGTCGAGCGCGCGGGCCAGCTCGGCCTGGCTCATCCGGCGTTCCTCGCGCAGCCGGCGAAGCCGCGCGCCCGCGTAGATCTTGCTCACGGCACTCCTCGGGCAATGGGGTCGGACCGTCGTCAGCGTATGCGAAGAACGAGCCTCATCGAGCTTCGCAAACTTGGCAGAAGGCTTCGCGAAGATTCGCAGAAGTTGGCAATGATCCCCGCTTGATGGCACTCAGTGCCAATGCCAGAGTTCCAGTGCGGCCCGCTGGACCTGCATTGCTCAGCTCCATCCGATGGTTAGAAGGCGGGCCGCATCCCCCCTTCAGACACACAGTGCCACTCCCCGCACCTGACGGGCGGGACATTGGCAGGTCGGACAACCGAGGAGACGGTGAAGGTCATGGCAGAGGCGAAGTCGACGGCGGCCGAAGAGCTCGCGGGGCGCTGGGCGACCGATCCCCGCTGGCAGGGGATCGAGCGCACCCACACCGCCGAGGACGTGATCCGGCTCTCCGGCAGCGTCCGTGAGGAGCACACCCTGGCCCGGCGCGGCGCCGAGCGCCTGTGGCGCCAACTGCACGAGCAGGACTACATCCACGCGCTCGGCGCGCTCACCGGCGGCCAGGCGGTCCAGCAGGTGAAGGCGGGCCTCCAGGCGATCTACCTGTCCGGCTGGCAGGTCGCCGCGGACGCCAACCAGGCCGGGCACACCTACCCCGATCAGAGCCTGTACCCGGTCAACTCCGTGCCGCAGGTGGTCCGCCGGATCAACAACGCGCTGCTGCGCGCCGACCAGATCGCCACCGCCGAGGGCGGCACGGACACCACCGACTGGCTGGCACCGATCGTCGCCGACGCGGAGGCCGGGTTCGGCGGGCCGTTGAACGCCTTCGAGCTGACCAAGGCGATGATCGCGGCCGGCGCCGCCGGCATCCACTACGAGGACCAGCTCGCCTCCGAGAAGAAGTGCGGCCACCTCGGCGGCAAGGTACTGGTGCCCACCGCCCAGCACATCCGCACCCTCAACGCGGCCCGGCTCGCCGCCGACATCGCCGACGTGCCGACCGTCGTCGTCGCCCGCACCGACGCCCTCGCCGCGAACCTGCTGACCAGCGACGTCGATGAGCGCGACGCCCGGTTCGTCACCGGCGAGCGCACCGCCGAGGGCTTCTACCGAGTGCGCAACGGCATGGCGCCCGTGATCGCCCGCGGTCTGGCCTACGCACCGTACGCGGATCTGATCTGGGTGGAGACCGGTACCCCGGATCTCGCCCAGGCCCGGGAGTTCGCCGAGGCGATCCACGCCGAACACCCGGACCAGATGCTCGCCTACAACTGCTCGCCCTCCTTCAACTGGAAGGCGGCGCTGGACGACGACCGGATCGCCAAGTTCCAGCGGGAGTTGGGGGCGATGGGCTATCGCTTCCAGTTCATCACCCTGGCCGGGTTCCACTCGCTGAACCACGGCATGTTCGACCTGGCGCGCGGCTACGCCGAGCACGGGATGACCGCGTATGTCGACCTTCAGGAGCGGGAGTTCGCCGCCCAGCGGCACGGGTTCACCGCCGTGAGGCACCAGCGGGAGGTCGGCACGGGCTACTTCGACCTGGTGTCCACCGCCGTCAATCCGGCCTCGTCGACCACCGCGCTGGCCGGGTCCACCGAGGAAGAGCAGTTCCACTAGTCCGTCGTCCGCGGGTGCGTGGGGGGGGCACAGTTCCCCGCGCCCCTGAGGGCGTTACCTCGTCGCTCGCCAGGAGAACCCGATGCCCACCACAGCACTGTCCCGACACGTTCACGTCCTCGCCGCCGCCGGTCATCGGCACGACGAGATCCTCACGCCCGCCGCCCTCGATTTCGTCGGTCGTCTCGCCGCCGGCTTCGGCAAGCGCCGTCAGGATCTCCTCAAGGAGCGCAGGCGGCAGGCGATGCGGCTCGCGGACGGATCATCGTGTCTCGACTTCCCGATGGTCACCTCGGCCATCCGCGCGGACCCGACCTGGCGGGTGGCTCCGCCGGCCGCGGGACTGGCCGACCGCCGCGTGGAGATCACCGGCCCGCCCGAACGGCGCATGACCGTCGACGCCCTCAACTCCGGTGCACAGGTATGGCTGGCCGACTTCGAGGACGCCACCGCACCCACCTGGGACAACCTCATCGGCGGCCAGCTCAACCTGCTCGACGCCATCGAGCGGCGTATCGACTTCACCACCGAGGAGGGCAGGCGGTACCGGCTCGGCGAGCGGCTCGCCACCATGGTGGTCAGGCCGCGTGGGTGGCATCTCGACGAGGAGCACCTGGAGTTCGACGGCCGACCCGTTCCCGCCGCGCTCGTCGACTTCGGCCTGTACTTCTTCCACTGCGCGCAACGCCAGATCGACGCCGGTTCCGGTCCGTACTTCTCCCTGCCGAAGCTGGAGAACCGCTACGAGGCCCGGCTGTGGAACGACATCTTCGTCACCGCGCAGGAGTTGCTGGGCATCCCGCGCGGCACGATCCGGGCCACGGTGCTCATCGAGACGATCACCGCCGCCTTCGAGATGGAAGAGATCCTCTACGAACTGCGGGAGCACGCCTCGGGGTTGACCGCGGGACGTCGGGACTACCTGTTCAGCGTGATCAAGACCTTCGGCCACCGCACCGACTTCCTGCTGCCGGATCGCGCGCAGGTGACGATGACCGCCTCCTTCATGCGGGCCTACACCGAACTCCTCGTCCGTACCTGCCACAAACGTGGCGCGCACGCCGTCGGTGGCATGGCCGCGCAGGTGCCCGGCAAGGATCCGGCCGCCGAAGAGGCGGCCCTGGCTAGGGTCCGTCTCGACAAGGAGCGCGAGGCGGAGGACGGCTTCGACGGGTCCCGGGTCGCTCATCCCGGGCTCGTGCCGGCGTGCCGCGAGGTGTTCGACGCGGTGCTGGGCGAGCGGCCCCATCAGCTCGACCGCACCCGCGACGACGTGGCGGTGACGGCGGCGGACCTGCTGTCGGTGCGCCGCGTCAGCGGTCCGCCCACTCCGGAAGGTCTGCGGACCAACATCGCGGTCGCGCTGCGCTACTTCGACGCCTGGCGGGGCGGACGTGGGGCCGTCGCCCTGGACGGGCTCATGGAGGACGCGGCGACCGCCGAGCTCGCCCGTGTGCAGATCTGGCAGTGGCTGCGGCACCGCGTCGTGGACCGGGAGACGGTGTCACGGGTGCTCGACGACGAACTCGCCGCGCTGGGTGCCGCGTACCCGTGGGCGGCCCTCGACGATGTGCGAGCACTCTTCGAACGGACGGCGTTGGCACGGGAGTTGCCGCTGTTCTTCACTCCTGACGCCTCTACCCGTCACCTGGTGCGGCACGTGGCGGCCACGTCATGAGCCGGCGTGTTCAGCGCGTCGGCGTGGTCGGCGGCGGACAGATGGGGGCCGGGATCGCCGAGGTGTGCGCGCGGGCCGGACTGGACACCGTGGTGTGCGAGGTGGACGCGATAGCCGCCCGAGCCGCCCGCGACCGGGTGACGGCGTCGCTCGACCGCGCGGTGCGGCGCGGCAGGCTGGAGCCGTCCGACGCCCGGGACGCGCTGGACCGTCTGGTGTTCAGCGGCACTCTGGAGGACCTGGCCGACCGGCAGTTGGTCGTCGAGGCCGTCGTGGAGAACCCGGACGCCAAGACCGAGGTCTTCGCCGCCCTCGACAAGATCGTCGAGGATCCGGAGGCGGTGCTGGCGACCAACACCTCCTCGCTGCCCATCATGCGTCTCGGTATGGCGACGCGCCGCGCGGACCGGGTCGTGGGCCTGCACTTCTTCAATCCCGTGCCCGTCCTGCCCCTGGTGGAGGTCGTGGCCTCCCTGCACACCGCGCCGGCGACGGTGACCGCCGCAGAGGACTTCGCCGCCGGAACGCTCGGCAAGACCGTGATCCGCTCCCGCGACCGGGCCGGTTTCGTCGTCAACGCTCTGCTCGTCCCGTACCTGCTGTCGGCGGTCCGCATGGCCGAGTCCGGCTTCGCCACCGCCGAGGACATCGACACCGGCATGGAACGGGGCTGCGCCCACCCCATGGGACCGCTGAGGCTCGCGGACCTGATCGGCCTGGACACCGTCGCCTTGATCGCGGAATCCCTGTACGAGGAGTTCAAGGAGCCTCTGTACGCCCCGCCGCCGCTGCTGCGGCGCATGGTGGAGGCGGGGCTGCTCGGCCGGAAGACCGGCCGCGGGTTCCACACCTACGACCAGGACTGAGGGCCTGGTCCGGCACGGGCTGAGGGGCCCGGGCCACAACCACCGCCGAGGGAGCGGCGGTTGGTCGCAGGGGAAGGGCGGGAAGCACACGGCCGGTGCTTCCCGCCCTCGGCCGTCCACCGCGTGGCACATCTCACCGTCCACATGCCGGACGCGATCCAGCCGTTCTGGAGGGCGGCCCCGTAGGCTGACCGACGCAGCTGGTTCGCCCCGTCCGCCAGACGGGATGCGTCGTAAGAGGGAACCCGGTGGAAATCCGGGACTGCCCCGCAGCGGTGAGCGGGAACGACCGCCGTCATACGCACTGGGCCCGACGAACAGGGTCTGGGAAGCGACGGCCAGTAGATGTCCTCCGGTCGGAGGACGTGCCCGTGAGTCCGAAGACCTGCCCGTTGCCCGCAGACGAACCCACTCGTGTGCGGATGTCCCGGTGACCTCGTGGGCGGGTCGGCGTACATATCGGACAGTCGGTCTCCTACGACCGTCGCCGTCCGGTTCGTGACCCCTTCGCGCTCGCGTCCCGTCCCGGGATCCCAGGGAGATATCTCGCGAAGGAGATTTCCGTGACAGCCAAGTCCGCGGCAGCGGCAGCGCGTTCCACCGTCCACGGCTACCCCCGTCAGGGCCCCGACCGGGAACTGAAGAAGGCGATCGAGGGCTACTGGAAGGGCCGCGTCACCGCCGACGCCCTGCAGACCACCGCCGCCGAACTGCGTGCCGCCAACTGGCGTCGGCTGGCCGGGGCCGGCATCGACGAGGTACCGACAGGTGACTTCTCGTACTACGACCACGTCCTCGACACCACCGTGATGGTGGGCGCGATCCCCGACCGGCACCGGGCCGCCGTCGAAGCGGACGCGTTGGACGGCTACTTCGCGATGGCGCGCGGCACCCAGGACGTGGCGCCGCTGGAGATGACGAAGTGGTTCGACACGAACTACCACTACCTGGTACCCGAGTTGGGGCCGGACACGGTGTTCGCGACCGACTCGACGAAGCAGGTCGCGGAGCTGAAGGAGGCCCTCGCCCTGGGCCTCACCGCCCGGCCCGTCCTGGTCGGCCCGGTCACGTATCTGCTGCTGGCCAAGCCCGCCCCGGGTGTCGCCGCCGGGTTCGATCCGCTCACCCTCCTGGACCGGCTGCTGCCCGTGTACGCCGAGGTACTCGCCGATCTGCGCGCGGCGGGGGCGGAGTGGGTGCAGTTGGACGAGCCCGCCCTGGTCCAGGACCGCACCCCGGCCGAGCTGAACGCCGCCGCCCGCGCCTACCGCGAGCTCGGAACCCTCACCGACCGGCCGAAGCTGCTGGTCGCCTCGTACTTCGACCGGCTCGGCGACGCACTGCCGGTGCTGGCCAAGGCACCCGTCGACGGTCTCGCCCTCGACTTCACCGGTGCCGCGGCCGCCCAGCTCGACGCCCTCGCGGCGGTGGGCGGACTGCCAGGCAAGCGCCTGGTCGCCGGGGTCGTCAACGGCCGCAACATCTGGATCAACGACCTGTCGGCGTCCCTCGCCACCCTGGGCACCCTGCTCGGGCTGGCCGACCGGGTCGACGTGGCGGCTTCCTGCTCGCTGCTCCACGTGCCCCTCGACACGGCCGCCGAGCGGGACATCGACCCGCAGATCCTGCGCTGGCTCGCCTTCGCCCGTCAGAAGACGGCCGAGATCGTCACCCTCGCCAAGGGCCTCTCCCAGGGCACCGCCGCGATCACCGGCGAACTGGCCGCGAACCGGGCCGACCTGGCCTCCCGAGCGGCCTCGCCGATCACCCACGACCCCGCGGTCCGGGCCCGGGCCGCCGCCGTCACCGACACCGACGCCCGCCGCTCCCAGCCGTACGCCGAACGCACCGCCGCCCAGCGCGCCCACCTGCGTCTGCCCCTGCTGCCGACCACCACCATCGGCTCGTTCCCGCAGACCGGCGAACTGCGCGCCGCCCGCGCCGACCTGCGGGCCGGCCGCATCGACGGCGCCGGGTACGAGGAGCGTATCGAGGCCGAGATCCAGGAGGTCATCTCCTTCCAGGAGAAGACCGGTATCGACGTCCTGGTGCACGGCGAGCCCGAACGCAACGACATGGTCCAGTACTTCGCCGAGCAGCTCACCGGCTATCTGGCCACGCAGCAGGGCTGGGTGCAGTCCTACGGCACCCGTTACGTCCGGCCGCCGATCCTCGCCGGCGACATCTCCCGCCCTGAGCCGATGACAGTGCGCTGGACGGCGTACGCCCAATCGCTCACCGAGCGCCCGGTCAAGGGCATGCTCACGGGACCGGTCACCATGCTCGCCTGGTCCTTCGTCCGCGACGACCAGCCCCTCGGCGACACCGCCCGCCAGGTCGCCCTCGCCTTGCGCGACGAGGTGAACGACCTGGAGACGGCCGGGACGTCGGTGATCCAGGTCGACGAGCCCGCCCTCCGCGAAACGCTGCCGCTGAGGGCCGGCGACCACCCGGCCTACCTGGCGTGGGCCACCGAGGCGTTCCGGCTCAGCACGAGCGGGGTACGTCCGGACACACAGATCCACACCCACATGTGCTACGCGGAGTTCGGCGACATCGTGCAGGCGATCGACGACCTCGACGCCGATGTCATCAGTCTGGAGGCGGCCCGCTCCCATATGCAGGTCGCGCGTGAGCTCGCCGCGCACGGCTATCCGCGCGAGGCCGGACCGGGTGTCTACGACATCCACTCCCCCCGTGTCCCGAGCGCCGAGGAGGCCGCCGAACTGCTGCGTACGGGACTGCGGGCGATTCCCGCCGAGCGGCTGTGGGTCAACCCGGACTGCGGTCTGAAGACCCGCGGTTGGCCGGAGACCCGCGTCTCGCTGGAGAACCTGGTCGCCGCCGCCCGCACGGTCCGTGAGGAACTCCCCGCTTCCTGACGGCAGGCCCCATCGGCCGGGGGAGGAGTCACCTGACCTCCTCCCCCGGCATCGGCATCGGTATCGGCATCGGCGAAAGCAGCAGCATGGCTCTCGGTATCCCCAGTACAAGGACAGACAGCGCAGTGTCCATCCGCGACCTCCTCGCCCGGGGCGGCCGCTCCTACTCGTTCGAGTTCATGCCGCCCCGCAGCGCCGCGGCGGAAGCCGGACTCTGGACCGCGATCCGCCGACTGGAGGCGCTGTCGCCCACGTTCGTGTCGGTGACCTACGGCGCCGGCGGTTCGACGAGGGGCCGGACCGTGAACGTCACCGGGCGGATCGCCCAGGAGACCACGCTCACCCCGGTCGCCCACCTCACCGCCGTCGACCACAGCGTCTCCGAACTGCGCAACATCCTCGGCCACTACGCCGACCAGGGCGTACGCAACGTGCTCGCCCTGCGCGGAGACCCGCCCGGTGACCCGCTCGGTCCCTGGACGACACATCCGCAGGGCGTCCGGTACGCCGCCGAACTCGTCAGCCTGATCAAGGAGTCCGGAACCTTCTGTGTCGGCGTCGCCGCCTTCCCCGAGATGCATCCCCGCTCCCCCGACCGGGACAGCGACATCCGCCACTTCGTCGACAAGTGCCGGGCCGGAGCCGACTACGCCATCACCCAGATGTTCTTCGACGTCGACGACTACCTGCGCCTGCGCGACCGTGTGACGGCGGCGGGCTGTGAGACACCGATCATCCCGGAGATCATGCCGGTCACCACCATCCGCTCACTGCGACGCATCCCCACGCTCTCCACCGCCGTCTTCCCCGACCGGCTGGCCGAGCGCATGCTCGCCGTGCAGGACGACCCCCGGGCGGTCAGGGCGCTCGGAATCGACCACGCCACCGAGATGTGTCGCCGCCTGCTCGCCGAAGAGGCTCCCGGACTGCACTTCATGACGATGAACTTCTCGACAGTGACAACGGAGATCTACCAGAACCTTGACCTCAATGGATAAGTACCCGCATCCCTCACCCGTGGGCATCCGGCGTCCTTCGCTGGTCGGGATCGTCAACATCACCGCGGACTCGTTCTCGGACGGGAACAGGTTCCTGAGCCCGCCCGCGGCGCTGGCCCACGCCCGCCGGCTGCGTTCGGAGGGGGCCGACGTCATCGAGCTCGGGCCCGCCGCGAGCAGTCCGGGAGCCGAACAAGTGCCGGCGGCCGAGGAGATACGGCGGCTGGCCGACGTCATCGATCAGCTGGTCGCCGAGGGCGTCCCCGTGTCGGTCGACTCGTACCGGCCGGAGACTCAGCTGTTCGCCGCCGCGCGGGGCGTCACCTTCCTCAACGACATCCAGGGCTTCGCCGATCCCGCGCGGTACGAGGCGCTCGCCGCCACCGGTTGCAGGCTGGTCGTCATGCACTCGGTACAGCGGCACGGCCCCGCCACGAAGGTGCGGACCGATCCAGCGGCGGTGTCCAGGGGGATCGACGAGTTCTTCGCCGAGCGCCTGGCCGCTCTGGAGGCCGCCGGTGTCGGTCGCGACCGGATGGTCGTCGATCCGGGACTGGGCTACTTCCTCGGCGACAGTCCCGAGCCGTCACTCAGGACCCTGGCCGGTCTGGAGCGGTTGAAGGCCCGTTTCGACGTGCCCGTGCTCATCTCGCCCTCCCGCAAGTCGTTCCTGCGGGCGCTCACCGGGAGCGACGTCGCCGGCTCGGGTCCCGCCACCCTGGCGGCGGAACTGTATGCCGCGCGCAGCGGGGCGGACTTCATCCGCACCCACGACGTCGCCGCCCTCCGCGACGCGCTCACGGTCTTCGAAGCGCTGGAGTCGGCCAAGGAGAGCGGTTGGTGATGCGGAAGTGACAGCGGCCGGCGACGAGTTGCCCGTACTCCGCCCCGGTCGGGTCGATGCGGCATGCTCGTGGGCCGGGTCGTCAGTGCCAGGAGAACGCGAGAGGGCCCTCGGATGGTTCCGCGGGCCCTCTCGTCGTGTGGTCAGGTCACTGCGACGCGGCCACCGCCCCGTCGCCCGCCGGGAGTCCGGCGGGCTTCGGGTGCAGCAGCCGTTCGGCCAGTTCACCGAAGGCCAGTCCGAAACCGCCCCACAGGGTCACCTGGATGGCGAGGGCGGAGAGGCGGAACCGCCACAGCACGGTGGCCGGGAAGTCGCTCGGCACCTCGTCGACGGCGGGCAGGAACGCGTACGCCAGTCCGATCACGAGCGCGAAGCCGAGGACGGCGACGACGGTGGCGTACCAAGTGCCCAGTTTCGGGGCGAGGCGCCGGCCTAGGAGGGTGGCGCCCACCGCGAGGAGCACGCTGAGCAGCATCATCAGGAAGTACAGGGTGGTCCGCTTGCCGATGGTGCCGGGGTCGCCGACGGCGGGCGGGTTGGCCGGGTACTTCAGGAACGGGACGACGTACACGGCGAGCAGCTCGGCGCCGGACAGCAGGAGCGCCGTGGCCCGCGGGGTGAAACGGCCGACGCGGCCGAGGGCGAAGCAGTAGGCGAGGGCGGCGATGCCGCCGAAGGCCACGCCGTAGATCAGTACGCCGGTGGCGAGGCCGGCTGTGGACTGAAGGCCGCGGGAGACGATCTCGACCTCATGTTCGTGCGCGGCCGCGTGGGCCTCCTCGAAGCCGATCGCCTTGTCGACGTTCGGCTCACCGAGGAGATAGGCGACGACCAGGGCGAGCACGCCCGCCGTGAGTCCGGCGAGCATGCCGCGGACGAGCAGGTTTCTCACTGTCATGGAGTTCATGGTGTGCGGCGTCCCTCGTCAGTGGCAGGGGAAGCCGAGGAGGTGGCGGGCGTCGTGCACCCACTCGTGGACGCCCTCGCCGGACACCACCGAGGTGGCTCCCTGCTCGGCGCCGACGAAGTACAGGAGGGCCAGCATCAGGACGCCGAAGAAGACCGCCCACGGGACGATCGCGCCGATCGGCAGGCTGGCGGGGAGATCGGGGGTGGTGGCTGTCGGCGGGGCGACGTGCTGCGCCATGGCAGGGGCCTCCTTCGGGAGTTCGCGTCCCAACTCGGTGGTGCACAGGACGACGGCCACGGGTCTGACTCACGAGGCACGCGGGTGTGCCGCCTCGTTCACAGTGGCGCGACCGTGCCGGATTCCCACCGGCTTCCGTGAGGCCGTCGTCGATATCGCGACGACGCTACCTCTCGACAGGTACATGGCCAATCCCGCACAGGTCGGCGAGAACCCACTCTCACCCAACGCTTACCTGCGACGGATGCCGGGCGTCCGTTCGTCGGCGAAGCGAGTCCATCCGCGTACGCGTCCGTCGACGGCCCGCGGGCTGTCGCCGGAGCCGGGGTCGTAGGGTCGCGGCATGCGCATCGTCTCTCTGCTGCCGGCCGCCACCGACATCGTCGCCGAACTCGGACTGACCGCGCAGTTGGCCGGCCGCACCCACGAGTGCGACTGGCCACCGCGGGAGGTGGCCCACGTCCCCGTGGTGACCGGGGCCGACCTCGACCAGGACACCCTCAGCAGCCGGGAGATCTCCGACGCGGTGGGCGGCTCGGCGCACTCCGGGTCGTCGCTCTACACCCTCGACACCGAGGCACTGGCGGCGCTGCGGCCCGATGTGGTCCTCACCCAGGACCTGTGCGACGTGTGTGCCGTCTCCTACGAGAGGGTCAGCCGCACCGTCCGCCTGCTCGACGCGGAGACCCGTGTCCTCAGCCTGGAGCCGCGCACACTCGACGACGTACTCGACTGCCTGGTCACCGTCGGCGAGTTGCTCGGCGTACGCGAACACGCCGAGCGGCGCCGGGCCGCATGGCGAGATCGCCTGGAGCGGGTCCGTACGTCGGTGGCCGGACTCCCCCGGCCCCGGGTCGTGGCGGTCGAGTGGATGGACCCGCTGTGGCCCGCCGGGCACTGGGTCCCCGAGCAGATCACCGCCGCCGGAGGAGAGCCGCTGCTCGCCGCGCCGGGCGAGCACACCGAACCGATGACCTGGGACGCGGTGCGCACCGCGCGGCCGGATGTGGTGCTGGTCCTGCCGTGCGGCTTCCCTCCGGAGCGGACCCTGCGCGAGGCGCACCTGCTGACCGGGCTGCCGGGCTGGTCCGACCTGCCCGCCGTGGCGGCCGGGCGGGTCTGGGTGCTGGACGGACCCTCCTACTTCAACCGCCCCGGACCGCGGGTGGTGCGTGGTGCGGAGGTGCTGGCCCATGTCCTGCACGGTGTGTGGACCGGGGCCGAGGTGACGGTGGCCGAGGCGCGCCTGCTCTCACCGTGAGGGATCGGGGACGGTCCCTCGACTCTCTGCCCTGGACTCTCCGCCCGGGCCGCGGCTCAAGCCGACGGGTGGTCGGGCGTCATGTGCCGTAAGCGCGCAGGAAGATGTCCACCGCGGCATCGCCGAGGGTGTCCGGTGCGGCGTCGGGACGGTACTCCAGCGGGCCGGTGAGCAGAACGAGGAAGTGCTCGGCGGCGAGTTCCGGGTCGCACGGGCGCAGGCGGCCGGCGAGCACCAGGCGGGCCAGACGGTCGGCGAGGGCGCAACGCACTTGTAGCGCGGTGCGTTCGCGTACGGTCACCGCCAGGTCGGGGAACTGTGCCGCCTGGGCGCAGGCCAACTGCCTTACGGCGCGGGCGTCTTCGCTGTCGAACGCCTGGAGCAGGCCGTGGGCCACCATCGTGAGTGGCGCGCGCGGGTCGCTGTCCGCGGCGACGTCGCGCAGCTGCTCGACAACGGCGATGCGTTGTGCGCCGATCCGGTCGGCGGCGGCCTCGACGGCCTCGCGGTACAGGCTCTCCTTGTCGGTCAGGTGGTTGTAGACGGTCGGCTTCGCGACGCCCGCTTCCTGGGCGATCTCCTTCACACACGCCTGGGCGTAGCCGCGCCGCGCGAACACCGTGAACGCGCCGTCCAGGATCGCCTGCCGTCGCTCGATCCGTCCACGAGCCGTACGTCCGGCACCCGTTGACACTTCTGAACTCATGGGTCCAGTGTAGTGACTGAACCAGTCAGAACGCTTTTCTGAACCAGCGGGTTCAGTCACATGAGGAGGCCGGGACAGTCGTGATCGTCCACATGCTGCGCTTCACGTTCAAGGAGACCGCGACCGATGAGGAACGCGAGCACGTTCTCGCGGTGATGCGACGCACGGGCTCTGTCGAGTCGGTGTCGTTCTCGACGGTGGGCCAGAGCCTCGGTGATCCCGACGGCTTCAGTCACGCCTACTGCGTGGGCATCACCGACCTGCCGGCGCTGCGGCGGTACATGCACGATCCGGTGCACCTGGAGGGCGACCCGCTGATCCTGCCCCACCTGGCCAGGATCGCCATCGGCCCGGACCTGTCCGACGACATGACGCCCACCCTGGCCGAGGACATCCTCGCGCTGCACGAGGAGAAGGTCGCGCTGTATCCGGAGTGGGCCGCCGGACTCGGCCCGTTACTGGCCGCCTGAGGTCACGTGCTCCGGCCGCCGAGCAACGCCGCGAGGTGGGTGGCGGTCTTCTCTCCGGCTCGCTGCTTGACCAAGCCCTCTTTGGCGGCCGCGCGAAGCTTCACCGCCGAGCTGTCCTCCGCGGCCTTCGTCACCAGCACGGTGACCACGACAGGATTCAGGCCGCCCGCGCCACCACCGGTGACGACACGGATCATCTCCTGGTCCCCGGCGTCCCCCGCACGCATGGCTCCCACCGTCGGCCCCGCCCCTCCGAGCACTCTGCCGACATGCTTCACGGCTTCGTCGAACGGCAACGGGACGACAAGGTCGATCTCATGGACGTTCTTCTTCATCAGCTTGGCCACAAACCCGGTCAAGCGCCCGCTGCCCCCGCTCAGGGCGCCCAGCGCAGCCAGCTCATCGGCCAGGATCTGGTCCTCACCCTCGTCCACACGCCCCCACCCTTCACCTGCGATCAGCCACACGCCGTCGAGCGGGAGGCAACGGTCATTGTGCAGGACGGGGGCCGTGCCGACCTTCGTGTACCGCGACGGGTATGGCCACTACACCGGTCCCGAGGACACGGACAGCGACCACGGCGAGGTCGAGGCTGCCTACCTCCAGGCGGTCGCCGCCTTCGCCGCGGACACCGGCATCGCTCACCTTGCCGTACGCGAACCGCAGGTTCCCTTCCTCGCACACTTCGGTGTCGAGCCCGCGGTGGACGATTTCGGGCTGGACGGGATCTTCCCGTCCAGCCGGGCCGGTTTCCACGACGGGGCGCGGGTGCCGCTCTCTGTCGCTCTGAAGGTGGAGGAGTCGTTCGCGGTCCACGTGGGGTGGGACCAGTACCTCTGCGTCAGCAGCAACCTGCCCTGCGAGGAGGCGCTGGCCCACACACGCGAGCTCGGGCTCTTTCCAGAACCCCTAGACGGCTCCCCCATACGCATTCGAGGCCGAGCGGGAAGGCCAGGACATCCAGCGGCCCGCCGATGACGACTTCTGGGCCGAACTGCACAGGCCAGTCGTCACCGGCCGGGCCGGGATACCGGAAGAGATGTATCTCGAAGGCGCCTCACGACGGCATCGGCTCACGGCGAGAGCTTCGACTCCCTTCGCGCCGGCCTGACTCCCCGTGCCCGCCTCGCTGTCGAGCAATTTCGTCGCCGTCCTGCGGTCCCTCCCCGCTGACGGTCTCGCCGAAGGGGTGTGGCAGGAGGACGACGGCCGCATCCACAGTGCCATCGCCGACCAGGAGTACTTCCCGGAACTGACCGCCCGGATGTCCAGAGCCCGCGCTGCCGTACTGCTTTCCATGGATGCGTGTGAATCTGAGCCGCTGCGCACTGCGGTCATGCCCGACAACGACGGGGTCCTGCACGCCCGTTGGCGGACCTGTCAGACGAGTTGGTAGCCGCGCATGTTACTGAGGAGCAGATAGCAGTTCTGTAGGGAGCCCGACGTGTCGCCCAGGGAGCGGTAGATGCCCCACTTCGGGCGGACGCGGTCGGCGAGGAAGGTGTCGATGCCGGTGCGGGACTTGTCGAGGACCGTGGTCGAGCCGTTCTTGAGGATCCAGCGCAGGGACCCCGCCGAGCCGTTGCCGACCTTGATCTGGAAGTCGACGTCGATCCATCGGTCGTGCAGCGGTTCCAGTTCGGTGCGGCCGATGAGGATGTCGTCGGTGAACTGCTTCAACTCGATGGTCTGGACGCCGTTCACGCGGCGCAGCGACTGCACGACGACGGGCGAGGAACCGGTGCCCGGCTGCTTCATCTGCATGATGTGGGTGAAGCTGGTGGTCGCCTTGAGGGAGCTCGGTATGTACATCGAGTAGGTGACCCGCCAGGTCTGGCCCTCGGTCCACTTGAGGTAGGCGCCGCCGCTGCCGTTGCGCAGGCCGGTGACCTCGTGGCGCTGGCGGTCGGTGGAGGTGTCCCGGTCGACGGTGTGCATGCTGAAGCGCCAGTTGTTGCCGGTGGTGTAGATGTGCGGCGCGCCGGACGGGTGGGAGTCGGCGCGGTCGTCCTCGATGGTCTCGAAGGCGCCGAGTCCGTCGCGGCTCGCCGACGGGGACCACTTCAGCTGCCAGGAGGCGGCGTGCGCGGTGGAGGCGGGAAGACCGACCGTCGCGGCGGCCGCACCGCCGAGCGCGGCGCCGAGGAGGCTTCTTCGCGTGGTGCTCATGACCGTTCACCTCGTTGTGAGTGGGGGGTGGACGTGCACGGGGGTGCGGCGGGGTCGCATACCCAATAGCGAGTTCACAGATATGACCGATGTTCACTCACGCATCCGCCAGCGCAGTACAGAGTGGCGTCCCGACCACGTCGGGTCAATGGTCCAGACCGATGAACCCAAGCCCTCAGGACGGTTTCCGGCCAGGGAAACGGCCTGTCAGGCAAGGCCGCCGACGCGTGCGAGGATGCGGCAATGGTGTGGCTCAGAAGACGTGGGACGTGGACGCTCAGGCTCGTGACCGCGATGAGCGCGGCGGTCGCGGTGGCCGCCTGCGGTGCGGCCGGAATGGACGACGGGAGCCCCGGCGACCGCGAGGCGAAGTACAAGCGCGTCATCGAGGATCCTCACCCACGCCCCGCCGACGTCATCGAGGCGGCCGGCGCGCCCACCGGTGTGGCCCGGGCGGAGGACGGTTCGCTGCTCCTGTCGTACGACGTCCGCAACGTCGAGGACGACGAGGGGCCGGCCGCCTTCGCCTGGCGCATCGTCGGTCCTGACGGCCGTACGGTCGCCGAGCACGCGGAACACGGGGACGCGGAGGCGGCGCGGACCGCGTTCAAGGGGGTGGCCGGAGGCTTCGTGCGCGTGCCGTCCGGAGAGGGGGCGGAGGGGGCGTACCTGCTCGACGTAAGCGGCAAGCGGCACAAGGTCGTCGTCACCGACACACCGACGCGCACCCGCCCCGGCGACATCGTGCTCGCCGAATGGGAGCCCACCCTCGTCTACCGTCCGGCCACGCGCACCGCATCACCCCCGGCCGGGGTGTCGGACGCCGCCATCCGCCTCGCCGTCGACGAGCGGGGCACGGTCTGGAGCCTGGAACAGCCCCTCACCGATGAGCCCAACCGTCTCGTATGGCAGCGTGACGGCCGCACCGTCGGCTCCAAGTCCGCCCCGAAGACGGACTCGGGAGGCGTCCTCGTCGCAGGGGGCGGCACCGCGGCGCTGTCCCTCACCCAGGGCGAGGACGCGCTCGGCCTGCTGGTGACGACGGACGACGGCGAACACTGGCGGACGGTCCTCGCCGGTGGCGTTCCCTGGAAGGCCCTGAAGGGTGGCCCGGTGTCGCTGGTCCTGGCGCTGCTCGCGGACGGACGGCTGCTCGTGGGTGAGGAGAGCGGCCGCTACTGGCTCGCCGACGACCGCACCAACCGCACCTTCCACAAGGTCAGGACACCGGCGGCCTTCACGTCGCTCACCGTCGACGGCAGCACGCTCTACGGCGTCGCCGACGCGACGACGGCCACGTACGACCTGGTGAAGGGCGAGGGGCTGTGGGTCTCTCACGACGGCGGTCGCGAGTGGCGGCAGTACAAGGAGCGCCGATAGCGGCACAGGGGTGGTGTGGTGCGAGACCTCGCGAGCACCGTGCTGGCAGGATGTGGCGGCATGGAACGTGTGCTTGGAATCGGTGGTTACTTCCTGCGGGCTGCCGACCCCGCGGCCCTGAACGCGTGGTACCGCGACTGCCTGGGCCTGGACGCCGATGAGCACGGCCTGTGGCGCCAGGATGCCGGGGTGACGGTGTTCGCCACCTTCGAGTCCGAGACCGACTACTTCGGGTCCCGTGCCCAGCAGAGCATGCTCAACTTCCGGGTCCGCGACCTGGACGCGATGCTCGGGCAGTTGCGCGCCAAGGGAGCCGATGTGGCCGAGGAGACACAGGACATGGAGGGGGTCGGCCGGTTCGGCTGGGTCACCGATCCCGAGGGCCATCGGATCGAGCTGTGGCAGCCCGCCTGACCTCCTCGTCGCGCGGTCGGTGACGTGCTGTCACACGCTGCCCCGACGTGCCGGCTCCCCCTGGCCCGCTCCGCTCACCCACTCGCAGCCTGCCGCACCGCCCGCGGTGAGGCACCCAGTTCCTTGTGGCAGGTCTTGTTGAACGCCTGGAGGTCGGAGATGCCGACCGCGGCGGCGATCGCCGGGATGGCCAGGGTCGAGGCGATCAGGAGATGCCGGGCGCGCTCCATGCGACGGTGCCTGATGTAGCCGACGACCGTGGACCCGGTGTCCTCGCGGAACAGCCGGGTCAGGTGGGTGTGCGAGACACCCGCGGCGCGGGCGATGGCGGGGATGCTCAGGGGGCCGGCCAGATGCTCCTCGATGTGCGCCATGGCCGTCCGCAGGGCGGGGTGCCGGGGGCCGGGGCTGCTCCCTCCGGCGCCGGTCAGCGTGGTCGTGCGCCACAGCACCGTCCACAGTTCCGCGGAGGCCCGCGCCGGGGACTGCGTGCTCGCCGCGACCGTCTGCCGCAGCAGTCCGCTCAGCACCGCCGCCTCCGTACCGGCATCCTGCATCGCCGGAACGCCGCGCCGCTCGCCGTCGCCCGGCAGCCGGAAGTGGGCGTACAGATGCTCGCTGCGCGGGGCGTCGTAGTGGAAGTGGACCTCCGTGTCGGGTGGCACCAGGCTCACGTGGCCGGGTCGGATCGGGTGGGAGACACCGCCGAACTCCAGCGTGCCGGAGTAGCTGTACAGGTGGAGCTGCCACAGCCTCGGCAGCCGGAACACCTCGTGCGGGCCGGCCGATCCGTGCACGCCCACGCCCGCGTTCGCCACCTGGGGCGGCTGGTCCAGGGCGAGCTCCACCAGTTGCTGCATGGTGGAAAATTACCAGCGGTCGCCGATTACAGCCCACGACAGGGACGACGGTGACTTCTACGGTCGTCGTATGTCAACCACACGAAAGTTGCTGAACTCCGTCGAGGTGGCACGGTTCGTGGCCCATGGTTTCCTGCGCCTGGACGGCATCGTGCCTCGGGAGATGAACGAGGAGGCACTCGGCGTCTTCGCCACCGGGCTGCCCGCCGTGCCGTACGGCACGCCCGTGCCGAAGGCGTTCCCCGAGGGCTCCTTCGCCCGACGCCTCGTCGAACTGCCCGCCGTGGCGGGCGCGTTGGAGAGCCTGGTGGGAGCGGACCCGACCGTCGACCATCACTTCGTCCACACCCGCGAGCCGCACGAGGGCAGCGCGCAGCCGCTGCACGCCGACGCCATCATCGACGTGCGTCCCGACGCGTTCGATGTGCAGCTCATGTACTACCCGCAGGAAGTCGCCGCGGACATGGGCGGCACGCTGGTCGTACCGGGCAGCCATCTGCGCCGTACCAACGAGTCCGACACCGGCCGCTATCAGAACCTGCTCGGCCAGACCCGGCTGACCTGTCCCGCCGGCACCGTCATGCTGCTGCACCACGGCATCTGGCACGGCGGGCGGCGCAACGACAGCGACACCGTCCGGCACATGTACAAGATCCGCTTCAACCCGACGGTGCCCCAGGTGCGGTTGTGGGACGTCTCGGATCTGGACTCCCCCGCCGTGCCCTCGGAACTGGGACGCACCTTCCCCTGGTACGAAGGGGCCACCGGCCGGCTGGAGATCCACAACCGGATCCAGCTGTGGCGCGCCCTGACCGGTGAGCCCGGCTTCGACATCGACCACTGGGCCACCCGTATCGCCAACCGGCCCGCCCTGAGGAGCCAGGCATGACCGTCGCCGACAGCGAGACGACCGCGACCGCCACCGGCACCACGCGCCAGCAGGTGCTCGTCCTGTACCTGGCCACCTCGGCCCTCGACTCGAACGTGGTCGGCTGGGCCCGCTACGACGGCACCGGCACCACCTCCCCCACCACCGGTGACAGCGACGAACCCCCGTACCGCACCGGTGTCGCCGCCCTCCATGACGGCTGGCGGCTCTTCCAGGCCTCCCAGCTCATCCCTCCGTATCCGGGGGCGGAGCACGAAACGTCCTTCCTCAAGCACGAGTTCTTCTTCGAGAAGCTCGTCGTGTGAGGTGCAAGAGATCCACTGCGAGGGATCCGCTACCGTCTCGGGTGCTCCGCGAGGTACTCCCGCACCACCGATTCGAAGCTCGCGTCGGGCATCAGGCCCAGGTCCGCGGCACGACGGTTGTCGAAGGCCGCGGGCCAGGAGCCGACGACGGCCTCCACGGCGGGATCAGGTGCGACGGTCACAAGGTCGGCGGTCGTGGCGCCCGCCACTGTCCGCAGCGTGGCGAGCATGTCGGCCACCGAGACGGTCAGGGCGGGCACGTTGACCGGCATCGCCCCCTGCACCTGTCCTGGCCCGCTGCCGTGCCCGGCCTCCGCGATACGGAGGACGGCCTCGGTCGTGCTGTGCGGAGAGGCCAGGGCGACCTTCAGATCGGGGGCGACAGGACAGACGGTCGGGCGTCCGGCGAGCGGGTCGCGGATGATCGCGGAGACGAAACCGGAGGCGGCCGCGTTCGGCCTGCCCGGCCGTACCGCGACGGTCATCAGCCGGGCCACACGGCCGTCGACGAAGCCGCGGCGGGTCATGTCCGCGATGAGGTGCTCACACATCAACTTCTGTGTGCCATAGCTCGATCGGGGTGCCGGCAACGTCGTCTCACTGACCATCGGCGGGAACGGGAGCCCGCGCGCCGGCAAGGGGCCGTAGACGGCGAGGCTGCTGGTGAACACCACCCGCGCCACCGGACCGCCGCTCACCGACTGCGCCCGCGCCGCCTGGAGGAGTGCGCGGGTGGCGTCCACGTTGACGCGCATCCCGAGGTCGAAGTCGGCCTCGCACTCGGCGGACACCGCTGCGGCGAGGTGGAACACCACGTCCACGGGTTCCGCGAACACCTCGCCGAGGTGGTCGACCATGTCGCCGTTCACCACCTGGACGAGAGGCTCTACGACGAGAGGGTCCGCGACCAGCGGGTCATCGGGCCGGGCGACACGGTCGACCAGCACCAGCCGGGTGATCGGTGCCGCGGCGAAGGACCGCGTCCGTAGGAGTTCCCTCACCAGCAGGCGTCCCAAGAACCCGGACGCGCCCGTCACGACGACCCTCACCTGCCACTCTCCCTCACCAGACAGCCGGTGGTTCCCACGATGGCGTACCCAGCCGCGTCCCGACAGCACTCGCGGTCCGTCATCAGCGCCCTGCTCCCACCGGTGGGTGTCGGTGTGTCGGTGTGTCCGTGTCTCGATCGCGACCTCGGTGATGACGCCGGTCAGGGGGACCACGACTCCGACGTGCTCCGGCGTAGTGCGTCCAAGCGACCCGTGGGGCGCCGAACGGGTGGACTCGTGTGGAGGGCGGCCCTGGGCACGACTTGCGCCGACGCCCCGGATGGTGACGTGGCTGCCCCGACCCAGACCTGGAAGAGGCACCGAGTCGTGAAACGTATCCCCGCCCGCCGTGCGTTGGCCGCAGCGCTGCTCGTGGCGTCCGTGCTGGCTCCGATGGTGGCGACTCCCGCGACGGCGGCGCAGGCCGTCGCGGCCCACCCATCCCATTCCTCTCATCCGTCCCGGCCGGACGACTGCCCGGCGCACGAACTCGACCCTGAGCTGGCCTCGCGCCTCGACAAGGCCATCGAGCAGGTCCGTGAGCAGGCCGGCATCCCCGGTGTCGTCGCCGGACTGTGGATGCCGGGCAAGGGCAGCTACGTCCGTGCGACCGGCGTCGCCGACACCGCCACCCGCGAGCCGATGGCCTCCGACGTCTTCGTACGGATCGGCAGCGAGACCAAGACCTTCACGGTCACCGCGCTGCTCAAGCTCGTCGACGACGGTCTGGTCGGGCTCGACGACCCGATCTCCGACTACATCCACGGCGTGCCCAAGGGGCACCGGATCACGTTGCGTCATCTCGCCGAGATGCGCAGCGGCCTCTTCCCCTACACCGCGGACGCCGTCTTCCAGCACGATCTGCTGAGCGACCCCAAGCGCTCCTTCACCCCGCGGGAGGTGCTGGCGTACGGCTTCAAGCACAAGAACACCTTCGCGCCCGGCAAGCAGTTCGAGTACTCCAACACCAACCTCATCCTGCTCGGCCTGGTGGTCGAAAAGGTGAGCGGGCAGCGCCTCGCCGACTTCGTCGAGAGGCGGGTGCTGCGTCCCGCCCGCCTGTCCCACACCTTGTTCCCGCGGGACTTCGAGTTCCCCCGACCGCATCCCCGCGGCTACACCAACCAGACGCTGACCGGTGAGGTCACCGACAGCACGGACTGGAACCCCAGTTGGGCATGGGCGGCCGGAGGAATGATCTCCGACCTCCACGACCTGCGCCGCTGGGCGAAGATCGTCGCCACCGGCACGCTGCTGCGGCCGCGGACCCAGGCGCAGCGGCTCACGATGCTGCCCACCGGTCACCCCGGCACCAGCTACGGCCTGGGCATCTTCGAGAGCGGCGGCTGGATCGGGCACAACGGCTCCATCCCCGGGTACCAGACCGTGACCGTCTACCTGCCCTCGAAGAAGGCCACTCTGGTGCTGATGCTCAACACCGACATCACCTATCAGGGCCAGGAGCCGTCCTCGCTGCTCGCCCGGGCGATCACTGAGATCGTGACGCCGGACAACGTGTACGACCGCCCGCTCCCCACGCGCCAGCGGCCTGTCATGGCGCAGGTTCCGGCGGCGTGGTGACGGCTGAGGCCGACCGCGGCGTCAGCGCCTGGAGTGCGCCTGTCCCTCCCCCAGGACCGTCGCCGTCGTGCGGTTGGTGCTCGCGTCCTCGACGCAGCCACGCAGCCGCATGACGTCGTGGGAGGGCAGGGCCGGTCTGATCACAGCGCTGTAGACGCCGTCGTCGAGGCGGCTCAGCGTGGCCTCGTCGTTCAGGGCGGCGGTGGAGCGGCGGCAGGTCTCCCACAGGTCCTGGGCGGCGAGTTGGACGGCGCCCGCGGCGGCAGTCGCCCTGCGTCCGGTGCGCGCAGGGGTGACGGCCGGGCGGGCCTCCAGGACGCTCTTGGTGTCGCGGGGGCCGAGTTCCGGTGCGGTCAGGGCCGCCAGGCGTCCGGCCGGACGGCGTTCCGCGCCGGGGCGGGCGGTGGCACCGGCCAGTTCCTGGATGACCATCGCGAGGCCGGACAGCGCCGCTCCAGCAGCCATCAGGACGGGCACGAACACGAACGTGCGCTGGGTGCCGTCCAGTTCCTGCATGTCCACCGAGCGCACCCAGCGGAACTGGTTCTGCCCGGCTGCACGGCTCTGTTCCAGTCTGCGGCGCACGTCCTCCAGGCGGGAGAAGCGCGTCAGCGGGACAACCGTGGCGACGGCGCTGACCAGCATGCGGTCCTCCGGCCCGCCACCGGGTCGGCGGTGAAGATGACGCCGCCGATGGCCGCGCGCAGCATGGGCTGCACCAGGACCGCCATTCCGTCGTCCGCCATCGCGGTGGAGGAGTCCTCGGTGTCCTCGTGGGCCGAGGAGGACCGCACGACCAGGGCTCCTCGGCGCCCGCCGCTTTGGCGAGCGCCTCCCAGCGGGTACGTACCGCGTCCTCGCCCGTGGGCATGTCCGGGGCGCGTTCGCCGGGCACCAGCACGAAACCGGGGAGCACCGGCAGTCCGGCGATGGCCGAGCGCGCCAGGTTCGCGGCCTTGGCGCCCGTGACGGCGAAATCCTTCGCCCGCCCGGTGCTTCCTTAAGTCAAGCAACTTGCCTGGCAGGGGTGCCCGTCCCACTGAACGGGACAAGGATCCGGCCACACACGCAGGGCATCTCTTCGGCGATGGCGACGAAAGGCCTGTTCACAGCCGTGCCGGCCGACAGTGGGCGCGATACGCCCGTCCACGGGTTCGCCGTTTTGCGTGCTTCATTGATTGTACCGACCGTTGGGTCTATCTTTCCGGCAGCCGCATCGAGCTCCCTACAGACACCGCCGCACCCCACCCCGTCCCCACCACCGGACCCGAGCCGCGCTCCGGTCCACCGCTCCCCCGGAAGGCCGCGATGCCCCAGACGCAGACAGCCGCTCAGCCGGCCCAGGAAAGATCCCCCTCCACCACACGCAACGTCCTCGTGGTCGTCGCCCTCGTGTGGACCGTCCAACTCGTCGCCCTGATGGCCGCCCTGTCCGGCATCGCGCAGGCCGAGGTGGCGATCCACTTCCAGACCACGGACATCGCGTGGTTCACCTTGATGACCCTGCTGACCGGCACCTTCTTCCTGCCGTTCGCGGTCAAGGCCGCGGCCCTGTTCGGCAAGAAGAAGGTCCTGCTCCTGGCCACCGGACTCGGATTCGTCGGCGACCTGATCGCCGCCGTCGCCACCGACTACCGCACGCTGCTGATCGGGCGCGGCATCGCGGGCGTCTACGCGGCCACGGCACCGCTGGCCTACGCGATCACCCGCGACATCTTCCCCCGCCGCTGGGTCGGACTCGCCAGCGGCATCCTCGCCGGCGGTGTCGGCCTCGTCGCCTTCGGCGGACCGTTCCTGTCCGGCTGGCTCCTGGACGACTACGGATTCCGCGGCGTGCTGTGGTTCATGGCCATCAGCACCGCCGTGAGCTTCGCCCTGGTGGCCGTCTTCGTGCCCGAGAGCCCGGTCCGCGAGAGAGGCGGCCGGATGGACTGGACCGGCGGCCTCCTCCTCGGCGGAGCGGTCACGGCGATCGTCTACGCGGTCGGCCAGGGCTCGCACTGGGGCTGGAGCAGCGGAAAGTTCGCCGCGTACATCGTCGGGGCGCTGATCGCCCTGGTCGCCTTCGTGTTCGTCGAGCGACGGGTCGCCGAGCCCCTGTTCCCGCTGTCCATGACCGGGCGCCGCCAGGTGTGGACCGTCCTGCTGGCCACGTCGGTGGCGGCCGGCTCGCTCAGCGCCGTCGGTGTCGTGATCCAGATGCTGATCCTGATGCCGAAGATACCGGGCGTCTCCGAGGGCCTGGGCTGGTCCGGCACCCACAACGCCATCGTCACCAGCCCCATCAGCGCGATGATCATCATCGCCGCCGTCGGCACCGGCTGGCTGGCCCGCCGACTGGACGCACGTGTCCTGCTCGGCGCCGGCTCCACCCTCACGGTCCTCGGCTACGGCATCGGCACCCAACTGCACCACAGCGCACCCCAGATCGTGGGCATGGGTCTGATCGCCGGACTGGGCACGGGCATCGTCATGGCCATCGTGCCGATCATGATCATCGAGGCGGTCACCCCCGAGGAACAGGCCCTGGCCAACGGTGCCCAGACCCTCGGTCAGGGCGTGGCCCAGATCGTCGTCTCCCAGGTGGCGTTCGTGGTGATGGCCCAGCACGGGGCGGTCATGCACGGCACGCAGTTCTACCTGGACACCGGGTTCACCAACGGTCTGTGGCTCGTGGTCGGTTGCTGCGCGCTGGGCGCCCTGCTCGTCCTCCTCATCCCCAGGAGCAAGCGCCTCGACGAGGCCGAGGTCGGCCAGGCGGCCTGACCTGCCTCGGCACGCACCGCACGGGACCGGCTCCGATCGCCGCGTCCTCCACGCCCCTTCGGGCAGCGAGGACGCGGCTCGGGGCCGGTCCCGTGCCGCGTTCCCACAACGCCGCAGACCCCTCCCCCACCGGCGGCCGAGCGGCGGCTCACGCTCTCGGACCGGCTCACGCGGAAGGACGGTATGCGGATGCGGACCGACCACTCCCGGGCCTCCCAGCCGCCGGACACCGTCCTTGCGACGGCGCTTGGTTCGCACAGCACGAAGGCCGGGCGCTCCGCCCGGCCTTCGCCTCTCACCGTCCACGCCACGGCGCCGCGGCGACACGCCCCCTCGCCGTGTCGCCGCCGCTCGCCTACGAGTTCGCGGAATCCGCGATCGGCGCGAACTGGTGCTGGAGGAACGTGCCCGACCAGGCCATCAGGTCCGTCGGCACGTAGTAGCCCTTCTCGTCGTTGACGGCGTCCCAGTTGCCCGCCACGTCCTCGATGGTCGCGGGGCCGCCCTGGTGGACGTAGCCCTCGGTCGAGGCGATGAAGAGGCGCGCGAAGCGGCCGGCGCCCGCTGTGTAGATCTCGCCGCTGACCGGGCAGCTCTCGTGCGCGAGATACGCCACCATCGGCGCGACCGCGTCGGACGGCATGTACGGCTGGCCGGGGACCGCCTCCGTGGGCTCTTCCTCGGGCCCGCCGCCCATGCGGGTCATGGCCGCCGGAGCGATGAGGTTGACCTTGATGTTGTGCGGTTCGCCCGCCAGTTTCGCGCTGCGGGCGAGTCCGATCGTGCCGCCCTTGGCCGCCGCGTAGGACAGGTTGTTGGGCAGTCCGAGCACACCGCTCGACGTCGTCAGGACGACCCGCCCGTAGTTCTGCTCCACGAAGTGGGGCCAGGCGGCGCGCAGCGTGTTGAAGGAACCGACGAGGTGTACCGCGAGGTGGCGCTCCAGGTTCTCCGCGTCGACCTCGGGCAGGCCGGCCCATCGGATGATCCCGGCGTTGTTGACGAGGATGTCGACGCGGCCGAAGTTCTCGATCGCGGTGTCGATGATGGCCTGTCCTCCTGCCGTCGTCGAGACGTCGTGGGTGTCGGCCACGGCCGCGCCACCCGCCGAGGTGATCTCCTCTACGACCTTCTGCGCGGGGCTGACGTCCGAGCCGTCGCCCTCCATGGACCCACCCAGGTCGTTGACGACGACCTTCGCCCCGCGCGCCGCGAGAAGGCGGGCATGGGCCCGGCCGATCCCCCGGCCCGCGCCGGTGACGACCGCGACGCGTCCTTCAAAGCTGAACTCGCTCATGCCTGACTCCTGTTGTACAGCGTGTGCGGATGCGGACGCGGGTCCCGCCCGTTCGGAAGGGACCCGCGGATCGATGGAACGGCTTCCCGGCTCCCCGGCTACCAGGTCACCGGCAGTTCACTGATGCCGAAGGCGAGCGCATCGGCCGGACGGAATTCGAGTTGGTCACGGTCGACCGCCAGGCGCAGGGTCGGCACCCGCCGGTAGAGGGTGCCGTAGACGACCTGGAGCTCGATACGGGCGAGTTGCTGGCCGAGGCACTGGTGGATGCCCCAGCCGAAGGCGTGGTGATGGGTGGCCTTGCGGGTGAGGTCGAGCTTCTCGGGCTGGGGGAAGGCCTCCGGATCCCAGTTGCCGGCGGGCAGCGGGACGACGATGCCGTCGCCGGCCTTGATCTGCGCGCCCTCGAACTCGAAGTCCTCGGCGGCGATACGCCGTTGCCCGAACGTGGCGACCGTCAGATAGCGCAGGATCTCCTCGACCGCGTTCGCGGCCTCCCTCGTGTCCTCGACCCCGCGCAGCCGCGCGATCTGGTCGGGGTTCTCCAGCAGCAGGGCGGTGCCCAGCGTGATCATGGTGGCGCTGGTCTCGTGGCCGGCGATCAGCAGGATCATGGAGAGCAGGGTCGCCTCGGGAAGGGTGAGGTCCCCGTCCTTGATCCGCGCGGCGAAGTCCGAGAGGACGTCCTCGGCGGGATCTTCCATCTTCTTCTGGAGCAGCGCCGCCAGGTAGCCGCCCAGCGCCTGGTTCGCCGCGTTCTGCTGCTCGGCCGTCTTGTCGCTGCGGGTGGCGAAGGAGGCGTGCTCCTGGAAGAAGTCGTGGTCCTCGTAGGGCACGCCGAGCAGCGCGCAGATCATCAGCGAGGGCAGTGGCAGCGACAGTGCCGTCACCAGGTCGACCGGTTTGGGACCGGCGAGCATCTTGTCGATGAGCTCGTCGGTGAACCGCTGGATGTCCGGCCGCAGCGCCTCCATCCGGGGGCGGGTGAACGGCCGGGTCATCATGCGGCGGATCCGCGTGTGGTCGGCGCCGTCCGCGTTGAAGATCGTCAGCGGGTGATGGTGGGCCGTCTCCGCCATGGCCCTGTTCGGGTACGGGAACCCCGGCCGTTTGTCGTCCGAGCTGACCCGGGGGTCGGACAGGATGGCCCGCTGCGCGGCGTGGCCGGTCACGAGCCAGGGGGTGCTGTCGTCCCAGATCCGGGCCCGGGAGACCGGGCCCTCCTCGTTCAGGGCGCGCAACCCCGGCGGTGGGGCGAACGGGCACTTGGCGTCCCGGTCGTCCTGGTAGAAGTACGTGGCCTCGTCGGCGGCCTGCTGGATGTCTGCCTCAGCCATGGTGGTTCCTCCGGTGATGGGGGTGGGGGGAAGGGGTGAGGTGCGGGCGGGACTATTCCTCGATGCGGATGGCCAGGGCGGGGCACACCGCGGCGGCGTTGCGGACGTCGTCGGCCAGTTCGTCCGACGGGTTCTCGTCGAGCAGGACGACGATGCCGTCGTCCTCGCGCTGGTCGAACACGTCCATGGCGGCGGCCACGCACTGTCCTGCGGCCACGCACTTCTCTTCGTCGATGACGACCTTCATGGTTCTTCTCCTGGGGATGACGTGGGTGGGGCGTGGCTCAGAGGGCGACGGCGAGGGCGTCGACGACCTCCTGGCGGCGCAGCCGTGTCTGCTTGGGCATGTTCCAGCCGAGGACACCGGTGACCAGGCCCTCGCTGCGGTACCGGACGACGAATCGCCGGGCGGCCAACTCGCCTTCCACCACGTCCACTTCGGCGTCGGCGGGCAGGAATCCGTGGACCTGGAGCTTGGCGTCGAACTGGTCGGTCCAGAAGTACGGCACCGGCGTGTAGGGCCGCTCGTCGCCGAGGATGCCCGCCGCGACGGCCGCGGCCTGTTCCGTGACGTTCGTCCGGTTCTCCAGGCGGATCAGCCGGCCGAGGTGCTCGTGGTGCCAGCGGGCCACGTCGCCCACGGCGTAGACGCCCTCCTCGGCGCGGCAACGGGAGTCGCACACCACGCCGTTGTCGAGTTCGAGGCCGCTGTCCACGAGCCAGTCGGTGGCCGGTACGGCGCCGATGGCGACCACCACGACGTCGGCCGGCAGTTCCTCGCCGGTGCTCAGCCGTACGCCCGTGACCCGGCCCGCCGCCGAGGTGAACCCCTCGACGCCGGTGCCCAGCCGCAGCCGTACCCCGCGCTCGGTGTGCAGTTCGCCCAGCGCACCGGAGACCAGCGGGCCGACCTGGAGGGCCATCGGTGCCGCCAGCGGACCGGTGAGGGTGACGTCCAGGCCGAGGGTGCGGGCGGTGGCGGCGATCTCGGAGCCGAGGACGCCCTCGCCGACGACCACGAGACGGGCGGCGCCGAGGAGTTCCTCGCGCAGGGCCAGGGAGTCGTCGAGGGTGCGCAGGACGTGCACGCCGGACAGGCCCGCCTGGCCGGGCAGTGTGCGCGGCCGGACGCCCGTGGCGATCACGACGGCGTCGGCCGTCAGTTCGCGTCCGGACCCGGTGCGTACCGTGCGGTTCGCGGTGTCCAGGGAGACCGCCGGGTCACCGAGGACGAACTCGGCGTCCAGACCGTCGAGCAGGTCCTGGGTGCGCAGGGCGGCGCGGTCCGGTTCCCAGGCCCCGGAGAGCACCTGCTTGGACAGCGGCGGGCGGTCGTACGGCGCGTGCGGCTCGTCGCCGAGGACCGTGATCCGGCCTTCGTAGCCCTTGCGGCGCAGCGCCTCCGCGGTGGTCAGTCCGGACGCGGAGGCGCCCACTACCAGGACGTGGGCGGGAGCCCTGACGTCGTCCTCGATGCTCATTGTCGGCTCCAGTGCAGCGTTGGTGCGGTGTTCGGTGCGGGGCGTGCGGGCTGGTCAGTAGAAGTAGCGCCCGCCGTTGACGCTGATCGTCTGGCCGGTCACGTAGCCCGCCTCCTCCGACGCGAGGTAGGCGACGGCGTGCGCGATGTCCTCCGGCGTTCCGGCGCGCTTCATCGGCATCGTGGCCGCGACGGCGTCCACGTCGACGGGTCCCTGGCGCACCAGCGGGGTGTCGATGAACCCCGGCGGGACGTGGTTGACGGTGATGCCCTGCCCTATGTACTCGACCGCCAGCGCCCTGGTGAGGCCGATGACGCCGCCCTTGGAGGACGCGTAGTGCGCCATGGCCGGTGCGCCGGTCTGGGCGGACGACGAGGAGATGTTGACGATCCGGCCCCAGCCCGCCTCGATCATGTCGGGGATCAGCTGCTGGGTGACCAGGAACGGGCCCTTGAGGTTGATCCCGATCATGCGGTCCCAGGCCGCCTCGCTGATGCCGGTGAAGGGTTCGTACGCGGTCGTCCCCGCGTTGTTGACCAGGATCGTGACCGGCCCGAGCTCCTCGCGGGTGCGGGCGGCGGAGCGGGCCACGGCGGCCGCGTCGGCGGCGTCACCGCCCACCGCGACGGCCTTGCCGCCCGCCTCGTGGATCTCGGCGACGGTCTTCTCGGCGCCCTCGGTGTTCAGGTCCCAGACCGCCACCGCGGCCCCCTTCGCCGCGAGTACGGTCGCGATCCCGCGTCCGATGCCTCGCGCGCCGCCGGTGACGACCGCGACCTTTCCCTGAAGTGACATGTGTGGCTCCTCGTGTGCTGTGGTGTGGGGGTGGCCGGGGGCTCACGCGCCGGCCGGTGGCTGTGGTCAGCCCTCCAGGGCCTCGCGGGCGGCGGTGCGCGCGGCGACCGCGCGCGGGAATCCGGTGTAGCCGCTGGAGTGGTAGATGACCTCGGCGATCTCGTCCTGGGACAGCCCGTTCGTCAGCCCGATGCGGACGTGGGTCTTCAGCTCGGTCTCCGCCCCGAGGGCGATGAGGATGCCGAGCGTGACCAGGCTGCGGTCACGTGGGGCGAGTCCCTCGCGGCCCCACAGCGCCCCCCACACACTGGTGAGACCGATGTCGACGAGTTCTTCGCCGAGGCGGCCGTCCCGCAGGTCGACGTCCTCCTCGGGGAACACGCCGGGCAGTGCCGCCCGCATGGCCTTCCAGCCCGCGGCCCGCAGATCAGTGGCTTCCTCGACACTCTTGTCACTCATGACTGACTCCTGTTGCGCGTCGTCGCGTCCCTGAGCGAAAGTTAGACCAGACGGTCGGTACAATCAATGACCCTGGAGGAGATTCACATCCATTGAATGAATCCGACCCCTCCTCTACTCTCAGCCTCATTATTCGACTGACCGGTCGACATAACAATCCAGGCTCACGCGGGAGAGCACCATGAGCGAAACCACGAAGACCAGCCCGGCGGACCAGGACCCCGGTGGCCTCGGCGACCTTGTCGACGTGCTGGTCATCGGCGCCGGCGTCACCGGCATCTACCAGCTCTACCGGGCCCAGGACGCCGGATTCTCGGCGCGGCTGCTCGAAGCGGGCAGCGGTGTGGGCGGCACCTGGTACTGGAACCGCTACCCCGAGGCGCGCTTCGACTCCGAGAGCTACACCTACGGCTACCTGTTCTCCAAGGAGCTGTGGGAGGAGTGGGAGTGGTCGGAGCACTTCGCCGGCCAGCCCGAGATCGAGCGGTACTTCAACTACGTGGTCGACCGGTTCGACCTGCGCCGCCACCTCGTGTTCGGCGCGAAGGTGGCCTCGGCGGTGTGGGACGAGGCGTCCGGCACCTGGACCGTGCGCACCGAGGACGGCACCGAGCACCGGGCGCGCCACGTCGTCGCCGCCACCGGCATCCTGTCCGTGCCGTTCACCCCCGGCATCCCGGGCCGCGAGGACTACCGCGGCGAGCAGCACCACACCGGCCGCTGGCCCAAGACGCCCGTGGACTTCGCCGGCAAGCGCGTGGCCCAGATCGGCACCGGCTCCAGCGGCGTCCAGATCGTGCCCGCGATCGCCGACGAGGTCGCGCAGCTGACGGTGTACCAGAAGGTGGCCGACTGGCTGACCCCGCTCAACAACCGGCCGATCACCGCCGAGGAACAGGCCGGGCTCAAGGGCGACTTCGAGTCCATCCGGGACACCCTCAACGCCTCGCCCAGCGGCTTCCTCCACCAGATCACCATGCGATCGGGCCTGGAGGACACCCCGGAGCAACGCCAGGAGTTCTACGAGCAGAAGTGGAACAGCCCCGGCTTCACCAAGCTCTCCGAGCACTACTACGACATGACCACGAACGCCACGGTCAACGAGGAGTTCTGCGAGTTCATCGCCGCCAAGATCCGCTCCATCGTCAAGGACCCGGCGACCGCGGAGAAGCTCGTCCCCAAGGGCCACGGCTACGGCGGCCGGCGGCCCCCGTTCGGCACCGGCTACTACGAGGCGTACAACAAGCCGACCGTCGAGCTCGTCGACATCAACGAGACGCCGATCGTCCGCATCACCGAGACCGGGATCGAGACCTCCGAGGGCCACCAGGAGTTCGACATCATCATCTGGGCGACCGGCTACGACTTCGGCACCGGCGCTCTCAACCGGCTCGGGGTGCGCGGCCGCCAGGGCCTGCCGCTGGAGGAGTACTGGGCCGAGGGACCGTCCACCTACCTGGGTGTGACGACGGCCGGCTTCCCCAACTTCTACTTCCCGGGCGGCCCGCACGGCGCGCTCGGCAACAACCCGCGCTACTCCGGCGACCAGGTGGACTACGTCATGGACCTGCTCGTCCACGGCCGGGACCACGGCCATGACGTCGTCGAGGTCACGTCCGCCGCCGAGCAGGAGTGGACGGATCTGGTCAACGACAGCGCGGGCCAGTCCTCCTTCCTCAAGAGCAGCTACTTCTACGGCGCCAACATCCCCGGCAAGCCGGTCAAGCAGCTGCTCAACCCGACCGGACGCTGGAAGCTCCAGGAGCTGATCAAGGAGTCCGTCGAGAACGAGTTCCCGGCCTTCACCTTCTCCAAGGCGCAGGACGGCACCGCGGGACCGGCCACGGCCTGACCGCACGGAACGCCCGTACCGCCTGAGGCGGTACGGGCGTTCCGGGTTCCGGCGGCCCGCTAGGGCTGGAAGGTGGTGACCCTCCGCCGGAACTTCCAGGCGCCGTCGTGCCGGTGCAAGGTGTCGTCGTAGCGGCCGACCACCTGCACGCTCCAGCCCGACTCGCCGCGCTGGAAGAACGCCAGGTTGCTCACGGCCGTGGCCTCGTCCTCGCCGACCGCGGTGACGACCGTGTTGGCCGTCAGGTGCAGCTGCGGCTGCGTCGGCGCGAAGCCGGCGTAGCCCTCGCGGATCGCGTCCCGGCCCTCGAAGGTGGCGATGCCGGCGATCTCGGCGACTCCGTCGGGGGTGAACAACTCGGCGATGTCGTCGGTGCGACCGGAGTCCAGGGCCTGCGCGTAGGCGCCGATGGCGGCCTGTACGCCGGCCGCGACCGCGGCCTCGGCGTCGGCCCGGTCGTCGAAGGAAGTGGTGCTCATCTCACTCCAAGGTGGTAGGGGCGGCGGGCTGTCAGACCTGGTAGGTCGTCTTGCGGTGCGACAGCAGCCAGGTGCCGTCGACCCGGCGCAGGGTGTCGTCGTAGTGCCCGGTGACCAGCACGCTCCAGCCCGACTCGCCGCGCTGGAGGAAGGCCACGTCGCTCGCCGCCGTCGCCTCGTCGGCGCCGGAGGAGGTGACGACGGTGTTGGTCACCAGGTGCAGCTGGGGCTGTGTCGGCTCCCACCCCTTGAAGGCCTCACGCAGCGCGTCGTGGCCCTGGAGGGGGTCCGTTCCCGGCAGCTCCAGGACCGCGTCCGGGGTGTACAGCGCGACGATCTCGTCGGTGCGGCCCGCGTCCTGGGCCTGGGTGTGTGCTCCGAGCACGGCGCGCACGCCCGCCGCGACCCACGCCTGTGTGGATTCGCTCATCGGTCTCTCCAAGTGGTAGATGTTTCGACCAGTCAGTCTATTGACTGTCGACGCCAATATGAAGGCTAAAATTCTAGATCGTCAGAGTTGTTGACCGACCGGTACATTCGAAATAGCATGCGGACGACTGTCGACGGGGACCGTCGCCTAAGGAGGCGTTTATCGTGACGAAGCGTTGGAAGCAGCGACCGCCGGGTTCGACCTGGGGAGACTTCGGTGAGGACGACGAGCTGGGGCGCATCAACCTGCTCACCGCCGAGAAGGTGCTGCAAGGGGTGCGGGAGGTCGAGCACGGGGTGACCTTCAGCCTGAGCCTGCCGCTCGACTATCCGGGCGGCACCTCGCTGAACCAGCGCCGCTACCCGCCGATCCTCAGGCCCACCGAGGACCTCCAGCACAAGCAGGACGTCTTCTACAACATCAAGGCGAGCGAGCACTTCTCGCCCGACCTGATCGACGTGTGGTCGGACGACGTGGTCACCCTGTGGCTTCAGTACTCGACCCAGTGGGACGCGCTCGCCCACCAGGGCGCCGAGTTCGACGCCGACGGCGACGGGGTCGCCGAGGCGATCTACTACAACGGCTACCGGGCCGACTCCGACCTCGTCGGCCCCGCGGAGGACGCCAAGGGCGACGGCAGCGGGAGCCTCAGCTTCGCGCGCCACCTCGGCCTGGAGCACATGGCGCAGCACGGCGTCCAGGGCCGCGGTGTCCTCATCGACATCGCGCACCACCTGGGCACCGGCTACCAGCCGGTCAACTTCCAGCAGCTCCAGGAGATCATGGCGGCCGACAACGTCGTGGTCGAGCCCGGTGACATCCTGCTGCTGCACACCGGCTTCGCCACCCAGGTCCTCGCCTGGCAGAAGAACCCCGACCCGGTCGCCATCCACCAGACCGCGGCCTACCTCGACGCGGACGACCCGAAGCTGCTCGAATGGGTCGCCGAGTCGCAGATCTCCGCGATCGCCTCGGACAACTACGCGATCGAGGGCGTGGGCGTCACCCAGGCCCAGGGCCCGCACACGCTGCTTCCGCTGCACCACCTGTGCCTGTTCAAGCTCGGCGTGCCGATGGGCGAGCTGTGGTACCTGCACGACCTGGCCGCCTGGCTCCGTGAGCACAACCGCAGCCGCTTCCTCCTCACCGCTCCCCCGCTGAACCTGCCCGGCACCCAGGGCAGCCCGCTCACTCCGGTCGCGACGGTCTGACTGGACCGCGATCGGATCCGCCGTCGGCCCGTGTCCAGTCCTGCCGATTCGGCCGGGCCGGCGGCGGAGCGCACAAGGGGATGGCCCCGGGATTCGTCCCGGGGCCATCCCTTTGTCATGCGTCCCCGCGTGGGGCGCGCCCCGACGGGCACGCCCCGCACCGCACGTCACACGGCCGCGATGCGCCGCAGTGTGTCGGCGATGGTGTCGCGCGAGGGCAGCCACAGCCGTTCCAGCGAGGGGGTGTAGGGGGCGGGCATCGGGGGCGCGGCGACCCGGGTGACGGGTGCGTCCAGGTGCCAGAACCCCTCGTCGACGGCGAGGGCGGACAGTTCGGCCCCGACGCCGAAGTCGCGTACCGCCTCGTGCGCGATGACGAGGCGGTTGGTCTTGGCCAGGGAGGCGAGCACCGTCTCGCGGTCCAGCGGGGCGACGGTGCGCAGGTCGACGACCTCCACGCTCACGCCCTCCGCGGCGAGCAGCTCGGCGGCGGCGAGGGCGTCCTGCACCATGCGCGACCAGGAGACGAGTGTGATGTCGGTGCCTTCGCGGACGACCTTGGCCCGGCCCAGCGGGACCGTGTGGTCGGCCGGCGGCTTGGGGCCCTTGAAGCCGTACTGGAGCCGGTTCTCGATGAACACCACCGGGTTGGGGTCCTGGATGGCGGCCCGCAGCAGGCCGTAGGTGTCGGCCGGGTTGGACGGCATCACCACGGTCAGCCCGGGGATGTGCGCGAGCAGCGCTTCCAGGCTCTGCGAGTGCTGGCTGCCCGAGGAGCGTCCGGCGCCGAACTGGGTGCGCACCACCAGCGGCATGGAGGCCCGGCCGCCGGTCATGAAGCGCAGCTTGGCCGCCTGGTTGAGCAGCATGTCCAGGGCGACACCGATGAAGTCCATGTACATGATCTCGACGACCGGCTTCATCCCGGCCATGGCCGCGCCCACCGCCGTGCCGAGGATCGCGCTCTCGCTGATGGGCGTGTCGCGGACCCGGCCCGGGAAGGCCTGGGCGAGGCCCCTGGTGAGGCCGAAGACGTTGCCGCCCGCGCCCACGTCGATGCCGGCGACGAAGACGGACGGGTCGGCCGTCAGCTCGTGCTCCAGGGCCAGTCGTACGGCGTCCATCGTGCGGAAGATCTCCCCGCCGGCCGCGGGCGCGGCGGGCTCGGGCAGCGCCGGGCGCGGGGCCGAGACGTAGTCGTGGAGCGTCTCGGGCGCGGGTTCGGGCATGCTCCTGGCCCACCGCACCGCCGCCTCGATCTCCTTGTCGATCTCCTCGTCCACGGCGTCGGCGAGCGCGGTCGCGACGCCCGCGTCGGCGAGATGCCGGCGGACGATCAGCAGCGGATCGCGTTCCTTGGCGGCGGCGACCTCCTCGGGGGCGCGGTACCGCTCCGGGTCACCCTCGTAGTGGCCGTGCCAGCGGTATGTCTCGGCCTCCACCAGGACCGGACCGCCTCCGGCCCGCAGCCGTGCCACCACGTCGGTCATCATCCCGGCCACCGCGAGCACGTCGTTGCCGTCGACGTGCGCGTACCCGATGCCGTAACCGGCGGCCCGCGCGGCGAGCGTGGCCCGGTGCTGCTCGGCGGCCGGGGAGAACTCGGAGTAGTGGTTGTTCTCGCAGAGGAAGACGACGGGCAGATCCCATACGGCGGCCAGGTTGACGGCCTCGTGGAACATGCCCTGGGCGACCGCGCCGTCCCCGAAGAACGCCACCACCACGTCGCCCGCCTCGCGCAGCTTGGCCGCGGTCGCCACTCCGGCGGCGATCGGCAGTCCGGCGCCGACGATGCCGTTGGCGCCGTAGATGCCGAGTCCGGGATCGGCGATGTGCATCGAGCCGCCCCGTCCGTGGCAGGTGCCCGCTTCCTTCCCCATGAGCTCTGCCATCATAGACGCCGAGTCCAGGCCCTTGGCCAGCACATGGCCGTGGCCCCGGTGGGTGGAGGTGATGCCGTCGCGGGGGCCGAGCGGCCAGCACGCGCCCACCGCACTGGCCTCCTGGCCGATCGACAGGTGCAGGAAGCCGGGAATCTCCGTCGCTTTGTACAGCTCCGACGCCCGCTCCTCGAACCGGCGGATGCGGCGCATCCGGCGGTACATCTCCAGGAGCTGATCCGCGTGCGCGGATCCGGTCGTGGTCTGCTGCGGTGCCTCGGTCGTCATGCGCGTCCTCGCATTGCTCGCACGGGCAGCACATCGCCGCGCCGCCTGAGTCGTACTTTTAATGTACCGTCTGGTCTAGCAAACTGATTCCAGCACAACAGAAAACGATGTCCCGGGCCCGTTTCCCCCCGGACTGCCCATAGCCGTCCGGATACGGGGACGGGCATGCCGTAATGACGCTTCGACACATCAGGCGGGGAGAAAAGCAATGCCCAGACCACCGGGCCACGGACCGGGCTTCGAGGTCAGACGCCAGAAGATCATCGACACGGCCGCCGAGCTGTTCGCCCGCCGGGGCTATGCGGCGACCTCCGTCAACGACCTGGGCCGGGCGGTCGGGCTCGCCAAGGGAGCGCTGTACTACTACATCGACTCCAAGGAGAACCTGCTGATCGAGATCCAGTCCCGGGTGATGACGCCCCTGCTCTCCCGGGCCCGGCAGATCGCGGCACTCGACGCCCATCCGCTGGTACGGCTGCGGCTGCTCTCGGAGTCACTGCTGACCATCATCTTCCGAAGGCTCGACCACATCTGGGTGTACGAGCACGACTACCGCAGCCTCACCGGCGCCCCGCTCAAGGCCCTGCTGGGCCAGCGTGCCGAGTTCGAGCGGGTGGTCAAGGGGCTGTTGACGGAGGCGATCGAGCAGGACGCCTTCCGCGCGGTCGATCCGCGGGTGGCCACCCTCCAGTTCCTCAACCTGCACAACCACACCTACCAGTGGGCGAAGCCGGGCGGCCGGTGGGACGCCGCGTTCCTGTCGCGGGAGTACTGCGGCACCCTGCTGCGCGGGTTCGGCGCGCCCGGCGCCGTCCTGCCGGACGTGGAGCGGGAGGCGGAGGCGTTCAAACGCGACCGCCCCGATCTGCCGCTCGATCCCGAAGCCGGGTGGGGGCCCACCTCGCTGGCGAGCTGAGGCGCGGGGGCCCGCGGCGCACACCGCGGGCCCCCGCGTCTCAGAACTGCTTCACCAGCGCCCGCGCGATGACGTCCCGCTGGATCTCGTTCGTGCCCTCGCCGATCTCCAGGATCTTGGCGTCGGCGTAGAACCGCGAGATCTCCGACTCCCGCACATAGCCGTAGCCGCCGTGGATCTGCACCGCCTGGGAAGCGGCCCGGTTGGCGACCTCGGAGGCGTAGAGCTTCGCCATCGCGGCCTCCTTGCCGTACGGGCGGCCCTGGTCGGCGAGCCATGCGGCGCGGTAGACCATCCAGCGGGCGGCCTCGAACTCCGTGCCGATGTCGGCGATCTTGTGCGCCACCGCCTGGAAGGACGACAGCGGCCGGCCGAACTGATGCCGCTCGGTGGCGTGTTTGACGGCCAGCGCGAGCGCCGCCTTCGCCAGGGACAGCGCGAGCGCGGCGACACTGATCCGGCCCTTGTCCAGGACGGAGAGGAACTGGCGCAGCCCGCCCCCCTCCTCGCCGATGAGGTGGTCGTCGGAGATCCAGCAGTCGTCGAAGACCAGCTCCCGGGTGTCCATGGCGTGCCAGCCGAGCTTCTTCAGCTTCGCCCCGCAGCTGTAACCGGGCGTGCCGGTCGGGACGTAGAAGGTGGCGAACCGTTTCCGCCCGTCCTCGCCCTTGCCCGTGGTGGCCAGCAGGGTGACGCCCTGGCTGATGTCGGTGCCGGCGTTGGTGATGAACATCTTGGTGCCGTTGATCACCCAACCACCGTCCCGCCGCTGGGCGGTGGTGGTGATGCCGGCGGCGTCCGAGCCGGCGCCGGGCTCGGTGAGACCGAAGGCTCCGATGGCCTCGCCCCGGGCCAGCGGGGCCAGCCAGCGCTGCTTCTGCTCCTCCGTGCCGTAGGCCAGCAGCGGCAGGGTGGCGATGGTCGAGTGCGCGTTCCAGGAGGAGGCGACCGACTGGTCGGCGGCGCCCAGTTCCTCCATCACGGCGACGTAGGACACGGTGTCGGAGCCCGCGCCGCCGTATTCCTCGGGCACCAGCATGCCCATCAGGCCGAGTTCGCCGAGCTTGGTGAAGATGTGCGTCGGGAACTGCTCGTTCTCCGACCACTCGGCCGCGTTCGGGCCGATCTCCTTGGCCGCGAACTCGCGGACCATGTCCTGCAGGTCCCGCGTCTCCTCCGGCAGGTCGAAATCCATGTCACAGTCCCTTCGGGGTGAGCAGCACCTTCAGGTGCCTTGCGCGGTCGGCCGCCAGGTCCGCGAAGACACCGGCTCCTTCCGAGAGCGAGAAACGTCCGGTGATCAGAGGTGAGGCGTCCAGACGCCCGGTGCTCATCAGGTCGATCACCCGGGGGATGTCGAAGTTGTAGCCGAGCGTGCCGAGCACGGACCGCTCGTAGAAGACGAGTTGGCCCATGTCGATCTCGACGTTGCCGTGGCCGACACCGGCGAGCACGACCGTGCCGCCGCGCCGGACCGTGGCCACCGCCTGGCCCGCGAGCGCGGGGACGCCGGTGGCGTCGATGACGACATCCGGGCCGATGCGGCCGGTCCTGAGGAACAGCTCCCGGCGTACGTCCGTCTCGCGCGGGTCGAAGGCCTCCGTGACGCCGAGGTCGAGGAGCTTCTCCCGGCGTTCCTTCAGCGGCTCGCTCACGTAGAGCCCGGCGGCTCCGGCGAGGCGGGCCGCGAGGACGACGGCGAAGCCGATCGGTCCGCCGCCGACGACCAGGACGTTGTCACCGGGCCGCACTCCCGCCCGGGTGACCGCGTGCAGGCCCACCGCGAGCGGCTCGGCCACGGCGGCCATCTCGTCGCTGACGTTGCCGGGCAACCGGGTGAGCCCCGCGATCGGCACGGTGACACGATCGGCGAAGGCACCGGGCGAGGCGAGGCCCACCGAGCCGCTCCTGGGGCAGATGTGGTACTCGCCGCGCACACACCAGAAGCAGACGCCGCACCGCCAGACGGGGTCGGCGGTCACCCGGTCGCCGATCGCGACACCGGGCACCGCCCGGCCCAACGCGACCACGGTGCCGCTCAGTTCGTGCCCGAGGGCGAGCGGTGGACTGGCCCCCGTGAACGGGTGCGGATCGCTGCGGATCATATGGGGGCCTTCGAGGAACTCGTGCAGGTCGGTGCCGCACACCCCGCACCAGGCCACCTCGATCACGGCTTCGTGCGGCCCGGGTTCCGGCGGGTCCGGCACCTCTTCCAGCCGCAGATCACGTGCGCCGTGCCAGCGCAAGGCCTTCATCTTCCCTCCCCTTTCTATGGGTTGTTCGTTTGCTGCGGCGCCGTCGTGGCTGATCGCGCAGTTCCCCGCGCCCCTTACGGGGCGCTGCCGAACCCGCCTACTTGTCTCGCTCGGGTCCCTCGAAGCGGGCCTTGCCCGGGCCGTGTTCGAGGAAGGATCGGATGCCGCCGGCCGCATCTGCCGTGCCGAACACCCCCGTGAACAGGGACCGTTCGAGCGCCAGTCCGGCGGACAGAGAGCTGTCGGCGCCGTGGTCCACCGCCTCCTTGATCGCCTCCAGGGCCGCGGCGGGCCCCTCGGCCAGCCGCCGGGCGTACCGCAGCGCGCTGTCGTAGGCCTCGCCCGGGGGGACGACCTCGTCCACGAGGCCGAGGCGCAGTGCCTCCTCGGCGCCCACCCGGCGGCCGGTCATCAGCAGGTTCTTGGCCCGCGACGGCCCGATCAGCCGGGTCAGCCGCTGGGTGCCACCGGAGCCGGGGATGATGCCGAGCTGCACCTCCGGCTGGCCGAGGAGCGCGTCGTCGGCGGCCACCCGGTAGTCGGCGGCGAGGGCCAGCTCCAGGCCGCCGCCGAGCGCGTACCCGGTGATCGCGGCGATGACCGGCACGGGCAGCCGGGCGACCTCGTCGAAGGTCCGTTGCAGCGCCCGGTTCCAGCCCCGTACCTCCTCGGAGTCCATCAGGGCCAGCGCCTTGACGTCCGCCCCGGCGGCGAAGAGTCGCTCTCCGCCGTAGAGGACGACAGCCTTCACCTCGCGGTCGTCCGCCAGCCCGCGCACGGCGGCGGCCAGTTCGGCGCGTTGGGCGGTGTCGAAGGCGTTCATGGGCGGATGGTCGAGGCGAACGGTGACGACGGGGCCGTCGGTGTCGAGGCGGATGCGAGGCAAGGGGCCCTCCTCGGTGGGGGAAGCGACTCGGCCCGTCCGGATGGTTGTCGGCCAGTGGGCTCCGTCGTAAAGTGCGGCTCAACGTTTTATAGACCAAGAGGTACACTAAATCTTGGTAGCGGGCAACCGACCGGTCGGGACAATCCCGGCCGCCGAGCCGGAGAGTCGCCGTGCACAATTTCTCGAGCATCCTCGATTACCACCTCACCCAGCGGCCCGACGCCGTGGCCGTGACGCAGGAGGAGCGCCGCCTGACGGTGCGCGCACTCCATGAACGGGTCAACCGGCTGGCCGCCGGTCTGACAGAACTGGGTGTCGGGCGTGGTGACGTGGTGGGACTGCTGCTCTACAACCGGCCCGAGTTCCTGGAACTCGTCTACGCCGTGAACCGCGTCGGGGCGGTCTTCCTGCCGTTGAACTACCGCCTCTCCGAGGAGGAGTGGGCGTACATCCTGGATCACGCGCGGGTCAGGGCGATCGTCACCGAGCCGGAGTTCCTGCGGCCGACGGACCGGATCGCCGCGAAGCTGACCGGTCTGGAGCACCGGATCCTGGTGGATGGCGAGCCCCCGTCCGACGGGTGGACCGGCTACGAGGCGCTCCTCGACCGGCACCCGGGCGCCCGGGTCCAACCGGTGGATGTCGGCCCCGACGACCTCCAGCGCCTGATGTACACCTCCGGCACGACCTCACGGCCCAAGGGCGTGCGCATCACGTACGGGAACGTGCAGGCCAAGAACCTGGCCCACATCGTCCACTTCGGCCTGACCGCGGCCGACACCACGCTGGTCTGCGGACCGCTCTACCACGTGGGCGGCCTGGACATGCCGGCCCTCGGCGTCCTGTACACGGGCGGCAGCGTGGTGCTCCAGCGCAAGTTCGACCCGGAGTGCGCCCTGCGCGCGATCCAGGAGCACCGCGTCACCAACGCGTGGCTGGCCCCCGCCATGGTCAACGCGGTGCTGGAGGTCCCGGACCGGGAGTCCTACGACACCAAGTCCGTCCGCTTCATCCTCGGCGGCGGCGAGAAGACCCCGGAACCGGTCCTGCGCCGCGTCATGAACGCCTTCCCCAACGCCTGGTTCGCCGACGCCTACGGCCTCACCGAGACCGTCTCCGGCGACACCTTCCTCGACCGGGAGCACTCGCTGTCCAAACTGGGGTCGGTCGGCCGCCCCGTGCCCCACACGCGCGTGCGGATCGTCGACGACTCGGACCAGGAAGTCCCGGCCGGCGAGCTGGGCGAGATCACGCTGCGCGGCCCGAAGGTCTTCGCGGGCTACTGGCGCGACGAGAAGGCCACGGCCGCCGCCCTCAAGGACGGCTGGTTCCACACCGGGGACATCGGGCACCTCGACGAGGACGGCTTCCTCTACATCGACGACCGCAAGAAGGACATGATCGTCTCCGGTGGCGAGAACATCGCCACCCCCGAGGTCGAACGGGTCCTGTACGAACACCCCGCCGTCCTGGAGGCGGCCGTGGTCGGTCTGACCCATCCCCGCTGGGGCGAGGTCCCGCGCGCCTTCGTGGTGTTCCGGCCCGGAGCCGGCGCCGGAGCCGAGGAGCTGCGGGAGTTCTGTCTGGAGCGGCTGGCCAAGTTCAAGGTCCCGGTCCGCTTCGACGTCGTCGACGAACTTCCCCGTACCCCTTCGGGCAAGGTCCTCAAGCGGACCCTGCGCGACATCCCCGCGGAGGGCTGAACCATGGCCGACGTCAACACCGATCTGCGTCTCGACGGCCGGACCGCCTGGGTGACCGGTGCGGGCAAGGGCCTCGGACGGGCCATCGCGGTCGCGCTGTCCCAGGCCGGGGCGGACGTGGCGGTGACCGCCCGCACGGGCGCCGACCTGGAGAGCCTGGAGTCCGAACTCGCCGGGCACGGCGGCAAGGTGCTCGTGCTGCCGTGCTCCGTCGCCGACCCGGACGCGGTCCGCGCGACGGTCGGGCGGATCACCGGGGCGACCGGACGACTGGACGCCGTCGTCAACTGTGCCGGGATCAGCCCGCACTTCACCCGCAGTGAGTACGTCACCGACGAGGACTTCCGGCGGGTGCTCGACGTCAATCTCCAGGGCACCTTCTCCTGCTGCCGCGAAGCCGGCAAGGTCATGCTGGAGCAGGGCTCCGGGTCGATCGTCAACGTCTCGTCCGTGCACGCGAGCACGGGCTTCGAACGGATCGCGGCGTACGCGGCCAGCAAGGGCGGCGTCGAGGCGCTCACCAAGGCCCTCGCCGTCGAGTGGGCCGACCGCGGTGTACGGGTCAACTCCCTCGCGCCCGGCTACTTCCGCACCGATCTCAGCTCGGGCCTGCTGGACAGCCGCTGGGGCGAGCGGATCGTCAAGGGCACCCCCCTGGGCCGGATCGGCGACGCCGAGGAGCTGGGCGGCGCCGCGGTGTTCCTCGCCTCGGACGCCTCCCGCTTCGTGACGGGCACGACCGTCACCGTGGACGGGGGCTGGACGGCGTGGTGACGACCGCGCCACCGGCCTACTGACACGGCCGGGTCCGACCGGAGCCGCCCCTGTTCGCACCGGGGCGGCTTCTCGCTGAGCGGGTCGGGCGAAGTCCGCTGCGGTTCGGCCGCGCCCCGAAGGGGCACGGGGCCGTATCGATGTGCGGCTACCGCCGCGCTGGCGCGACCAGCCACGACGGCACCGCAGCCGAACGACGGCACATCACCGCTCATCCAGCGGAGCGCTCAGGCGAAGACGTCCGGCGTGTCCCGGCGGTACGTCTCGGAGGTGCCGAAGAGGTCCTCGGCGACCGACCGCACCGCGCCGACCACCAGGGGAGCCACGAGTTCCAGCGAGGAGCGGCCGTCCCCGACCACGGAGATCGCCCCGACCGGCCCGTCCGGCCCACGCAGTGCGAGCCCGACGCAGCCGAGATGAGGGAAACACTCGCCCCGCTCGATCGCCAACCCGCCTCGGCGGCGCACCAGGCCGAGCTCGCGGTGCAGTTGGTCGAGGCTGCCGATGCTGTGATGGGTACGGCGCTCGATGGCCTGCGCGTACCGCGCGTCGATATCCTCCGGGCTCAGCCAGGCGAGCATGGCCTTGCCGAGCCCCGTGCAGTGCGCGACCGCCCTGCCGCCGACCCGCGACGGTATGTCCACGGCCGCCCGGCCTCCCACCTTGTCCAGGTAGTAGACCTCCGGCCCGTCGAGCACGGCCAGGTGCACGACCATCCTGGTCCGCACCGCCAGATCCAGCAGGTGCGGTGCGGCGGCGGCGCGCAGCGCGCTGTGTCCGATCTCCCGGCCTCCGAGACCCAGCGCACGGGTCCCCAGGGTGTATCCGGCCACCGTGTGGCGCAGCCAGTCCAGCCGGACCAGTTGGTCGAGTATCCGGTGGGTGGTCGAGCGGGGCAGGTGGGTACGGCGGGAAACCGTTTCCAGGGTCAGGTGTGTCTGCGGACTTTCGAAAAGGTCCATGATCAACGTCACGCGCTCCATCATCGACGGCGGCAGCGCGGGCCCGTCGACCTCGGAGGATCGCATGCTCAGGCGAAGGGCAGACGTCATCGTCGGTGCCTCTCTGCTCAAACTGAAATCAATTCTAGTTCGGCGCCGGCGTCAAGGTATCAATGCCCCGGGCCGCAGAGATAGAGTCGTGCACCGATTAATTGGGACGATCGGTCTATTTGACTGGGGGCACAAAAAAATGTACCGCTCCCCGGAAGAACGATTCCGGGCAGCGGTACATCCTGTCGGCGTCAGCCGCGGGCGGTGAGGTCCAGGGCGATGTCCACGATCATGTCCTCCTGCCCTCCGACCAGACCGCGCCGGCCGACCTCCTCCAGGATGGTGCGGGCGTCCAGCCCGTACTGCTCCGCCGCGGTCTCCGCGTGCCGCAGGAAGCTGGAGTAGGCACCGGCGTAGCCCAGCGTGAGGGTCTCCCGGTCGACGCGCACCGGGCGGTCCTGAAGCGGGCGGACCAGGTCCTCGGCGGCGTCCTGGAGGGCGAACAGATCACAGTCGTGCTTCCAGCCGTGGAGGTTGGCCACGGCGACGAACGGCTCGATGGGGCAGTTGCCCGCACCCGCGCCCTGTCCGGCCAAGGACGCGTCGACCCGCGTCACACCCTCCTCCACGGCCACCACGGAGTTGGCCACCGACAGGGAGAGGTTCTCGTGGGCGTGGATGCCGATCTGGGTCTCCGGATCCAGCACGTCACGGTAGGCGCGGATACGGTCGCGTACCCCGTCCATGGTCAGCCGGCCGCCGGAGTCGGTGACGTACACGCAGTGCGCGCCGTAGCTCTCCATCAGCCCGGCCTGCCGGGCGAGGGCCTCCGGGGGCGCCATGTGGGCCATCATCAGGAACCCCGAGACGTCCATGCCGAGTTCGCGCGCGGTGGAGATGTGCTGGGCGGCCACGTCCGCCTCGGTGCAGTGGGTGGCGATGCGTACCGAGCGGACGCCGAGGGCGTAGGCCCGCTTGAGTTCGGCGATGGTGCCGATGCCGGGCAGCAGCAGGGTGGTGAGGACCGCGCGGTCGATGGCGTCCGCTGCCGCCTCGATCCACTCCCAGTCGGTGTTGCTGCCCGGCCCGTAGTTGAGGCTGCCGCCGGCCAGGCCGTCGCCGTGGGCGACCTCGATCGCGTCCACGCCCGCCCGGTCCAGTGCCGCGGAGATCCTGGACACGAACTCGGGCGTGATCCGGTGCCGGATGGCGTGCATGCCGTCCCTGAGGGTGACGTCCTGCACGTAGAGCCTGCGGTTGGCGGTCACTTGGTCACCTCGGTGGTCGGTTGCCGGGCGATGCGCTCGGCGACGCGCAGTGCGGCCGAGGTCATGATGTCGAGGTTGCCGGCGTAGGCGGGCAGGTAGTGGGCGGCGCCCTCCACTTCGAGGAAGACCGAGACCTTGGTGGTCGGCCGCTCCCGCACGTCGTCGGGCAGCAGGGTGTGGATCGGGTCCGTGGCGGGGACCGGGGTGAACTGCACCTGCTGCTTGAGCCGGTAGCCGGGCACGTACTCGGCGACCGAGGCCACCATCTCCTCGACGGAGTCACGGACCGCCTCGTGGTCGGCGTCGCCGATCAGGCAGTACACCGTGTCCCGCATGATCAGCGGGGGTTCGGCGGGGTTGAGGACGATGATCGCCTTGCCGCGCCGGGCACCGCCCACCTTCTCGATGGCACCGGAGGTGGTCTCGGTGAACTCGTCGATGTTGGCCCGGGTGCCGGGTCCGGCCGACCGGGAGGAGATCGAGGCGACGATCTCGGCGTAGGGCACGGCGGTGATCCGGCTGACCGCGTGGACGATCGGAATGGTCGCCTGCCCCCCGCATGTGACCATGTTGAAGTTGCCGACAGCGTGGCCGGTGTCGGCCAGGTACTCGTCCAGGTTCACTGTCGGCACCACGTACGGGCCGAGCGCCGCCGGGGTGAGGTCGACGAGCCGCTTGCCATAGGGGGCGAGCCTCTTGGCGTTCTCGACGTGGGCCTTCGCGGACGTGGCGTCGAAGACGATCCCGATGTCGTCGAAGCCGTCCATACGGATCAGTCCGTCCACGCCCTCGTGGGTGGTGGGCACCTTAAGACGGGCGGCGCGCGCCAGACCGTCCGAGTCCGGGTCGATGCCCACCATCGCGGCCATCTCCAGGGTCTCGGACAGGCGCAACACCTTGATCATCAGGTCGGTGCCGATGTTGCCGGAGCCGATAACGGCCACCTTGGTCTTCGTCATCCTGCTTGTTCCTCGGGTGAGAAGTGCGCGGTCACCGAACCCAGGCCCGACATCTCGGCCCGTACGGTGATGCCTGGCGGGGTGGGGACGAGCGGGCCCAGGGCGCCGGAGAGCACGACCTGTCCGGCGCGCAACGGGTCGCCGAACTCCCGGGCGGTGCGGGCCAGCCACAGCAGCGCGGCGAGCGGATCTCCCAGACAGGCCGCGCCGTCGCCCTCGGAGGCGAGCCCACCGTCGGCGAACAGCCGCATGGTCACGTCCCGGGGCGTGAACTCCGCGAGAGGGACGCGCTGTTGTCCGAGGACGAAGAGTCCGCTGGAGGCGTTGTCGGCGACGGTGTCCGTGATCGCGATGTCCCAGCCGGCCACCCGGCTGTCCACGATCTCCAGCGCGGCCACCGCGTATCCGACCGCCGACCTGACCCGCTCGACGTCGAGAGCGTCCTCGTCCAGGTCCTCGGCGAGGACGAACGCGATCTCCGCCTCGACCTTGGGCTGGAGCAGCCGCCCGCTGGGGACGGCCGGTGCTCCGGTGACGTCCATGTCGTCCAGCAGGACGCCGAAGTCGGGCCGGTCGACGCCCACTTGACGCTGCACCGACTCGGACGTCAGCCCGATCTTGCGGCCGACGACCCGTGCTCCGGCGGCGATCCGCTCATCGACGACCCGTCGCTGCACGGCGTACGCCAGGCTGATGTCGGCCGCGCCGAGCAGGTCCCGTACGGGCGTACAGGGCTGGTGGTCCCGGGCCGCGCGGGTGAGCCGTGCGGCGGCCCGGGCCACGGCGGTCTCACGGTGCGCGACGACCGTCGGTTCCCAAACGTCTGTCATTCGCATCCTCTGGTTCGTGCCTGTCCCCAGCCTGGGCGGCTGCGCGCCACGACGGCGGCGGGCGTTCCGCTCACCGGGACCGGGCGCCCGCCGCGCTGGTCTCGCTGAGCGAGATGGCCGAACAGCCGCGTGTCCGGGACTCGTTACCTTCGTCCGGCGAACTGCTGAACGGCTGGTGACGGGAGGCCGAGGCCGGCGGGAGTGCGGGACACCCCGGCCGGCCTGTCACCGTGGCCGATGTGTGCCGCGCCGGAGCCGTGTCGGGCGAGCTCCGCGGTGTCCGCCTCTGCCCGACGTCGCCCGTCTGTGGCCGCGGTCCCGCACACCCCCCACCAACAACGTCGGCACTCATGAGGAGGTTCGGATGAGCATCAACGAGGATGCCTACGACGTGATCGTCGTCGGGTCGGGCGGAGGACTGGTCGGGGCGTACGTGGCGGCGTCACGCGGCCTGCGCACGCTCGTCGTCGAGAAGACCGACCGGGTCGGAGGCACCGTCGCGTACTCCGGCGCGGGCCTGTGGTTCCCGGGTTCCGCTCCGCTGACCAGGGCCGGCCTCGGAGGCGACGTCGAGGAGGCACGGACGTACCTGCGCGGTGTCGTCGAGGACCCCTCGCGCGAAGCGCTCCAGGACGCGTATCTGGCCGCCGGGCCCCGGCTGATCGACGAGCTGGAGCAGAACCCCTGGTTCCGGTCCTTCGTCCACGGCCCGGTTCCGGACTACTACGCCTCTGCTCCGGGGGCGTCCCCCACGGGCCACACCATCTTCCCGGCGCCGGTCGAGGCCGCGGAGCTCAAGGAGAACAGGGCGCTCCTGCGTGAGTCGCTGCCCGCCGAGCGGTTCGGCTTCGACGAGGGGCCGGTGCTCAGCGGTGGCCGTGCGCTGATCGGCCGGGCGCTGTCCGCCTTCCTGGAGACGGGCAACGGCGAACTGCGGCTGAACACCGCGCTGGACAGCCTGATCGTCGAGGACGGCAGGGTGGTCGGCGTCGAGGTCGTCAGCGACGGCGAACCACTGCGGCTCCGGGCCCGGCGGGGCGTGCTTCTCGCGGCCGGCGGCTTCGAGCGCGACCGGGAGCTGCGCGAGAAGCACCAGTCCCCGCTCACCGGAGAGTGGTCCGACGGCGCCCCGGCCAACACGGGTGACGCCCTGCGGGCCGGCATCGCCGTGGGCGCGGACACCGATCTGCTCGACGAGGCCTGGTTCGTACCGGGGCTGGTCCACCCGGACGGCCTGCCCATCTTCCACACCGGCACCCGGGGCGGCATCTGGGTCAACGGCGCGGGCGAACGCTTCGTCAACGAGACACGGCCGTACGACCAGGCCGCGCACGAGATCGTACGGCTGCACCACACCACCGGCGTGCGCCACATTCCGGCCCACTGGATCTTCGACCAGCGGCAGCTGGACCGGGACGGCATCGGCTTCCCGCCCGCCACCCCGGGGCCCGAGGAGTGGCTGGCGTCGGGGGCGTTGAAGAGGGCCGACAGCCTGGAGGAGCTGGCGCGTCTGATCGACGTGCCGCTCGACGCGCTGAAGCGGACCGTCGAGGAGTTCAACGGGTACGCCGTGACCGGCGTCGACGAGAGGTTCCACCGCGGTGAGACGCCGTGGGACCAGATGTTCCACCACATCGTCCCGTTCCCGGCCGACCCCCGGCAGAACCTGCCCGCGAAGCCGGCGCCCGAGTGGCCGAACCCGATCCTCCTGCCCATCGACGAGCCGCCGTACTACGTGGCGACCATCGTCCCGTCCGACATCGGTACCAAGGGCGGCCTGAAGATCGACACCCACGCGCGCGTGCTGCGTCCGGACGGGCGGCCGATCGACGGGCTCTACGCGACCGGGAACACCGCGGCCGCGATGTCGGGGCGCGTGTACCCGGGCGCGGGCACGCCGATCGGTTCGAGTCTCGCGTTCGGGTATCTGGCGGTGCTGGACATGGCCGGGACCACGGACTGACGTGACACTCCGGCCCGGGACACCCACGGGTGTCCCGGGCCGGAGTGCTGTGCGCTACGACGTCACGATCAGCCGTGCGGCCAGCCGCAGGTCCGCCTCCCCCTGCTCGGTGGAGATCTCCTCGGTCAGCACGGCCACGAACAGGCCCCACCAGCTGTAGACGAGCAGCCGCACCCTGCCGCGTGCCTCTGCGCGGTCCCCGAGCAGGCGCAGGAGGCGTTGTCCCAGCGCCCGCTCGACGATGTCGACCTTGGTCGGGACGGCGCTCGCGTACTCCGAGAACGACGACAGCGCCACCGCCGAGGCCAGCAGGCGGTTGCCGAGCAGTTTGCCGCTGAGCGCGACGAGGGTCTCGGCGATCTCGGTCACCGGATCCGTGTGCGTCAGGGCCGGCACCCCGTCGTCGTCCCCGTCGTGGTCCCCGAGGAACTGCTCGATGTGCCATTCGAGGACCGCCAGGAAGAGAAACGGCTTGGACGGGAAGTAGCGGTACAGGGTCGCGATCGCGACGCCCGCCTCCTTGGCCACGTCGTGCATCTGCACGTCGGTGAGCGCCTCGCGCGAAGCGAGGTCGGAGGCGGCGCGCAGGATACGGACCCGGCGGGCGGCCTGGCGCGCGGACGCGGGGGCAGCGGGGGGCCGCACCGCCGTCCTCAGCCGGACTCCGGCCGCGTGAGGAACGCCAGGACCGCGCTCTCCCAGGCCTGCTTCTGTTCGATCATCGCCCAGTGCCCGCAGTCCGGCAGCACATGCAGTTCGGCCTTGGGAATGGTCCGCAGCGGCAGCAGTGCGTTCTCCAGGGGCGTGACCCGGTCGTCGCGGCCCCAGGTCAGCAGGGTGGGCGAGGTGACCTTGTGCAGCGCGGCCCAGACGGGCTGGTCGGACTGGGCCTGGGCGGCCTGGATCGCGGCCATCGCCTGACGGCCGTAGATCCGGCGGGAGGCCTCCAGTGTCTCCGGCTCGGTGGCGCTGGCCCAGCGTTGCTCGATGAGCTCCTCGGTGAGCAGGGCCGGGTCGTGGACCATGGACCGCAGCCACTGGACGAGGTTGTCCCGGGTGGGGTTCTCGGCGAACTCCACGAGCAGGTTGAGGCCTTCGCTGGGCGCCGGGGAGAGGAGGTTGCGGCCCACGCCGCCGATGGTCACCACCCTGCGGAAGAGGTCCTTGTGGGCGACCGCGAGCCCCACCGCGACGAAGCCGCCCATGGAGTTGCCGATGACGTCGACGCGGTCGAGGCCGAGTCCTTCGAGGAAGCGCAGCACGGCCTTGGGGGCCGCCGCCATCGGGTTCTCGGCGGTCGGGTCGCTCACTCCGAAGCCGGGGAACTCCAGCGCCAGGCAACGGAAGTGCTCGGCGAACACCGGCAGGTTGTGCTGGTAGTTGCGCCAGCCGTTGACGCCCGGCCCCGACCCGTGCAGCAGGAGCAGCGGAGGTCCGTCACCCGCCTCGTGATAGCGCAGGGTGCCGTCGTCGGTGGGGAGTTCGCGCAGGGTGTCCTCGTAGCTGAGTGTCATGACACTCACCGTGGCACCCACGGGAGGGCGGTCGCCGTGCGTCTCCCGATCAGTGGGACGGCACCGGCGGCGGGCGGGCCGGGCTGTCTACCGTCACGGACGTACCGATACCGGGGCCCCGACGGGCCGCCCCGGACCTGACCGAATGTGATGTGAGGGGAGGACCTGATGGGTGTTCGCTCACTCGGGTACCTGCGTCTGGAGTCCAACGACCTCGACAAGTGGAAGGCCTTCGGAGCCGACTTCCTCGGCCTGATGCCGGTCGGGGACGGCGACTTTGAGTCGCTGTCCTTCCGGATGGACGACTACCCGGCCCGCATCGTGGTCTCCCCGGGGGCCCAGCCCGGGATGACGGCACTGGGCTTCGAGGTTCTCGACGAGCGGCAGCTGGCACTGCTGGTCGCGGATGTCGAGAAGGCCGGGATCAAGGTGACGGCCGGCACCGAGGCCGAGGCCGCGGAGCGGAAGGTCACGGGCTTCGCCAAGTTCAACGACCCCGGCGGCAACCCGGTCGAGCTGTTCTACGGGGCCGTCCTGGACCATGTACCGGTGCGCACCCCGCTGGTCTCGCGGTTCGTCACCGGCGACATGGGCTTCGGGCACGCCATCATCTCCGCCGAGGACGCCCGGGCCACGTTCGACTTCTATGTCAATGTGCTGGGCTTCATCGAGCGCAACACGATGAAGTCGCCGGGCGGCACGACCTGGTTCATGGGATGCAACGCGCGGCACCACACGCTCGGTGTGACGCCGATGCCGGGTCCGGGGCGGCTGCTGCACTTCATGGTGGAGGGGGCGACCCTGGACGACGTCGGGCTGGCCCTCGACCGGGCCGCCAAGCAGGACATCCCGATGATGCACTCGCTCGGCAAGCACACCAACGACCGCATGGTGTCGTTCTATGTGTGGTCGCCGGAGAACTACGCCGTCGAGTTCGGCTGGAACGGTCTGAAGGTGCCGGAGCCCGTGCCCGTCTACGAGATCACGGACGGCGCGTTCTGGGGCCACCACTTCTCGCCGCCGCCGCAGCCGGCCGGCTGAGCCGCGGCGAGCGGAGACGACTGAGCCCCACGGCCAGGGACCGTGGGGCTCAGTCCTGTCATCCGACCGTGATCGCCCGTTCCGGACAGGCCCGCTCACCGTCGCGGGCGGCCCCTTCGAGGCCTTCGGGCACCTCGCCGTCGAGCGGCAGCGCGTAGCCGTCGTCGTCCAGGCGGAACAGCCCGGCCGCGGCCGCCGCGCACCGGGCGTGCCCGGAGCACGACGACGTGTCGATGGTGATCTTCATCCAACCCACTCCGTTCTACGGCTTGTTGGTCGATCCCGCGTCGACGGTGAACTGGAGGCCCGTGACGTACCGCGCCTCGTCGGAGGCGAGGAAGAGAACGGCGTTGGACACGTCCCGGGGTTCGACGCAGGGGGCGAGCGGGTTCATGGCCGCGAGGGCGAACAGCGGCTCGCGCGCGGCGAGTTCCTCCACCGGGACTCCGACGCTGATGCCCGTGTCGCTCACCCCGGTGGGGTGGACGGTGTTCACCCGGACACGGTGCGGGGCCAGTTCGTTGGAGAGGGCCTTCATCAGGCCCACCACGCCGTGTTTGGCTGCCACGTAGTGGGCGTACGGCACATGGCCGCGGATGCCCGCCGCGGAGCTGATGATGACGATCGAGCCGCCCTCCCCCGCCTCGATCATCGAGGGGATCGCGGCCCGCGCCGTGTTCCAGGCGCCCTTGAGATTGACGTCGATGACGACGTCCCAGACCTCCTCGGTCAGTTCCCAGGCGGCGCCCGAGCTCATGACGCCGGCGTTGGCGACGACGATGTCGAGCCGCCCGAACTCCGCGTGCGCCGCGTCGACGGCGGCTCGCGTCTCGCCGATCGACCGGACATCGGCCTGTACGGCGAGACACCGCCGGCCCGTTTTCCTGACCGACTCCGCTGTCTCCTCGAGCTGTTCCTTCGTGGCCAGCGGGTACGGCAGTTCGTCACTGATGTCGTGGCAGACGTCGGTGACGACGACGTCCGCGCCTTCCTCGGCCAGTCGCACCGCATGGGAGCGGCCCTGCCCTCGCGCCGCGCCGGTGATGAGCGCGACCTTGCCTTCCACACGCCCCATGGCGGCCTCAGTCCTTCGTCGGGTGGTCGATCAGGTCCTCGGCGGCCTCACGCAGGGCGCGCAGCCGGGACCGGAGGAGTTCACGCTCGGCCCCGTCGGACGCGCCGAGCGCGGAGTCGCCGAGCGCGGAGAGCCGTGCCTCCGTCTCGGCGATCTCCGTGCGCAGCCGGCCGTGGGCCTCCTCCCGGGTGAGCAGGTCGAGGTCGGTCCAGTCGGAGCGCTCGGACTCCGGGCGGCGGCTCATGCGGGGAGGTTGTAGAGGCGGCGGGCGTTCAGCTCCACCATCTGATGCACCTCTTCGTCGGGTACGTCGGCCAGGACCTCCGCCGCGTACGCACGGCTCTTGGGCCAGTAGGAGTCGGAGTGCGGGTAGTCGCACTCCCAGGTGATCTTGTCGACGCCGACGTGATGGCGTATCTCCACGCCGAACCGGTCGTCGATGAAGCAGCCGTGGAAGTGCCGGTGGAACAGTTCCGAGGGCCGCACGTTCTGGTTGACGTTCTGGTAGAAGCGGTGCCGCTCCCAGGTGCCGTCGCTGCGTTCCAGCAGGTAGGGGATCCAGCCGATGCCGCCCTCGGACAGGCCGATCTTCAGCCTGGGGTGCTTGTGCAGCACCGGGGAGAACAGCAGGTCGGCGGTGGCGTACATGGCGTTGCAGCCGAACAGCGCGATCGTCACGGCGAACGGGGCGTCCTCGGCGGTCCTGGGCGGCTTGCCCGAAGTGCCGAAGTGGAGGCAGAGCGGGAGCCCGGTCTCCTCGGCGGCCGAGAACACCGGGTCCCAGTGGTCGGTGTGGAAGGACGGCAGGCCTCGCGGGACCGGGTTCTCCGGGAAGGAGATCGCCTTGGCGCCCTTGGCCGCGGTCCGGTGGATCTCGGCGACGCAGGCCTCGACGTCCCACAGCGGCAGGATCACCAGGGGGATCAGCCGGCCCGGTGCGCCGGCACACCATTCGTCCAGCACGAAGTCGTTCCATGCCTGGACGCACAGCCGGGCGAGTTCACGGTCCTGGCCCTCCAGGAAGACGGTGCCCGCGAACCCCGGGAAGGACGGGAAGCACAGCGCTCCCCATACTCCGTCGAGGTCCATGTCACGGATGCGGGCCTTCGGGTCGTAGCAGCCCGGGATCATCTCGTCGTAGCGCGTCGGCTCCAGGCCGAACTCCTCGGGCTTCTTGCCCGCGACGGCGTTCAGGCCGATGTAGGGGTAGACCCGGTCCTCGTAGACCCACACCTCGGCCGGCGCCTGCCCCTCCCCCCTCGGCTGCTCCACGATGCGCGGGCCCACGTCCCGGAACCTCGCCGGGAGGCGGTCCGACCACAGTCGCGGGGGCTCGATCAGATGATCGTCGGTCGACAGCAACTTCATCCATGGCTGCAACGGCATTCTGCGCTCCCTCGGTCTCGGAACTCTCTAACACCGGGCAGATTGCGTGTACTGATCGCGTCTCGATGACCGGGATCCGTGCCACCAACTCCCCCATTAAGGCTACTCTTTTATTCGACGGAAGGAGACCCCATGGGTCGAGTGCAGGACAAGGTCGTCTTCATCACCGGGGCCGCGCGCGGCCAGGGCCGGGCCCAGGCGATACGGCTCGCGACCGAGGGAGCCGACATCATCGCCGTGGACCTGTGCGAGGACATCGCCACCAACGGCTACCCGCTGGCCACCGAGGCGGACCTGGAGGAGACGGTCCGGCAGGTCGAGAAGCTCGGCCGGCGCATCGCGGCCCGCAAGGCCGACGTCCGGGATCCCGCGGCGCTCAAGGCCGCCGTGGCCGAGGGGGTGGCGGAGCTGGGGCGTCTCGACGCGGTCGTCGCCCAGGCCGGAATCTGCCCGCTGGGGCCCGGGCAGAGCGCGCAGGCCTTCCTCGACGCGGTCACCGTCGACTTCAACGGAGTGGTCCACGCGGTCGACGCGGCCCTGCCCCATCTGCCCGACGGCGCCTCGATCATCGCGACCGGATCGATCGCGGGGCTGATCCCGGCGACCACGGACAACCCGGCCAACGGGCCCGGCGGACTGGGCTATTCGTTCGCCAAGCGCCAGGTCGCCGGATTCGTGCACGACCTGGCGACGGTCCTCGCGTCCCGGCGGATCAGGGTCAACGCGCTGCACCCGACGAACGTCAACACGGACATGCTCAACAGCGACCTCATGTACCGCTCGTTCCGGCCCGACCTGGAGCACCCGACCCGTGAGGACGCGCTGCCCTCCTTCCCCGCGACGACCGGGTTCGGTGTCCCGTACGTCGAGCCGGAGGACATCGCCGACATGGTGCTGTTCCTGGTGTCGGACGAGTCGAGGTACGTGACCGGGATGCAGATGCGCGTGGACGCCGGCGGCTACGTCAAGCGGCGTCCGCAACTGCCCACGTTCTGATCCGGGTTCACGCCCCGCCCACCATGTCGATGACCACCTTGCCGGTGGTCCGGCGTTCCGCCACGCCGGTCAGGGCGGAGGCCACCTCGGCGAGGGGGTGGACGCGGGAGACGAGCGGGCGCATCCCGTCCCGGACCAGCCGGGCGAGCGCCCGGTCGCCGGCGGCCACCGCGTCCGGGGCGTACTGGCGCAGCATGCGGATCTCGAAGCCCCGGACGACCGCGTCCTTGAGCAGCACCAGGTTCAGCGGGATCCGGGGGATCCTCCCGTCGGCGTATCCCACGGTCACGAACCGGCCGCCCCGCCGCAGCGCGCGCAGGGCGGCCTCCGCGTGGTCGCCGCCCACCGGGTCGACCACGAGGTGGACGCCCGGGCCGCCGGTCACCTCGCGGATCCGCGTCTTGAGGTCCTCGTGGACGTAGTCGATCCCGGCCTCGGCACCGAGCTTGCGCGCGACCAGGAGCCGCTCCTCGCTCGACGCCGCCGCGACGACGCGCATCCCGAGCCGGGTCGCGATGTCGACGGCCGCGCTGCCGACGCCGCCCGCGGCCCCGAGCACCGCGGCCCACTCCCCCGCCGCGCCCTGTCCGACGGTGACCAGGGAGTGGTAGGCGGTCGCGTACGTCACGTGGAAGGCGGCGGCGTGGACCATGTCGAGCCCGTCGGGGACGGGGCGCAGACCGGCGACGGGCACGACGACCTGTTCGGCGAACGCGCCCGTGAGCACCGCCCCGGCGACCGTCGTACCGACCGGGGGCCCGGTCACGCCGGGGCCGAGGGCGGCCACGACTCCGGCGAACTCGCTGCCGGGGGTGAACGGCAGCGGTGCGGGGACCTGGTAGCGGTTCGAGACGAGCAGGAGGTCCGGGTAGTTGACCGCGGCGGCGTGCACCCGGACCAGGACCTCGCCGGGACCGGGCTCGGGGTCGTCCAGGTCGACGACCTCCAGGGCGTCCGGGAGGCCGTACCGCGTGCAGCGCGCTGCTCTCATCGTGCCCTTCCGGTGGTCGGCATCGCCGGGTCCCGGGGCAGGCCCAGCACCTGTTCGGCGATGGTGTTTCGCTGGATCTCGGCGGTGCCCGCGCCGATCGTCGAGGCACGGGTGCGCAGGAAGCCCCAGACCCAGCGTCCGCGCTGGACGGCGTGCGGGTCGCGGCGGCCGAGAACGCCGTAGGGGCCGAGCAACTCCAGGGCGAACTCGTGGAGTTCCTGCTCGAAGGTGACGATGAAGAGCCGTGCCGTCGAGGAGGCGGGGCCCGGCTCCCCCTTCGCCATGATGTCGGCGATGGTCCGCATCCCGGTGAGCCGCATGATGGTCACCCGGATCTCGAAGTCCGCCAGCCGGTCGCGGATCAGGGGGTCGGCGGTGGCTCCGCGTTCGTGGGCGAGCGCGATCAGCTCGTCGAGCACACGCCGGTACAGGGCGGCCTGGTTCATCGCTCCGGCGGCGCGTTCGTGGCCGAGGCTCGTGCGGACCAGGGGCCAGCCGCCGTTCTCCGGGCCGATCCTGTCGGCGACCGGCACACGGACGTCGTCGAGGAAGATCTCGCAGAAGTGCGCGTCCCCGGTCAGGTCCCGCAGCGGGCGCACGGTCACGCCGGGGGCGTGCGCGTCGATCAGCAGGTAACTGATGCCGTCCTGGCGGGAGTCGGAAGGACCGGTGCGGACGAGGGTGAAGAGGATGTCGGCGATGTCGGCCGAACTGTTCCACACCTTCTGCCCGTTGACGACGTACTCCGCGCCTTCACGGCGTGCCGTCGTGCGCAGCGCGGGGAGGTCCGAGCCGGCCTCCGGTTCGGAGTAGCCCTGTGCCCAGACCGTGTCGCCGCGCAGCATGGGGCGCAGGAAGCGGTCCTTCTGCTCCCGCGTGCCGTACGTGATGAGGGTGGGGGCGGCGATGCCGAGTCCGGTGCCCAGCGGCCCTGGGACCCTCGCGCGGGCGTACTCCTCCTGGTAGACGACCTGGTGGGCGAAGGAGAGGTCCATGCCGCCGTACTCGCGCGGCCAGCTCGGGCCGGCGTGTCCGGTGTCGTACAGCGTGGCCAGCCACCTCTTCCGCCAGGCGAGGCGTTCGGCGGGGTCCTTGGGGCGCCGGCCGGGGTGCCGCTCCGTCAGGAAGGCGCGCAGCCGGGCGCGGAACCGGTCGTCGGTCTCGGGCGGTGTCATCGCGGGGCCATGCGGATGGCGCCGTCGAGGCGGATCGTCTGGCCGTTGAGGTAGGGGTTCTCCAGCATCTCGACGGCGAGGCGGCCGAAGTCGTCGGGGTCGCCGAGGCGTTTGGGGTGGGGCACGGTCGCGGCGAGGCCGTCGCGGATGTCCTCGCGCAGCCGGCCGAGCATGGGGGTGTCCATGATGCCGGGGGCGATGGTGTTCACGCGGATCTGCCAGCTGGCGAGGTCGCGGGCGGCGACGAGGGTCAGGCCGTGCACGCCCGCCTTGGCGGCGGTGTAGGAGGTCTGGCCGATCTGGCCGTCGAAGGCGGCGACGGAGGCGGTCAGGACGATGGCTCCGCGGTCCCCGTCGACGATGTCGTTGCCGGAGAGGCGGGCGGCGGCCAGCCGCAGCACGTTGTAGGTGCCGATCAGGTTGACCCGGATGACCTCGGCGAAGGTGTCGAGGTCACCGGGGGTGCGGTCGCGGTCGATGATCCGGGTGCGGTCGCCGCCGCGTCCGGCGCAGTGCACGACGCAGCGCAACGGGCCGAGTTGCCGTGCTTCGTCGAGGGCCGCGCCGACCGCGGCCTCGTCGGTGACGTCGGCGAGGACGAAACGGGCCGCCTCGCCGAGGTCGGCGACCGCCTTGACGCCTTGTTCCTCGGAGATGTCGGCGAGGACGACACGGCCGCCGCGGTCGATGAGGCGGCGTGCGGTGGCCAGTCCCAGGCCGGAGGCGCCTCCGGTGACCAGCGCCGACGATCCGTCGATGTTCACGCCAAACTCCTTACAGGCCGAGGGACTTGCTGATGATGGTCTTCAGGACCTCGCTGGTGCCGCCGTAGATGCGGGTGACCCGGGCGTCGGCGTACAGCCGGGCGATCGGGGATTCCAGGATGTAGCCGTAGCCGCCGTGCAGTTGGAGACAGCGGTCGACGACTCGGCCCTGTGTCTCGGTGCAGAACAGCTTGGTCCTGGCCGCGTCGGCCGGGGTCAGTTCGCCGGCGAGGAGTGCGGTGATCGCCGCGTCCAGCAGGGCCTGGGCGGCCTCCGACTCGGTGGACATGGCGGCGAGTTCGAATTTCGTGTTCTGGAAGTGGGCGACCGGGCGGCCGAACACCGTGCGGTCGCGGACGTAGGTGAGGGTCAGGTCGATCGCGGCGCGGGTCTGGGCGACGGCGCCGACGGCGATGGCCAGCCGTTCCTGGGCCAGGTTGCGGCCCAGGAGGGTGAAGGCGGCGCCCTCCTCGCCGAGGAGGTTCGCGACGGGGACCCGGACGTCGTCGAAGGACAGTTCCACGGTGTCCTGGACGGCGAGGCCGAGCTTCTCCAGTCTGCGCCCCACGGTGAAGCCGGGCATGTCCTTCTCCACCACGAGGAGGGACAGTCCGGCGCGCCGGTCGTCGGGGTCGGTGGCGGTGCGGGCCACGACGATCACCAGGTCGGCGTGGTGGCCGCCGGTGATGAAGGTCTTGGCGCCGCTCAGCACGTAGTGGTCGCCGTCGCGGACCGCCCGGGTCGTGACGCCCGCAAGGTCGGAGCCGGTGCCCGGTTCGCTCATCGCGATGGCGGTGTAGAGCTCGCCGGAGGCCAGCCCCGGGAACCAGCGGGCCCGCTGTTCCGCGTTCGCGAGGCCCGTGAAGTACGGGACGACGATGTCGAGGTGGGTCCGCAGACCTCCGAGGGTCACGCCCGCGCGGGCGCACTCCTCCTGGAGGACGACGTTGAAGCGGTAGTCGTCCCGGCCTCCTCCGCCGTACTCCTCGGGGACGGCCGTGCTGATGATGCCCAGCTTGCCCAGTGCGGTGAACAGGTCGCGGGGGACGAGTCCGGCGCGTCGCCAGTCCTCGTACACCGGAAGCACTTCGCGGGCCAGGAAGTCGCGGACCAGGAGGCGGAAGTCCTCGTGATCCTGCTCGAACAGGGTCCGGCGCATCGAATCTCCTTCGATCGGACCCTATTGAGTATACGTAATTAGTCCTCCCGGTCCAGAGAATCGGGATCCTGGGTCAGTGCCACCAGGGAATGAGTGCATCCAAATGCCGCCGCATCCGATGGCGGGCGACCCCCGCGTCGCCCTGCACGATCGCGTCGAGGATCCGCTGGTGGACGTGTCGGACCTCGTCGGCCGCCGTGTCCCCGGGCAGCGGCCGGTCATGGCCGGACGCGTGGCGACGGAACAGCTCGGTGATGATGGCGAGGAAGAGCGAGAGCACCGGGTTGTTCGCCAGCGCCGCCAGTTCGGAGTGGAACAGGTCCGCCTTGCGGAGGTCGTCGGCCGGGCCCTCGGTGGCCCAGCGGACCGCTTTCCCGAGGCGCTCGGCGACCTCGGTGTCGCCCTCGGCCTGCCGGGCGGTCACCCTGGCGACGACGCCGAGCTCGATGGCGTTGCGAACGATCCGCAGGTCGTCGGCGGTGACGCCCTGGTATTCCAGGAAGAGCGCCATGGTGTCGATGCTCGCCTGCGGCTCGGGCTCGGTGACGACCAGGCCGCCACCGGGACCGCGGCGCATCCGGGCGACCGAGTGGTACTCCAGCAGCCGTACGGCCTCCCGGAGCACGGCCCGGCTGATCTCGTAGCGGGCCAGCAGGTCCGCCTCCGAGCCGAGGACCATGCCGGTCTGCCAGCCTCGCGCGGCGATGTCGTCGTGGATCCGGGCGGCCACCACTTCGGCGAGCTTGGCCCGCGGCCCCTCGACCAGTTCCGGCTCGACCACGCTCCCGGAGATCCGCTGTCCGCCGCGGCGCACCCGGTGCTTCTCGATCCAGGCGGCCACCGACTCCAGATGGGCGGTGAGTTCGCTCTGGGCGCGCGCCCCGTCGTCCGCGACGACCGCGTCGACGACGGCCCGGTGCTCGCGCTGCGAGACCTCCTTGGCCGCGTGCATCTCCGCCTTGGAGATACGCCGGGAGGTGTGCGCGTACCGGGCGGTGAGGCGGGTGAGCACGTCGATGAACAGGTGGAGCACCGGATTGCCCGACAACTGACCGAGCACCGGGTGCAGCGGGTCCTGCGAATGGACCGACGGGTCGTCGTTGTGGGCGAGTTCGGAGTCGAGGGTGGCCCTCAGCGTGGCGATGCCCTCCTCGGTGATCCGCTCGGCGGCCAGGCCCGCGGCGATCGGTTCGAGGAGCTGACGGGCCTGGAGCAGGTCGGTGACGCTGGTCCCGACGTACTCGAGGTAGATCACCATGGCCCGGGTCGCCGGTCCCGCGTCGGGGGCGCAGACGATCAGGCCGCCGCCCGGACCGCGCCGCATCCGGGCCACCTGATGGTGCTCGACCAGCCGTACCGCCTCACGCAACACCGCCCGGCTGACGCCGAGTTGCTCCCGCAGGTCCACCTCGGAGCCCAGCGACTCGCCCACCGGCCAGCCCCGGCGGATCACGGTCGCCTCGATGCGCTGCGCGGTCTGCGCGGCGAGCTTGCCCACCGGGACGCCGGCCTCGCCGTCGGCGGGTTCGCGGTCGACGGCAGTCGCCATGGGCCAACTCCTCTGAGGGGATATTGCGGATCCCCAGTCTATTCACCACAGATGCCAGGCACTGGCAGACAGGCCAACACCACGGTTAAAGTATACTCATTTTCGGGCAGCAGCCGCACGGCGACCCGCTCGACCACAAGGAGCTTCCGCGATGCGACTGGAGTCCATGCCCGAACTGGAGGCGTTCCGAAGGAAGGTACGTGCCTTCGTGGCGCAACACTCGCCCGGCGTCAAGAGGCACTCCGGGGTGCGGGCACCCGAGCCGGCGCTGATGCCGGCGATCCGGGAGTGGACCGCGAAGCTGTACGGGGCGGGCTTCCTCGGTATCGACTGGCCCGCCCCGTACGGCGGTCGGCCCGACGCCCACCCGCTCGAACCGTCCGTCGTCGCCGAGGAGATCGCCCGCGCCCGCACCTGGCCGCCGGTCGGCGCGGCGTCGCTGGCCTCGGCGGCCCTGATCGAGTTCGGCAGCGACGAGCAGCAGGAGCGCTTCCTGCCCCGCATCCGCTCCTGCGAGGACGTGTGGTGTCAGCTGTTCAGCGAACCGGAGGCGGGCAGCGACCTGGCGGCGCTGCGGACACGGGCGGTCCGTGAGGGCGAGGGCGACGACGCGGTGTTCGTGGTCGACGGCCAGAAGGTGTGGACGACCAACGGCCAGCACGCCGACATGGGGTATCTGCTCGCCCGTACCGACGGCGACGCCCCGAAGCACAAGGGCATCACGGCGTTCGCACTCGACATGCGCAGCCCGGGCGTCGAGGTGCGGCCACTGCGCGAGCTCACCGGGACCACGGACTTCAACGAGGTCTTCCTCGACGGCGTGCGCATCCCGGCCGCGAACGTGATCGGCCGCGTCGACGACGGCTGGCGGGTCGCGATGAGCAGCCTCGGCCGTGAGCGCTCCGGTGTGGCCGCGCGCGGTGCCGAACTGTCCGCCGTACTGGAGGACCTTGTGGCGCTCGCCGCGCGGACGCCGGTCGGCGGGCGGCCCGCGCTCGACGACTCCGCCACCCGGCAGGCGGTCGGTGAACTCGCCGCGCGGGTACAGGTGAACGCCGCGATGACCGCCCTCGCCCAGTCACGGATGCTGCACGGCTCGGAGCGGCCCGTCGACGCCCTCCTCGGCAAGATCTTCTTCAGCGAGCTCAACCACGACCTGGTGGACTTCGGTCTGCGGCTCCAGGGTGCGGACGGCCTGCTCACCGAGGACGACCCGGAGGCGGTGGCCGACGGCTGGTGGCAGGACGCCCACCTGTACTCGCGCGCCTACACGATCGCGGGCGGGGCGAACGAGGTCCTGCGCACCCAGGTCGCCGAGCGCGGCCTAGGCATGCCGCGCGCGGCGAGCTGACCCTTGATCGCCGGTCTCCGGCACCTCGTGCGAGTTATTGATTGTACCGACCGGTCGTCGTAATCTTCGCGGCAGCCACGAGAAAGGCGAGGAAGCCATGACCGAGAACGTGTCCGCAACCGCCGGGGAACTGCCGGAGTTCCCCTCCCCCCGGTCCGGCCGGTGCCCGTTCGCACCGCCGCCGGACCTCCTCGCACTGCATGACACGGGCAAGCCCCTGCGCCGGGCCAGGACCTGGGACGGCACCACCCCCTGGCTCGTCACCTCCCACGAGGCCCAGCGCCGACTGCTCACCGACCCGCGGCTCAGCGCGAACATCGGCGCGCCCGGCTACCCGCACACGACGGAGGCCATGAAGGCGCACGCCGCCCAGATGCAGCCGTCGATCAACAACACCGACGGCGCCGAGCACACGCGGTGGCGCCGGATGCTGACGAACTCGTTCACCCGGCACCGGATGGAGAAGCTCCGCCCGGAGATCCAGCGGATCACCGACGACCTCATCGACAAGATGCTCGCGGACCCCAACCCCGTGGACCTCAACGAGGCGCTCTCCCTGCCATTGCCCTCGCTCATGATCTGCGCGCTGCTCGGGGTGCCCTACGAGGACCACGACTTCTTCCAGGAGCACGCCGGCGTCACCAACGCCCGGTTCAAGACGCCGGAGGAGGCCGCACGGTCGACGGCGGATCTGCGCCGCTACATCACCGGCCTCATCGAGGCCAAGACGGCGGATCCCGGCGAGGACGTCCTGTCCGACCTCGGCGCCAAGGTCGAGGAGGGCGCGCTCTCCATGCCCGACGCGGCGGCGCTCGGGCACATCCTGCTCGTCGCCGGCCACGACACCAGCGCCAACATGATCACTCTGGGCACCGCGCTGCTGCTGGAGCACCCCGGCCAGCTGGCGGAGCTGCGGGAGCACGCGGACGACCCGAAGTACGTGACGAAGGCCGTCGAGGAACTGCTGCGCTATCTCACGATCCCCCATCTGCTGGCGCGGAGGGCGGTGGTGGAGGACATCGAGATCGAGGGTGAGGTCATCCGCGCCGGCGAGGGCGTCATCGCCTCGCTCCCGGCCGCCAACTGGGATCCGGAGGCCTTCCCCGAGCCCGCCAGGCTCGACCTCACGCGCTCCGCGGCCCACCACCACGCGTTCGGCTGGGGTCCGCACCAGTGCGTCGGACAGCAGTTGGCCCGCATCGAACTGCACGTCGTGTTCAGCACCCTGTTCCACAGGATTCCTACGCTGCGGCTCGCCGTGGACGTCTCGGAGCTGAAGTTCAAGGAGGACTCGCAGGCCTACGGCATCTACGAGCTGCCCGTCACCTGGTGACCGAACCGCCGTCCGCGAAAGGAGCCGCCTCGATGGCCACCATGAAGTCCGTCCTGACCGGCGCGAAGAACAAGATCGAGATCGTGGAGACCGAGCGCCCCGTGCCCGGCCCCAAGGACGCCCTCGTCCGCATCCGCGCCTGCGGCATCTGCGGCACCGACACGTTCTTCGTCCGGTCCGGCGGGACCCCGTACACCCCCGACGGCTCGGTCGTCCCGCTGCCGCTCGGTCACGAACCCGCCGGTGAGATCGTCGAGGTCGGTGCCGAGGTCACCGATCTGAAGGCCGGTGACCGGGTGGTCCTGGACCCGCAGGCGGCGCCGTCCGGAATCATCGGCTGCGGTGGCCCACTGGGCGGGATGAACGAGTACCTGCTCGTCGAGAACGCCGTCCTCGGCAAGAGCGTGGCGGTGTTCCCGGACCAACTGCCCTTCGACGTGGCCGCGCTGAACGAACCGATGGCGGTGGCCCGGCACTGCGTGAACCGCTCCGGGGCGAAGCCCACCGACAAGGTCGTCGTCTTCGGTGCCGGGCCCATCGGGCTCGGTGCGACGATCTGGCTGAAGCTGCGCGGGGTGGAGCATGTGGTCGTCGCCGACGTCCTTCCCGAACGGCTGGAGACCGCGCTGGCGGTGGGCGCGGACGGTCATCGACTCGGGCACGGAGAACGTGCCGGAACGCCTGACCGAGCTGCACGGGCAAGCCGCCAACGCCCTCGGGCAGCCCCGGCCCGGCACCGACGTCTACATCGACGCCGCCGGAGTACCGGCCGTCTTCCAGACCGTGATCGACTCCGCGAAGTGGCACGCCAAGCTGGTCATGGTCGCCGTACAGAAGAAGTCCGACGCCATCGACCTCGGCGGCATGCTGCGCAGCGAGCTGACGCTGATCGCCTCGCAGGGCTACCCCACGGAGATCTTCGAGGTCACCGCCGAACTCGCCCGGCACAAGGACCGGTTCGCGAAGCTCATCAGCCACCGGGTGCCGTTCGACGAGGTCGAGCGGGCCTTCGAGCTGGCCCTGACGCCGGGGGCCGCGGAGAAGGTCGTCGTGACCTTCTGAAGCGGCTGCCCGCGAAAGGTCGTCTACGCCGGCTTCCGCAGCAGCATCGCCCCCGACGGCACTCCCCCGCCCGCGGTGGCCACAGCCACCCGGGCGTCGCTCACCTGGCGCCCGTGCGCCTCCCCGCGCAGTTGCAGCATGGCCTCGCGGACGAAGCCGTAGCCGTGCAGGCGGCCCGCCGAGAGCTGGCCGCCGTGCGGGTTCAGCGGGAGGTCGCCGTCCAGGGCGATGGTCTTGCCGCCGGCGATGAAGTCGGTCGCCTCCCCCGGTCCGCAGAAGCCGAGGCCCTCGATCCAGGACAGGGCGTTGAAGGTGAACCCGTCGTAGAGCAGGGCGACGTCGACGTCGGCGGGGGTGAGACCGGTGCGGGTCCACAGGTGGGCGGACGGGCCGAGCGACTGGGGGGTGTGGGTCAGGGTGTCCTGGTCCCAGCTGAGCCGCTCCCCCACCGCCGTGCCGACGGCCTCGACCAGGACGGGCGGGCGCGGACGGTCGTACGCCGTCTCGATCGCGGAGACGACGACGGCCACCGCTCCGTCGCAGGGGACGTCGCAGTCGTAGAGGCCGAACGGGGTGGTGATCATTCGGGCGTCGAAGTAGTCGTCGAGGGTCATCGGGTCGCGGTGCAGGGCCTCGGGATTGCGTGCCGCGCCGGCCCGCGCGGTGACGGCGATCGCGCCGAGGGCCTCGCGGCCGACGCCGTAGCGGTGCAGGTAGTGCGAGGCGTTGCAGCCGATCCACTGCGCGGCGGACAGGGCGCCGAAGGGGGCGCGGAACTCGAACATGCCGGTGGCCCGGCCGCCGGACGGCTGCAGGCGGCCCGAGCGCAGCAGGGCGCTGTGGGAGGACTCCCAGACCGTGCGGAAGCACAGCACGTGACGGCACAGCCCGGCGGCGACCGCGAGCATGCCGGCGGTGATCGAGCCGATCTGACCCGGTACCTCGGATGCCCCGTTGACCCAGGTGGGCCGCAGTTGCAGGGCCTCGGTCAGAGCGGTGACGCCGCCCTCGCTCATGCCGTCGGGGCGCGGACCGGGGTAGGTGGAGAGACCGTCGATCTCGTCCAGATCGAGCCCGGCGTCCTCGACCGCGGCGAGACAGGCGTCGACGGTCAGGGAGAGCGGATCGACCATGAGCCGTCTGCCGACGCGGGACTGTCCCACGCCGGTCAGCGCGACCCTGTCCTCGTACTTCCGCGGGGAGGCCATGGGTCGTGCCCGGACCTCACGCGGTTCCGGCAGGGGCCCTTCGGCGGTGTCCGGGTCGGGCTCGAACAGCGGGAGGTGGATGTCGTCCTCCAGCCGCTCGAACCGCACCTTGACCCGCATGCCGACGCGCACCTCGTCGGGATCGCAGCCCACGATGTTGGTGGTCAGCCGCGCCCGGTCGTCCTCGGCGAGGGCGACCACGGCGACGACGTACGGTGGCGGGAACTCCGGGTGCCAGATCTGGTGGTTGACGCTGAAGCCGACGACCACCGCCCGGCCCGAGACGGGGGCGAGTGCCACCGCGCGGCCCCGGCAGGAGGGGCACACGGGAAGCGGCGGGTGGAAGTGGCGTGCGCAGTCCGCGCAGCGGGAGACGCGCAGCACGCCGTCCGCCCCGGAGGCCCAGAACTCGGCGCTGGCGAGGGTGGGTTGGGGCAGCGGCCGGTCGATCCCGGTCATCGCAGCAGCTCGATGATCGTGGCGTTGGCGGTGCCGCCGCCCTCGCACATGGTCTGGAGGCCGTAGCGCAGGTTCTCGTTCCGCATCCGGGCGAGCATCCGGGTCATCAGGATGGCTCCGGAACCGCCGAGCGGGTGGCCGACCCCGATGGCCCCACCGAGCGGGTTGAGCCGCTCCGGGTCGGCGCCGGTCTCGGCCAGCCAGGCCAACGGGACCGGGGCGAAGGCCTCGTTGACCTCGTACACACCGATGTCCTCCAGGGACACCCCGGAGCGCCGCAGCACCTTCTCGGTCGCGGGGATCGGTCCGAGGAGCATCGTGATCGGGTCCGCGCCGCTGACCGCCCCCGAGTGGTAGCGGGCGATGGGAGTGAGGCCCAGTTCGCGGGCCCGCTGCGGGGTGGTGATGAGCAGCGCGGCCGCCCCGTCGGAGATCTGCGAGGAGTTCCCGGCGTGTATCACACCGTCCTCCTTGAAGGACGGCCTGAGGCCGGCCAGCGTCTCGACCGACGTTCCGCGCCGCAGCCCCTCGTCCACCGTGAACTTGGTGCCGTCCACCTCGATCGGCACGGTGTGGTCGTCGAAGACGCCCGCGTCGATCGCCGCGGCGGCCTTCGCGTGCGACCCGGCGGCGAACTCGTCGAGGCGGGCGCGGGTGAAACCCCAGCGTTCGGCGATGAGTTCGGCTCCGATGCCCTGGCTGAACCCGGATCCGCCGTAGCGGGCGATGGCGGCGGGACCGTAGGGCTGTCCCGTGGTCCGGTGCGAGCCGAGCGGTACCCGGCTCATGGTCTCGACGCCGCCCGCGACGACGATGTCGTACTGTCCCGACAGCACGGCGTGCGCGGCCTGGTCGACCGCCTGCTGGCTGGAGCCGCAGGCCCGGTTGACGGTGACCGCCGGGACGTGTTCGGGCCAGCCGGCGGCGAGCACCGCGAACCGGCCGACGTTGCTGGACTGGTCGCCGATCTGGGTGACACAGCCCCAGACCACGTCGTCGACCGTGCCGGGGTCGATGCCGGTGCGTGCGACGAGCGCCTTGAGCACCTCGGCCGACAGATCCGCCGCGTGCACCGGGGCGAGGGTGCCGTTGCGCCTGCCGATCGGGGTGCGTACGGCGTCGACGATGACGGCGTCTGGCATGGGAACTCCTAGGTTGTCGGGATGCCCCAGTCCTGGAACACCGCCCGGGTGTCGGCACCGACGGCCGGTGCCACGGGGCCGACGGCGGCCGGGGTCGCCGAGAAGCGGGGCGCGGGGGCCGGCTGGACCACTCCGTCGCGGGTGAACAGGCTTGCGCGGGCGGCCAGATGGGGGTGCCGGGCGGCCTCGGTGAGACTGAGGACGGGCGCCACGCAGGCATCGGTCCCCTCGAAGAGCGCGGCCCACTCGTCCCGTGTCCGCTGCGCGAACCGCTTCGCCAGCAGTGCCCGCAACTCCGGCCAGGCCGACCGGTCGTGCTGTCTCTCCGGGTCCACACCCAGGTCGAGCAGTTCGACCAGCCGCCGGTAGAACTTGCGCTCCAGCGCCCCTACGGCCACATGCCGCCCGTCGCTCGTCCCGTACACGGCGTAGAACGGCCACCCGCCGTCGAATCTGTTGACCCCGCGCTCGTCGCTCCACTCCCCCCGCCCGAGCTTGGCGAAGGTACTGGCGAGGAGGTGGGCGGTGCCGTCGACGATGGCCGCGTCCACGACCTGCCCCCGGCCGGTGCGTGCGGTGACGTGCAGCGCGGCGAGGACACCGATGACGAGGTAGCAGCCGCCGCCCCCGAAGTCGCCGACGAGATTGAGCGGGATCTGGGGCGGGCCGTCCGCGTCACCGATGGCGCCGAGCGCACCGGTCAGCGCGATGTAGGTGAGGTCGTGTCCGGCCGTGGCCGAGAGGGGTCCGTCCTGGCCCCAGCCGGTCATACGGCCGTAGACCAGCCGGGGGTTGCGGGCGAGGCAGTCGTGCGGTCCGATGCCGAGGCGTTCGGTGACCGAGGGACGGAAGCCCTCGATCAACACGTCGGCGCGCTCGACGAGTTCGAGCAGGGCGGCGGCTCCCGACGGGTCCTTCAGGTCCAGTACGACGGACCGCTTGCCGCGGTTGAGGACGTCCGCAGGGCCGCCCGCGTCGGACTCCCCGGCCCGTTCGGGCCGGTCCACGCGGACGACCTCCGCGCCGAGGTCGGCCAGCAGCATCCCGGCGAACGGCCCGGGGCCGAGGCCGCCGAGCTCGACCACCCGGACCCCGGCGAGCGGTCCCGTCGTCATGGTCAGCGGCCCTTCCAGACAGGGGCCCGCTTCTCGGCGAACGCGGCGGCGCCTTCCCGGGCGTCCTCCGACCGGAAGACGGGCTCGGCGATGTCGAACTGCCTCCCCCACGCCTCCTCCAGCGTCCAGTCGGCGGTGCAGCGGGCGATCCGTTTGGTCGCGGCGACGGCGAGGGGGCCGTTCCCGGCGATGCTCCCGGCGAGCTTCAGTGCCTCTTCTAGGGCGCCGCCCTCCTCGGTGAGCCGGTTGACGAGGCCGTACCCGGCGGCTCGTTCCGCGTCGATCGGTTCGCCGGTCAGGAGCAGTTCCAGGGCGATGGCGTACGGGATGCGGCGCGGCAGATGGAGCGCGGCGCCCGCGCGGGCGACCAGCGACCGTCTCACCTCCGGCACGCCGAGCCGTGCGGTCCGCGAGGCGACCACGAGATCGCAGGCCAGCAGGAGTTCGAAGCCGCCGGCCAGGGCCCAGCCCTCGACCGCGGCGATCAGCGGCTTGCGCGGCGGGGTCATGGTGATCCCGCACAGACCGCGGCCCTCGATGCCGGGTGTCTCGCCGCGCAGCCATGCCTTGAGATCCATGCCCGCCGAGAACGTGCCGCCCGCCCCGGTGAGGACACCGACCCTCAACTCGTCCGACTCGTCGAGCTCGTCCACCGCGGCGGCCACCCCGGCCGCCACTCCGGCGTCCAGGGCGTTCTTCTTCTCCGGGCGGTTGATCGTGATGACCTGGATCGCGCCATGGCGTTCCACCAGCACCTCGTCCGACACGCCTACCTCCTCGAATCGTGCGATTGATCGCCGGTCACGGCGAACCGGGCGAGTTCATGGGCGACCATGCCGTCCAGGTCATCGGCCGGCGGGGCCGGCAGGTCGACGGCTCGGTCGCGGGTCGGCAGGAGGACGACGGCCGTGCCGGGGGTGGTGATCTCGCCCCGCTGGTTCTCGCAGCGCACCTCGACGTGCACCTCGGCCCGTCCGGCCACCTGTCGCTTGTCGACGACCGTGCCGCGTACCCAGGTGGTGTCGCCGAGGTAGTTGAACCTGCGGTGTTCGCAGCGGAGTTTCCACAGCCAGCCGTCGTCGCCGATCCAGTCGGTCAGCAGATGGCACAGCCAGGTCTCGCGCATGCCCCCGTAGTCGTAGGGATTGGGGAGCCCCAACTCCCGGGCCCGCTCGGGCTCCCAGTGCAGGCGCTGCACCGTGTCGGGGACGTTCAGCGGGTTCGGCGGGTAGAGGCCGGGTGCCTTGCGCCGGACCCTCGCGGCGATCCCGAACGCCCCGGGCGGGGTGAGCTGCATGCCCCAGCCGAGGTGCCAGACGACCACGTCGGTGGTGGTCAGCGGTCCCTTGACCCGGGGCTGGAGCTCCTCGCCGATCTCGACGTCCTCCCAGTGGCGGGGTTCGGCGCCGCGTCTGGTCTCGGCCGCGTACGCCGCGTCGATCTCGGCGAGCTGCCCGGGCTCGTAGGGTTCCTGGACGAGTTGTTCCTTGGCCCGCTTCCGGGAGGTGTGCCGCTCGGCGTTGATCCAGGTGCCCCGGCGCAGGGCGTGCATCTCACCGCGCCCGTTGGCGTAGAGGTAGTCGCGGACCACGTGGGCGGTGCGTCCGCCGAAGCTGCTGGGTTTGAGGTGGACGCCCACCTGGGTCTGCAACACCCGGCAGCGGTCGCCGAGTCGCAGGGGTCGCCACCACTCGAACTCCATCACCGCCTGGTACGAGCCGAGTCCGGCGAAGGGGTCGCCCCTGAGCAGCGCCTTGGTCTCGGCGTCCGGTGTCGGGGCGGCGTCCTCGCCCATCGTGTAGAGGAAGGTGGGCGGTGCGACGAGCGAGCCCCAGCGGGTGGCGGCCGCGTGGTCGGGGTCGCAGTAGAGGGGGTTGTCGTCGCCGTAGCCGTACGCGAAGTGGCGTACGCCGTCCCAGGTCACCTCGTGGTTGTGCGGGGGGTTGCGCTGGGGCTGGGGGATGCCGAGGCGGCGCCGGGAGCGCTCGACGGCCTCGTCGGTCAGCACGCCGAACGTGCCGGCGCCCTTCTCCTGTGTCCTGGTCATCGCTGGTCCTCCTTCACGCGGTCCTGCTGTGCGATCCGGGCGCGCACGAGGTCGAGCAGCTCCACGCGGCTGACCTTGCTCGACGGGGTCCGGGGCAGTGCGTCCACGACGACGATGTGTGCCGGGACCTCGTAGGGGGTGAGCCGGGCCCGGCAGAGGGCGAGCAGTTCGGCGAGGTCCGGGGCGGGCCGCCGCCGTTCGGCCTCGACCACGGCGACCGGCACCTCGCCGAGCCTCGTGTCCGGCAGTCCCGCGACCGCCGCCTCCCGTACGTCCGGGTGCGCCTCCAGGACGCGCTTGACCGTTTCGGGCTGGACCTTGAAGCCGCCGCGGATGATGGCGTCGTCCGCGCGTCCCTCGATCCAGACGAACCGGTCGGCGTCGATGCGGGCGAGATCGCTGGTGCGTGTCCAGTCCCGGCCGCCCCGGGTGCTCTGCTCGGTGCGCACCTCCAGCCGGCCGGTCCTGCCGACGGGCAGTTCGGCGCCGTCCTCGCCGGTCACCCGCAGCTCGACGCCGTCGAAGGCGCGCCCGGCGCTGCCGGCCTTGCGCCGCCACCAGCGCTCGTGCAACGGCAGGGTCCAGCCGACGACCGCTCCGGCGAACTCCGTGGCCCCGTACGTCATCAGGACCGGGATGCCGTACGTCAGGAAGAACGCGTCGGCGAGTTCGGCCGGGCAGGGCGCGGTGCCGGAGGTGACGACCTGGAGGCTCGCCAGCCGCTCCTTCGGCACACCCGCGTCGAGCACCGCGCGGATGGCCGCCGGCACCAGGCTCGCCGCCCGCAGGCGATGCCGTTCCACGGCGCTCACCCACGGTTCGACGGCGAACTTGTGCATCAGGAGCATGCGGCGACCGGTGGCCAGACAGGCGAGCGCCCGCCACAGGCCGCCGATGTGCACGAGGGGTGCGGCCACGAGAGCCGCCGACCGTGACAGCAGCCGCTCCGCCTTCGGGCTCTGGCCGCCGGAGACGAGAGCCTGGTCGAGCTGGCCGATGCTCAGGTGGACGCGTTTGGGGGGGCCGGTGGTGCCGGAGGTGAGCATCTCCAGAGCGACGCCGGGGTCGGCCGGGGCCGCTGCGGGTGCCGTGCCGCCCGCGGGTCGCAGCGTGCCGTCGACGCCCAGCTCCAGGGCCGCGCCGTGCGCGGTGGCCGCTCGCGCCACACCGTCGCGGGCCAGGGGTTCGGCTCCGGAGACGACGACGGGCAGCTCACATGCGGCGATGTCGGCCGCGAGCCGAGCCGCGGGTTGCAGCGGGCTCAGCATCACCAGGCAGCGTCCGGAGGCGATCACGGCGGCTACCGCGGCCACGTGCTCCGGCCGGTTCTCCAGGACGACGCCGACGCGGGCGCCGGCCTTCAGGCCCGCCGCGTCCAGCGCCTCGGTGATCTGCCGGGCGGTCCGCTGGACCTGCCCCCAGGTCCACCAGTCCCCCTCGTGCTCGATCGCCTCGGCGTCGGCGGCGGCTTCGGCGAGCAGCCGCGACAGGCGGTCGCGAATTCCCACGTGCTCAGCCCTTCGTCGCCGTGGATGCGGAGATTCCGACCAGGTCGGCGAGCCGTCCCCGGTGGGTCGCCGGGCTCCCGAGGAGCTGCTCGGACGACTTCGCGCGCCTGAGGTAGAGGTGCGCGTCGTGCTCCCATGTGCAGCCGAGGCCGCCGTGGATCTGGATGTTCTCCTTGGCCGCGTGGGTGAAGGCGTCCGCGCAGTACGCGGCGGCGAGGGCGGCGGCCACGGGCAGTTCGCCCGCCCTCTCGTGCGCCGCGGACATCGCGTGGTGGGCCGCCGACCGGGCGGCCTCGACCTTCAGGAGAGTGTCGGCGCACTTGTGCTTGACCGCCTGGAACGACCCGATGGGCCGGCCGAACTGCACCCGCGCCTTCGCGTACGCCACGGCCGCGTCCAGACAGGCCTGTGCCCCGCCGACCTGTTCCGTCGCCAGCGCCACGATCGCCAGGTCGAGGACCGTACGCAGATACGCTCCGGCGTCCTCGGGGCCGACGCGCAGCGCCGGAGCCCCGTCGAGGTCGACGCGCGCCAGTCGTCGTGTGGGGTCGAGCGTCTCCAGGCGGCTGCGGGTCACGCCGGCCGCCCCGCCGTCGACGGCGAACAGCGCGGGTCCGGTGTCGGCGCGGGCCACGACGAGGAGCAGGTCGGCGGTGTGACCGTCGACGACGAACATCTTCGTGCCCGACACCCGCCAGTCCGCGTCGCCGCGGACGGCTTCGGTCGCCACGTCCCCGACGTCCCAGGAGCCGCTCTCCTCGGTGAGCGCGAGCGTGCCGGTCAGGGTGCCGTCGGCGATCGACGGGAGCCAGCGGGCCTTCGCGGTGTCGTCGCCGGACACCGCGAGGGCCTGTGCGGCGAGGGCCACGGTGGCGAAGTACGGCGAGGGCAGCAGGGCCCGGCCCAGCTCCTCCAGGACGATGCCCAACTCGACGGGGCCGCCGCCGAATCCGCCGTACTCCTGTGGCACCGCCAGTCCGTGCAGGCCGAGTTGGTCCGCCATCTGCCGCCAGACGCGCGGGTCGTGTCCCTCCTCGGACTCCATCGACCGGCGCACCGCCTCGCTGGGCGCCTTGTCCGAGAGGAAGCGGCGCAGGGTGGCGCGGAGTTCTTCGTGTTCCTCGGTGAACATCACGGTCACGGCGACGCCTTCGCCCTCAGATAGGCGGCTAGGTCGGGGATCCTCGCGCGGTCCACGATCTCGATCCGGACGCCGGACGGGGCGAGGTGGTAGGCGAAGACCGACGGGGCGCCGTCGATCAGCGCGCAGGCCTCCAGGGCGAAGCCCGACTCGCTCAGCCGTTTCGACGTCGTCGTGAGGTCGTCGCAGAAGTAGCCGAGGTGGTGGGTCGCGAGGTGTGCGGTCGCGGTCCACGGTGTGCCGGGGATCTCCTCCACGAGTTCGATGTGCGGGGCGTCCAGCGAGTACGTGTAGCGCAGGTCCAGGGTCCGGTCGCCGTCCGCCAGCCGGACCGGCAATCGCGCGGACAGGGTCTCGGTCCACCGGTGGCCCGCGACCTCGGTCATCCGGGACTTCCAGATCTCGATGTCCGGGACCACGATCCCGGTGTGGTACAGATCCGTCGCGTCGAGGGGAGCGGTCATGACCGGTCACCACTCCAGACGCAGCGACTTGATGCCGTACATGTTGCCGTGCTGCCACAGCTCCTGGCCCGGGGTGATCCGGTACTCGGGTATCCGCCGGTGCCATTCCTCGACCGCCACGTTGAGTTCGAGCCGGGCCAGGTGGGAGCCGAGACAGCGGTGCGGTCCTGAGCCGAAGGCGATGTGGTTGGTGGCCTCGCGGTGCAGGTCCACCTCCAGCGGCCTGTCGTACCTGCCGGGGTCGCGGTTGGTGACGGCCAGCGGGAGCATCACCATCTCCCCGGCCTTGACGGGGCAGCCGCCGATCTCTACGTCCTTGGTCGCCTTGCGTGCCGGTACGACGAACGAGTAGACGCGGAGGATCTCCTCGACCCCGGTGGGGATGAGGGAGGGGTCGGCGAGGATCTCCGCCCGCTGCCCGGGGTGTGTGGCGAAGTGGTAGAGCGCCCAGCCGATGGAGATCGGGACGGTGTCGAAGCCGGCCTGGAACATCAGGACGCAGAAGGCGTGCATGTCCCGGTCGTCGATGGGTTCGCCGTCGATCCGCCAGGCCATGGCGTGGGAGAGCAGGTCGTCGCGCGGCGTCCTGCGGCGCAGGGCGATCTGTTCCTCGAAGTAGGCCGACACCTCGCGCATGGCGGTCATCTGCCGGGCGCCGTCCGGGTCCTCGCTATGGGAAAGGTGCAGCAACTCGTGGGTCCACGCGAGGAAGACGGGCAGGTCCTCCTCCGGCAGGCCCATCAGCCGCATGAAGATCAGGGTGGGGAAGCGGCGTGCGAACTCGTCGAGCACGTCGGCGCCTTCACGGCCCTTCAGCCCGTCGATCATCTCCCCCGCGACCTGCCGGACCTCGGGCTCCCGGGCGGCGACGCTGCCCGGGGAGAAGTACCGGCCGAGCAGGCGTCGCCACACGCTGTGGGTGGGCGGGTCCAGCATCTCGGGGATCCAGAGGAACTTCGGGTCGGGTTCCAGTGCCGTCACGGACTTGTTGGAGAACGTCCGCCAGTCCTGAAGTGCCTTCTGCACCTCCGGGCCGTCCGTGACCACCCAGTAGCCGCGGGCGATGGTGCTGCGGAAACCGGAGTGGGCGCCGGCCATCGTGTCCCAGCGCTCCTGGTGGCTGAGGACCGGGCCGCCGAGCCGGTTGTCGAAGTGGTAGGCGGGCAGACCCTCGTGGGTCCCCTCGGGTTCGAGCGTCGTACTCATCACGGCTCCTTGCTCGTACGTCGGTCAGGTCGCCGCGCCGTCGATCTTGAGCGCGATGAGCTCCTCGTCGCTCAGGCCGAGGGAGCGCAGTACCTCGTCGGTGTGCTCCGCGAACTGGGGCGCCCGGGTGAGGTCGGCCGGGGTCTCGTCGAACTGGACGGGATTGGCGACCAGTTCGCGGTCGACGCCGTCGGCGTCGACGACGGGGGCGATGAGACCGTTGGCGCGCAGGGCGGGGTCCTGGCCGACCTCCCAGGCGTTCTGGACGGCCGCCCACTGACCGTCGCCCCGGGCGAGGATCTCGACCCACTCCGCGTAGGGGCGGGAGGCGATGAGGTCGGCGACGATGCCGGCGGCCTCGGCGGCGTTGGCCATCAGCTTCTCGGTGCTGTCGAAGCGTTCGTCGGTGCCGAGTTCGTCCCGACCGGCGAGCTTGCAGAACTCCGCCCAGTAGCGGCCGGGTTGCAGCATCGACAGCTCGATCCAGCGTTCGTCCGAGGTGCGGTAGGCGCCGATCAGCGGGTTGGTGGCGGAGCCGTGCCGGGGCGGGGTGTTGACCGGGAGCGGGCCGCCGGTCATCAGTGCCAGGTTGACCGTGAACTGTGTCGCCCAGGCGCCGACCCCGACCAGCGACACGTCCACGACGGACGGCTCACCGGTCGTGGCGCGGGAGTAGAGCGCGGCGGCGATTCCTCCCGCGATGGTCATGCCGCCCATCGAGTCGCCGTAGGCGCCGGCCGGCATGCGGGTCATCCGGTCCGCGCCGGCCGGGGTGACGCCGGCGGCGCTGCCACCGCGTGCCCAGAAGGCGGTGCTGTCGTACCCGCCTTTGCCCGCCTCCTCGCCCCGGACACCGAAGCCGCTGCCGCGGACGTAGATGATGTCGGGGTTGATCGCCCGGACGTCCTCCAGCTCGATCCGCAGCTTCGCGCGCGCCTCCGTCAGGAAGTTCGTGAGGAACACATCGCTGTCGCGGATGAGTTCCTCCAGCACGGGGCGGGCCGAGGGCTTCTCCAGGGCGAGGCCGACACTGCGCTTACCGCGGTTGGGGCCCTCCATGATCGGGAAGAACGACGATCCCTTGCTGGCGGCCTCGTACCCGAGCACCCGGACCAGCCCGCGCTGGGCGTCGCCCCGTTCGGCGTGCTCGATCTTGATCACGTCGGCACCCCAGTCGGCGAGCACGGCACCGGCCGCCGGGACGAAGGTGAACTGGGCGACCTCAAGCACCCGCACGCCCTCCATCGGCCTCTGCATCAGACCAACTCCTCCGCGGCTCATATCGCAATTGCGCATACCCAATGCGCCGAGTCTGCCTCAGAGTATGGACCGAGGGCAACAATAAGTATACTGTTTTCGGCATGCTGGATTTCACGATCGACCCTGACTTCCAGGCCAAGCTCGACTGGGCGGCGGCCTTCGTGCGTGAGGAGGTCGAGCCGCTCGACCTCCTCTTCCCGCACGGCGGCGACCCGTACGACACCCGCAACGAGAAGGCCCGCGCGATCCTGAGGCCGCTCCAGAAACAGGTCCGCGAGCAGGGCCTGTGGGCCTGCCATCTCGGCCCCGAACTGGACGGCCCCGGCTACGGGCAGGTGCGGCTCGCCCTCCTCAACGAGATCCTCGGCCGCTCCTACTGGGCCCCGACGGTGTTCGGCACCGCCGCACCCGACACCGGGAACGCCGAGATCCTGGCCATGTTCGGCACGGACGAGCAGAAGGCGCGGTACCTGCGGCCCCTGTTGGACGGGGAGATCGTCTCCACCTTCTCGATGACCGAGCCGCAGGCGGGCGCCGATCCCAAGGAGTTCGTGACCCGCGCCCGGCGGGACGGCGACGAGTGGGTGATCGACGGGGAGAAGTGGTTCTCCTCCAACGCCCGGTACGCGGCCTTCCTGATCGTCATGGCCGTCACGGATCCCGACGCGCCGCCGCATCGGCGCATGTCGATGTTCATCGTCCCGGCCGAGACACCCGGCATCGAGATCAAGCGCAACGTCGGCACGATGGACGAGCGCGAGAACCTCGACGAGGGGATCCACGCCTACCTCCGCTACCACCAGGTCCGGGTGCCGCTCGACGCCATGCTCGGCGGTCCCGGTGAGGGCTTCGAGGTCGCCCAGGCCCGGCTCGGCGGCGGCCGTGTGCACCACGCCATGCGCACGGTGGGCAAGTGCGCCCGCGCCTTCGACATGATGTGCGAGCGGGCGCTGTCCCGCCGTACACAGGGGACCCTGCTGGCCGACAAGCAGGCGGTGCAGCAGTTCATCGCCGACTCCTGGGTGGCGTTGCAGCAGTTCCGGCTGCTCGTCCTCCACACGGCCTGGATCATCGACACACAGCCGCACGGCGCCGCCCGTACCCAGATCGCCATGTGCAAGGTCCAGACGGCCAAGGTGCTGCACGACATCATCCAGCGGGCGGTCCATCTGCACGGCTCGCTCGGCACGACCGGTGAACTCCCGCTCGCCAAGTGGTGGATGGCCGCGCCCAACCTCGCCCTCGCGGACGGGCCGACCGAGGTGCACCGCACCACGATCGCCAAGCAGCTGCTGAGGAACTACCGGCCCGCGGAAGGGTTGTTCCCCAGCGAGCACCTCCCGCCGAAGCTGGAGGCGGCCCGCAAGCGGTACGCGCACATCATCGAGGACGACAGCCTGGCGGGGCGGGTGGACGCGTGACAAACGGGCGCGACGACAAATCCATCGCTCCGGCCGACCTGTTCGACCTTTCCGGCAAGGTCGCGCTGGTCACCGGTGGCAGCCGGGGCCTGGGCCGGGAGATGGTGCGGGCCTTCGCCACGGCGGGTGCCGACGTGGTCATCGCCAGCCGCAAGCTGGAGGCGTGCGCGACGCTGGCGGCCGAGGTCCGCGGCCTGGGCCAGCGTGCCCTCCCGGTTGCCGCGCATGTGGGTCACTGGGACGACCTCGGCCGGCTCGCCGACACCGCCTATGAGGAGTTCGGCAGGGTCGACGTCCTCGTCAACAACGCGGGGATGTCGCCGGTGGCGCCCTCGTCTGCTCAGACCGGCGAGGAGCTCTTCGACAAGGTGATCGGGGTCAACTTCAAGGGCCCCTTCCGGCTTGCCTCGCTGATCGGGGAGCGGATGGCCTCGGGGGACGGGGGCTCGATCATCAACGTCTCGTCGTCGGGTGCGCTGTTTCCGCAGCCGCGGTTCGGGCCGTATGCCGGTGCGAAGGCTGCGCTCAATACGCTGACCACGGTGTTCGCTCTGGAGTATGGGCCGACGGTGCGGGTCAACACGATCTCGGCCGGGCCGTTTCTGACGGACATTTCCAAGGCTTGGCCGGAGGAGAAGCGGCAGACTACGCGGAGTGCGGTGGGTCGGCCGGGGCGGCCGGAGGAGATCATCAGTACGGCGTTGTACCTGGCGAGTGATGCGTCCAGTTACACGACCGGGTCGCTGATCAGGGTGGACGGCGGGCTGTACTGAGTGCTTCGTCTGCGGCGCCGTCGTGGCTGGTCGCGCAGTTCCCCGCGCCCCTTCGGGGCGCGTCGACCTCAGCCCTTTCCAAGGAGTTCCGTCGCCTCCTCCAGCAGCACCGGCAGCGCGGGCAGCATGCGCCGGTGCATGTCCTTCAACTCCCCCGACTTCCGGGCGCGTTTGATGAGCAGGGCGGTCGCGGCGGACTCCTTGTACTTGGTCAGTGCCTCGAACCAGGTCAGGTCGGGCAGCGCCTCGCCCCTGATCTCCTGGTAGGCGTCGATCAGTTCGGCCTTGCCCGGCATCCCGGTCGGCTCGTCGGAGGGTGACGCCGGGTGCCGGGCCTCGTCGGTGAAGAAGGTCAGCCAGGTCAGATCGGAACGAGGGTCGCCGAGCGCCCAGATCTCCCAGTCGATGATCGAGGTGACCGAGCCGCCTTCGCACAGCGTGTTGCCGAGCCGGTAGTCGCCGTGGGTGAACACCGGCATCATCGCCGCGGGCTTCGTGGCGTGCAGCCGGTCCGCGACGGCCCGGTAACCGGTGCGCAGGTCGTCGGGGACGGTCGTGAACGCCCTCGTCCAGCGGTCGATCTCGGCGCCCGGCGTGACCACGGGCTCCACCGCCAGGGGAGTGCGTTTCGGGTTCGCCCGGTGCAGACGGGCGAGCATCCGGACCGCGTCCAGGGCCCGCTCGCGCACCTGCCCGGCGGGAACGGTCCCCCGGGGTACGAGTACCGGCTCCGTGCAGTCGCCGGCCACCAGCTCCATCGCGACGAAGGGCTGACGGGCCGTCGGGGCCCCCTTGTCGCAGAACAGCACTCTCGGCACCCGTACGCCCGGCACGCCCGCCAGCACCTGCATGATCCGCGCCTGCCGCAGGACGTCCCGGTTGCGGACCGGTTCCAGGCCGGGCGGGGCCGTCTTGAGGACGATCCGCTCGGACCCGGCCGGCACACCCGCCAGCGTGGCCACGTACGTCAGGCTCGACGTGCCGCCGGTGAGCGGCTCGACCGACTCCACCGTGGCATCGGGGGCCCAGCCCCGCAGCACGGCGGCTGTGCGCTCGGTCAGCTCCGCGGTCGGGTCGGCGGTGTTCGTGATGGCGCTCATGCCCTCATCCCTGCCGGCCGGCGACCCGGCCGTGTTCGACGGTCAGTGCCTTGACGATGTCGCGGCGGACGAGCTTCCCGGTCGGGGTCCGGGGCAGTTCCCGCCAGTGGGTGATGCGGTCCGGTGTCTTCGAGCCGCGCAGCGTGCCGCGTACCTGTGCGCGCAGGGCGTCCACGTCGGCCGTCACACCGTCGCGCAGCACGACCACCGCCTCGATCCGCTGCCCCCACTCCTCGTCCGGGACGCCCACGACGACCGCGTCGAGCACGTCCGGGTGGCCGAGCAGGACGTCCTCGATCTCGGCCGGCGCGATGTTCTCGGCGCCGCGGATGATCGTGTCGTCGGACCGGCCCTCGATGTGGAGATAGCCGTCGGCGTCGAGGTGCCCCTGGTCGCGGGTGGGGAAGAAGCCCCGCTCGTCGACGACGGAGCCCTGTCCGGCGTACTCGCCCGACACCTGCTCCCCGCGCACCCAGATCTGACCGGTCCCGCCGGCCGCGAGGACCTCGCCGGACACCTCACGGACCTCCAGTTCGACACCCGGCAGGGGCAGTCCGGCCGAGCCCAGCCGGGCCCGCACCACGGGATCGTCGCTCGCCACGGCCGTCCGGTGTTCCTCCGGCCCCAGGACGGTGATCGTGGACGAGGTCTCGGTGAGTCCGTAGGCGTTGACGAAGTCGACGTGCGGCCACGCGCCGAGGGCCGTCTCGATGACCCGCACCGGCATGCGGGCCCCGCCGTAGGCGAGCGCTCGCAGCGAGGGTGCGGAGCGGTCCGGGCCGTCGGTGTCCATGAGGCGGGCCAGCATCGTGGGCACGACCATCGCGTGGGTGACGCGCTCCTCGCGTACGAGACCGAGCCAGCCCTCCGGGGTGAACTGCTCCAGTGTCAGTGAGCGGCGCCCCGCGTACAGGTTCGTCAGCACGTTGGAGACGGCGGCGATGTGGTAGGGCGGCACGCTCACCAGGGCCGCCTCGTCGGGGCCCGCTCCGGCGAACTCCACCGTGCCGAGCACGTACGACACCAGGTTCTGGTGGCGCAGGACCACGCCTTTGGGCGCTGACGTCGTCCCGCTGGTGTAGATCAGGACGGCGGGCGCGTCGGAGGGCACCGGGTCGCCGTCGGTCGGGTGCCCGGCCGCGCGCGCCAGCCATTCGGCGGGGCTGAGCACCGGCAGTCCGGCACGGCGCAGGGCCTCGCCGTGTTCGGTGTCGGCGATGCCGAGGGCGCGGGGGTGGTTCGCGAGCAGCGCGTCGAGTTGCGTGTCACCGAGGCGGTAGTTGACCGGGATCAGCGGCACTCCGGCGCGGGCCGCGGCGAACAGCGCGACCGGGAGCGCGGGGCCGTTCACCGCGAGGTACACGAGGGCGTCGGCGGCGGCGTCAGTGACCAGGCGAGCCCCGCCCGCGGCCAGTTCACGCAGTCGGCGAGCGCTCAGCCCGTCGTCCGTACGCCCGATGACGACCCGGTCGCCGAATCCCTCGGCGGCCATGTCCGACAGCATCGATATGTTCACCGGCCGCCCGTCCTTCAGTCCGAGGCGGGGAGCGGCTTGGCGCTCTTCACGGGCAGGGGGACGCCGTTGGCCGCCAGCGTGCCCGGCCCGGGTTTCGTGCACAGGAGCTCGACGCCGAGATCCTCGTCGGCGTACCGCTTGCCGAGCAGCGCCCCGCCCATCAGGCCGGGGTCGGGCGTGCCGGTGGGCCCGGGCACGTTGCCCTCGGCCATGGCCGCCCCGCCGCACGTGATCTCCAGGTCGCCGTCCGGGCACCGCACGACGATCACCGCCGTCGTGTCGACCGTACTGCTGAGCATCTGCCCCACGCGTGGCCTCATCGCAGTGTCCTCCGCGGCTCTCATGGCACCGATTCCGAGTACCGAGTAACCAGAGAAGAGTATACTACTTAACTTGATCGCGTCGAGAACGGAGCTTCCCGATGGAACTCGAGACCGTCACCTTCGAGGTGACCGACCATGTCGCCACGGTCACCCTCAACCGCCCCGAGGCCATGAACGGCTTCAACCAGCGGATGCTGGAGGAGTTCAGCGCCCTCTGGCACACCGTCAAGACCGACGACGACGTGCGGGTCGTCGTGCTGCGCGGCGCGGGCGACCGGGCCTTCTGCACGGGGATGGACGTGAAGGAGGGCATCGACCGCCACCCCAACGTCTGGTCGCGGACCGACCCCGGCGAGTTCCTCTCGCCCAAGCTCAACCAGGTGTGGAAGCCCCTGGTGTGCGCGGTGCACGGCATGGCCGCCGGCGGCGCCTTCTACTGGCTCAACGAGGCCGACATCCTGATCTGTTCGGAGGACGCCACCTTCTTCGATCCGCATGTCAGCTACGGACTCACCGCGGCCCTGGAGCCCATCGGGCTCGCCCGGCGCATCCCGCTCGGCGAGGCGCTGCGCATCGCCCTGCTCGGCCTCGACGAGCGGGTCTCCGCAGCCCGCGCCCTGCAGATCGGCCTGGTCAGCGAGGTGCTCCCGCGTGATCGGCTCTGGGAGCGGGCCGACGAGATCGCGCGGATCATCGCCGCGAAACCGCCCGCCGCGATCCAGGGCACCGTGCGGGCGATCTGGGAGTCGCTCGACGCGACGCGCACCCAGGCGCTGCGCACCGGGCTGTCGTACACCCAGATCGGCAATCCGATCGGGAAGGCCGAGGTGGACCGCTCCGCGGTGCCCCGGGGGCAGTGGACACTGCGCTGACGCTCCCCTACCCTCCCCTAAATAAGTGTCCTTTATTAAGGTTTTCAGGGTGACCAGCGGGAGGCTCTCATGCGGTTCGGCATGCCATGGCCGGGGCGGGACGTCGGACGGGAGGCCGAGCGGGCCGGGGTGAGCGCGTTCTGCGCCGGGGAGTTCGCCGACCACGACGCTTATCTCACCGTGGCCGACATCGTGGCGAACACCGAACACGCCCTGGCCGGCCCCGCCATCGCCTACGCCTTCGCCCGCACCCCCTACGCCCACGCGACCGCCCTGCGCCATCTGCACGCCCAGGCCCCGGGCCGGCTGTTCCTCGGGCTGGGCAGCGCGGCGTTCCGGATCAACCGGGACTGGCTGGGCGTGCCCCCGGACCGCCCCGTGGAGCGGATCACCGAGACCGTCGGCGCCGTACGGGCCTGGCTGCACGCGGAGAACGGTGAACGCGTCCGCCACTCGGGCGAGTTCCACTCGCTCGACGCCGACGTGCGCGCCCCGGTGCTCGGCCGGCTCGACATCCCCGTCCTGCTGGCTGCGTTCAACACCCGGATGGCCACGACCGCGGGCCGGGTCGCCGACGGGGTCGTCGGGCACGGCCTGTTCACCGACACCTGGTGGAACGAGGTGGTACGGCCCTCCGTCGACCGCGGCCACGAGGGCGACGGCGACCACGACGGCGGGCCACGTCCGGTCGAGCACGGCTGGATCATCACGGCGGTCGACGACGCCGCTCCCGAGCGCGCGGTCGCCGACGCCCGGCGGATGATCGCCTTCTACCTCACGGTCAAGACGTACGACCCCTATGTGGCGCGCCACGGCTGGGGGGAACCCGTCGCCCGGCTGCGCGCGGCGTTCCGGGCGGGCGACACCGACGCGATGGCGCGGGCGGTGACCGACGAGATGGTCGACGAGATCGCCGTGTGCGGGACGACCGCCGACGCCAAGGACACCCTCGCCCGGCGTGCCGGGTCCCTGCCCCGTGACGTCGGCTACTTCGCGCCCCCGAGCTTCCTGGTGAGCCCCCGGCGCCGGGCCGCCTACGGCCTGGCCGCCCTCGGGCTCATCGGCTCCGTCGCGGACGAGGGCTGAGAGGCCGGCCCCGCACCCCGGGGCCGGCCTCCGCCGCGGCTCAGGCGTCCTGCGGAAGCGGCGCCAGTTTCCTGCTCTTGTCGAAGTGCACGACGTCGGCGAGCGTGCCACCCAGGATGGCCGCGCGGTCCTCGTCGGGAACGCCCTCGAAGTTCTCGGCGATACATTCCGCGCTGCTGCGGAAGGTGCCCTCGGCGTGCGGGTAGTCGTTGCCCCACATGACCGTCGACAGTCCGGTGATGTGGCGGGCCTTGACGGCGGTCGGGTCGTCCGCGAACTGGACGTGGATCTGGCGGCGGACGTACTCGGTGGGCTTGAGCGGATAGGGCCACTGGTCGTTGATGGCGAACAGCCGCCCCATGGAGGGCTGCTCCCTCGGCCCGCGGTTGTCGTCCCAGAAGCCGAGCCACCAGTCCGGGTCCTGACCCGTGCCGGTCTTCCAGGCCTTGTCCATGTAGCCCATGAAGGAGACCAGCCAGCCCGCCGTGTACTCGATCAGGTTGAAGTGCAGGTCCGGGAAGCGTTCGCAGACGCCGCCGCCGACGAGGCTGGCGATGATGCCCTGCGGTCCGGCCACGGCCGAGCCGACCGCGCTGCCCATGGTCCGGCCCGCCACCATGTCGTCGGTCAGGTTGCCCTTGCCCATGTTCATGGCCGTCATCAGGCCCCGGACCGTCTGCGCCGTCCCGGACACCTCCTCCTTGACCTTCACTCCGCCGGTGGCCACATGGATGAACACCGGCAGCCCGTGTGCCTGGGCCGCCGCCCAGACCGGGTCGTACTCCCGCGCGTAGTAGGGCAGCGGCGGGATCTCCGGCAGCAGGATCGCCCCGAGCCCCATGCGCGCACAGCGCTCGATCTCGGCCACGGCCTCGGGGACGTCCGTGAGCGGGATCGCCGCCGTCGGGCGCAGCCGGTCCTTGTAGGGCAGGTAGCGCTCGACGAGGTAGTCGTTCCACACCCGGGCGTGGGCCATGGACAGCTCGTGGTCGTCGGTGAACAGGACGAACAGCGAGAGGTTGGGGAACATGACCGAGGCGTCGACGCCGTCGAGGTTCATGTCCCGGATGATGTGCTCCGGGTCGCCGTCCGGGGTCTCCCCGCCGATCTGGCGGTACTTGGAGATGGTCCAGCCGTCGAACCCGATGGTGTGGAGCTTCTTGAACTCGGTGTGGCCGCCCGGAACGATCGGCTCGTCCAGGGTGAACTCCTCTTCCCACAGTGCCCGCTCGCGAAGCTGCTTGGGCAAGCGGGTCTTGAAGAGATCGACCGGCTCGATGATGTGCGAATCGCCGGACACGACAAATTCCTTGAACACAGGCGGTACCTCTTTCGAACCTCGTCGTTCGTGCCAGAACCCACCCCGCGGATGAGGCCGAAGTTAGCTGTACCGATCGGTCTAGTCAATGATTCAGCATACGGAATAGTGGATCAACGCAGCTCCAAAGGCTGACGGTCCGCTGACATAAAGCTGACGTCTCACCGCACCTTCCCGGAGGGACTTAATTGAGTACACTCAAATAAACACGCTGTAGGCGATCAGGAGACGGCAGATGACAACGGCGTACTCGTTCTCTTCGCAGCTCTACATCGACGGACGCCGGACCCCGGGCCGGTCGGACACCCCGGTACTCGTGCGCAATCCGGCGACCGAGGAGACGGTGGCCGAAGTCCCGGGCTCGTCACCGGCGGATGTGCGTGCGGCCGTCGAGGCCGCCCGGCGCGCCTTCGACGAAGGCCCGTGGCCTCGGATGAAGCCCGCGGAACGGGCTGCCGTACTGCTGCGCATGGCGCAGGAGATGGAGCGCCGGCTGCCCGACCTCGTGGCGGTCAACATGGCCGAGGCGGGCTCGATCCGGGCGCTGGCCGAAACCCTCCAGACCCGGGTCCCGGTGACGCATCTGCGCGACATGGCCGAGCGGGTGATGCCGGCCTTCGACTGGGAACGGCCCATGGAACCGACGATCGCGCCGGGCATCGGCATCTCCCAGGGAGTGCTGCGCCGCGAGGCGTTCGGTGTGTGCGCCCTGATCTCCGCCTACAACTTCCCCTTCTTCCTCAGCATGATGAAGGTGATCCCGGCCCTCGCGGCAGGGTGCACCGCCGTACTGAAGCCGGCGCCGAGCACTCCCCTGGAGTCCCTCCTGATCGGCGACTTCGCCGACGCCGCCGGACTGCCGCCGGGTGTGCTCAACATCGTGACCGGTGACATCGAGGCCGGCCGTGAACTCACCACCCACCCGATGGTCGACCTCGTCAGCTTCACCGGCTCGGACACGGTCGGGCGGACGGTCTACGCCCAGGCCGCGGCCTCCCTGAAGAAGGTCGTCCTCGAACTCGGCGGCAAGTCGGCGAACATCGTCCGCGCCGACGGCGACCTCGACGGCGCTGTCCGCTCGGCGCTCTCCGGCATCACCACACACGCCGGTCAGGGCTGTTCCCTGCTGACCCGGACGCTGGTGCACGAGTCGGTCCACGACGAACTGGTCGACCGGCTGAGCGCGGCCCTCGCCGAGGTCAGGGTCGGCGATCCGGCCGACCCGGCCACCACCATGGGCCCGTTGATCAGCGAGGCCCAGCGGGACAAGGTCGAGAAACTGATCCGGGTCGGCGAGAAGGAGGGGGCACGTCTGGTCCACGGGGGCGGGCGCCCGGCGGGTCTGGACCGGGGCTACTTCGTGGAACCCACGCTCTTCGCCGACGTCGACAACACCATGACCGTCGCGCGCACGGAGTTCTTCGGACCGGTCGGTGTCGTCATCCCGTTCCGCACCGACGAGGAGGCGGTGCGCATCGCGAACGACAGCCCCTACGGCCTCGCCGGTGCCGTCTGGAGCGCCGACACCCTGGCCGCGTACGAGATGGCGTCGCGGATCCGGGCCGGCGGTGTCGCGATCAACGGCGGCAGCGCCGGGGTGAACCCGCGGGCCGCGTTCGGCGGGTACAAGCAGAGCGGGCTCGGCCGGGAGTGGGGCGAGTTCGGGCTGGAGGAGTACCTCCAGACCAAGACCGTGAGCTGGGCGGCACGCTGAGGAGCGGGCCGCCCGGCCGCTACTCGACGGCGACCTTCACACCGGGGATCCGCTCTCCGCAGGCCGGGGCGCCCGCCGGGTCCGGCACGAACTTCTCGCCCTCCAGGAGCGAGACGAACGTGCAGTCACCGGGGCCGCCGACCGAATAGGAGCCCTTGTCCGCGAAGTCGGCGGGCTTCGGAAACAGGCCCCCGGCCGTCCAGGTCCGGTCGGCGCGCAGCGCGGACATCAGCTCCTCCTGGCTCGCGGTGCAGCCGGCCTTCTCCAGTCCGTGCAGCAGCAGGTCCGCGCTGATCCAGCCGACCGCCTGGGAGAAGGACGGGATACCGGAGGCCGAACCGCCGTACTTCTTGAGCGCCGCGGACCACGCCCGGGTGGCCGCGGTGTCCGTCTCCACCGGCGCGTACGACGTCATGAAGCCCACGCCCTGCGCGACCTTCAGCGTCGGCGGCGACTTGAGCAGGTCGGCCCCGTAACCGGTGGCCAGCAGGATCGACTTCATCTCCACCCCGGCCCGGCGCAGACCGGTGGCGAGCGCGAAGCCGGTCTCGGGGATCACCGGGGCGTAGAGCACGTCGGCGCCGGACTTCTTGATGCCCAGGACGATGGCTCCGACGTCACTGCTCCCGAACGGGATGCGCTCGTTGACGTAGCCGCGCCCCAGTCCCGCGTGTTCGGCGGACAGTGCCGCTCCCTCCGCGGCCTTCGCGGAACTGGGGGTGTTGTAGGCGACCACGGCGACCTTGGTCCCGCCGAGCTTCTTCCAGTACACGCCGAGTGTCGTGGCCGCCCGGTCGTAGTCGGTGCCGGACATCGCCGGGAAGAGGTTGTCGTACTTCGGGTCGAACCACTGCTCGCCGCCGTCGAAGGCGCCTCCGAGGAAGGGGGTTCCGCCCGCCCGGGTACCCGCGTACTGTCCGGCGCCGTAGAAGTACGTGCTCACCGGGAGCACCGCGTACACGTGCTTCTGCTGCACCAGGCGCTGGGCCGCGGTGAGCGCGCCCTGCGGTGTGGACTGGTCGTCGCCCATGATCACGTCGAAGCCTCGCGAGGCGCACTTCCCGCCCGCCGCCTCGTAGGCCGCGAGGCGGGCCTTCACGCCGCTCTCGGTGTCGGCGTAGTGCGCGGCGGCGGCACCGCTCAGTGCGGTCAGGACACCGATCCTGACCGGTCCGTCCGTGTTGTCCGCCCCCGCGGAGCCACCGCTGCCGCAAGCGGCGAGCAGCAGGGCGGCGGCGCTGGTCCAGGTGGCGATGGCACCGGCTCTTCTCATGTGCTCTCCTCCGTCCTCGGCCCGTCTCCCGACGGTCCCGACAGGTGGTACGCGAGGCACAGTGGAGCATATTAAGTATCCTTTGTCATCGGATCGTGCGGCGAAATGCCTCCTAAGGGTTGACGCGGACCCTATATGAGCGCACTTTAATCCGTACCCGTTGCTGTCCCCAGCACGCCCTTCCAGGAGGCCGTCGTTGCTCTCCTACGTTGTCGCCGGTCTCGCTCTCGGGGCCGTCTACGCCATCGCCGCGGCATCGCTGGTCGTCACCCATGTGTCGTCCGGCGTCTTCAACTTCGCCTTCGGGGCCATGGCGTTCACCGTGGCCCGCTTCTACTACTTCCTGTACGTCGAGCAGGGCTGGCCGCTGCCACTGGCCGCGCCGGTCGCGATCGGACTGTTCGGCCCGGCCCTGGGCGTCCTGCTCCACGCGGTGCTCTTCCGGCATCTGCGACTGCGCTCACCCCTGGTGAAGATCGTCGCCACGATCGGTCTGTCGGTCGCGCTGCCGCCTCTCGTCAATCTGGTGTTCGGGCAGCTGGTGAACGTCACCGCGCCGGGCCTCGCGCCCCAACCGGTCGCGGTCCACCGGCCGTTCGGGGCGGTGGTCGACATGAACCAGCTGATCACGTACGCCGCTCTCGCCGTGGTCCTGATCGTCGGCACCGCGCTGCTGCGGTACACCGACATCGGCCTCAAGGTGCGCGCCCTGGTCGACTCCGAGGCGCTCACCGCGCTGTCGGGGGTGAGCGCCGCACGGGTGTCGGTCGGAGTGTGGGCGTTCAGCGCGCTGCTGGCAGGGCTGGCCGGGGTCCTCGTCGCGCCCACCGCCGGGCTGTCGGTGGACGGTATGACCTTCCTGATGGCGGCCGCCTTCGCGGCCGTCGTGGCGGCACGGCTGCGCAGCCTGGCGACGGCCGTCGCGGTGGCCCTCGCCATGGGCGTCGTCACCAGCGTGATCCAGCGCTACCTCGATCCGCAGAGCGCGCTGGCCGCGCAGATCGTGCCCAGCGTCCCGTTCCTGTTCATGCTCGTCTTCCTCCTCGCCCACGCGGTGCGCGGACGGGCGGGCGACGCTCCGGTGAGCGGTGTGCTGGACCGCGCGGTCCGCAGTGAGCAGGCGGGAGCCCCGGCCGCCACGGCTTCGTCCGGCTACCTCGCCCCGCTGCTGACCCTTGCCGTCGTCGCGTGCCTTCCGCTGCTCCTCGACGACTTCTGGACGGGACTGGTCGCGACCGGGGTCGCGATGGCCATGGCGCTGCTGTCCTGCACCCTCGTCACGGGTGAGGGCGGCATGATCTGGCTCTGCCAGATCACTTTCGCCGGACTCGGCGCCCTGCTCGCCGCCGACCTCACCACCAACTCCGGGTGGCCGCCCCTGGCAGCGGTCCTGGTGAGCGCTGTGTGCGTGGTCCCCGTGGGGGTGGTGCTCGGTGTGCTGACGATCCGGCTGGGCAATCTGTACGTCGCCCTGGTGACGCTGACCTTCGGACTCCTCGCCCAGAACCTGGTCTTCATGCGGGACCGCTTCTACCACTCGGGGCAGGGCATCTACCTGCCGCGCCCCGACTGGGCCCTGGACAACCGCACCTTCGCCCTGCTGGCACTGGCGGTGTTCGCCGCACTGGGGCTGTTCGTCGTGAACCTGCGCCGCTCGACGGCGGGGCTCGCCGTCACGGCGGTCCGTCACAGCGAGACCGGCTCGCGCACGCTGGGCCTCGGCATCGTGCCGGTCAAGGTGCTCGTCTCCGCCGTCGCCACCTTCGTCGCCGCGGTCGGCGGCGGTTTCCTCGCCCTCGCCTACCAGTCGGCGCTGCCGGACTCGTTCAACCCGTTCACCGGGCTGGTGTGGCTGGCGGTCCTGGTCACCGTGGGGGCACGGCCGGTCGTCGGCGCGCTGGTCGCCGGAGTGGCGTTCGCCGTGCTGCCCAGCGTGTTCCAGACGTATCTGCCGACACGCTGGGCCGAGGTCCCGGTGATCATGTTCGGCTTCGGCGCGGTCATGCTCGCCCGAAACCCCGAGGGCATCATCGCGATGCACGCCCGGCAACTGCGCGACCTGGGCCGTTGGCGGGAGCGGCGGAGAGACCGCGCCGGGCAGCCTTCGACGCCGCAGGGAGAACTCGTGTGAGCGCCGCAGGGAGAACTGGTCTGAGCGCCGTAGGGAGAACGCGTATGAGCACAGCCTCCGTCACGACCCCGGCCCGCATCGAAGCCAGGGGTGTCACCGTCCGCTTCGGCGGCCTTCTCGCCCTGAGCGAGGTCGACCTGGCGGTGCCGCCGGCCTCGGTCGTCGGGCTGGTGGGTCCCAACGGGGCGGGCAAGAGCACCCTGTTCGCCGTCCTCTCCGGGCTGCTGACGCCTGGTGCGGGAGCCGTTCTGATGGACGGGCAGGACGTCTCGCGGGCCAGTGCGCAGGCTCGGGCCCGGCGCGGACTCGCGCGTACCTTCCAGCATCCGGAGCTGTTCCCGGGCCTGACGGTCCGCGAGCACGTGGTGCTGGCGTACCGGCTGCGGCACACCCGGCACCGGATCTGGACCGACCTCGTCACCGGGGGCGGTTTCCGTCGGCCGCCCGTGGACGAGGAGCGGCGGGTGGACTCGCTGCTCGCCGCGCTGGGGCTGACCGGGGTGGCGCATCGGCCGGTCTCCGGGCTGCCGTTGGGCACGAGCCGGCTGCTGGAGATCGCGCGGGCCCTCGCCGTCGATCCGGGCGTGCTGCTCCTGGACGAGCCGTCCTCGGGGCTCGACGCGCGTGAGACCGACGAGTTGGCGGCGACGCTCACCCGGATCGTCGCCGACCACGGGGTGTCGCTGCTCCTGGTCGAGCACGATGTCGAACTGGTGCTGGGGATGAGCGACGTGGTCCATGTCCTCGACTTCGGCGTCAAGATCAGCGAGGGGTCCCCCGCGGAGGTGCGGGCGGACCCGGCCGTACGCGCCGCGTATCTGGGCGCGGAACACGGCGAGGAAAGGGCGTCCGCATGACTCTCACCGGCTCCCCCCTGCTCCGCGTCCGCGATCTGACCGTCCGCTACGGCAACGCCCCGGCGCTGCGGGAGGTGACCTTCGACGTGCCGCGCGACAGCGCGCTCGCGGTGCTGGGGCCCAACGGCGCCGGCAAGAGCACCCTGGCCCGGACCCTCTCGGGGCTCGTGCCCGCCGCCGCCGGGACCTTCGGGCTCGACGGCCGGGACCTCACCGGGCGGCCGCCCGACGCGATCCGCCGGGCCGGGCTCGTCCATCTCCCCGAGGGCCGTGGGGTGTTCCCCACACTGACGGTTCTGGAGAACCTCCGGATGGCCACCGCCTGCGACCGGCGCGGGAGGGCCGAGGCTCTCGACCGGGCCTTCGAGATCTTTCCCGTGCTGCGGGAGCGGCAGCGCCAGGCGGCGGGGACCCTGTCGGGCGGTGAGCAGCAGATGCTGTCCCTCGCCCGGGCCCTGATGGTCGACCCGCGCCTGGTGATCGCCGACGAGCTCTCCCTGGGCCTCGCGCCGAAGATGGTCGACGTGGTGTTCGAGAGCCTGCGACGGGCCCGGTCCGCCGGTGTCGCGGTCCTCATGATCGAGCAGTTCGCGAGCCGGGCACTGGACTTCGCCGACCACTGTCTGGTGCTGCGGCGCGGCCGGATCGCATGGGCCGGGGAGGCCGACCGGGCCGGTCCCGAACTGCTGCGCCGCTACCTCGGCGAGGCCACCGCCGCCTGACCTCCACCCGTACCCCGGCTCCGCCCGCAACCACCGTCGTTCACACAGTCGTTCACACAGTCAGGACCATCGCCGAACCCATGCCGCCGCCCGCGCACATGGCCGCGACCGCGGTCCCACCGCCCCGGCGGCGCAGCTCGTGGGCGAGGGTGACGAGCATGCGGGTGCCGGTGGTCGCGATCGGGTGGCCGAGGCTGCATCCGCTGCCGAACGGGTTGACCCGCTCCGGGTCGAGGCCCAGCTCGCGGGTGGTGGCGACGGCCACCGCGGCGAAGGCCTCGTTGACCTCGAACAGGTCGACCTCGTCGATGCCGAGCCCGGCGCGGCCCAGTGCCTTGCGGATCGCGGCGACGGGTGCGAGCCCCGTCTCGACGGGGTCGACTCCCACGCTCGCCCAGGCACGTACGGTCGCGATGGGTGCGAGGCCGTGCGCGGCGGCCAGGTCCGAACCGGCGACGACGACCGCGGCCGCGCCGTCGTTGACCCCGCTGGAGTTGCCCGCCGTGATGGAGAACCCCTCGATCTCGGGATGCAGCGCCTTCAACGCGGCCAGCTTCTCCGCGCTGGTGTCGCGCCGTGGATGCTCGTCGGTGGCGAAGGCCGAGGTCACTCCGTCCCGGCCGGTGACCTCCACGGGCACGATCTCCTCGGTGAACCGGCCTTCGTCGATGGCCCGTACGGCCCGCTGATGGGAGCGCAGTGCCCAGCCGTCCATCTCCTCGCGGGTGAGGCCGGCCAGCCGGGCCGTGTTCCAGCCGACGAGGACGCCCATGTCGTCGTTGGGCGCCCGGGGCGTCGGGACATGGGTCGGCGCCATCCAGGGGTCCTGCCACTCGTCGGTGCCCGGGACGCGCCGTCGGGCCAGCGGCGCGGTCGAGGACGAGTGGGTCCCGCCCGCCACGACCGCCCGGTCCATGCCGGCCCGCACACCCGCGGCGGCGGTCGCCACGCTCGCCAGGCCGGAGGCGCAGTGGCGGTTGTGCGCCAGGCCGGGGACGTGCGTCAGCCCCGCCCGCAGCGCGGCGTAGCGGGCGATGTCGCCGCCTCCGGCGAGGGATTCACCGAGGACGACGTCGTCGATCGCCTCGGCGGGCAGTCCACTGCGCCGCACGGCCTCCCGGACGACGACCGTGGCGAGTTCGAAGGCGTCGGTGTCCCGCAGGGTTCCTCGGCGGGCGGTTCCGATCGCGGTGCGGCACGCGGAGAGAAGAACGGCATCAACCATGAATTCAGAGTACTTAAATGAGCGAGTATTCAACAGATGCCGCGTCACACCGCACAATTCCTCGACCAGACAGAGAAAAGAGGATACCTTGTTTCGGTGAACTTCGAGCTCAGCGAAGAGCAGGGCATGTTGCGCGAGGCTTCGCGCGACCTGCTGTCGGACCGGGCCCCGATCGGGCACGTACGGGCGTGGACCGACCGTGACGAGGACGTCGATCCCGAGGTGTGGCGGCTGATGGCCGAGCTGGGCTGGCCGGGACTGGGCCTGCCCGAGGGGTACGGCGGCGCCGACCAGGGACTGGTGGAACTCGCCCTCGTGGCCGAGGAGATCGGGCGGGCGCTCGGGCGGGGTCCGTTCACACCGACCGCGCTCGTCGGCCGGGCGCTCCGCGCGACGGGATCGTCCGGGCTGCGGGCCGAGGTGCTGCCCGAGCTCGCCTCCGGGTCCGGCTGGGCCGCCTGGGCCTTCGCCGAACCGCGCGCTCCCTGGTCCCTCGACGGCGTCCACGCCACCGCGCGGACCGACGGGGACGCGATCGTCCTCGACGGGGTCAAGACCGCCGTGCAGGACGCGGGCGGCGCCCGCTGGCTGCTCGTCACCGCACTCCACGACGGGGTCCCGGCGTCGTTCCTGGCCGACCGGACGGCGCCCGGTGTGAGGGTCCGCCGCCAGCGGGTCCTCGACCTGACCCGCTCGTTCTACGAGGTCCGCTTCGAGGGCGTACGCGTCTCGCACGAGCGCCGCCTCGCCGGCGGGCCGGACGAGATACAGCGGCTGCTGGACGAGGCGTCGGTGCTGCGGTGCGCCGACGCGCTCGGGGTGATGGAGCGCATGCTGGAGCTCACGGTCGAACACACCAGGTCCCGCGCGCAGTTCGGGCGGCCGATCGGTACGTTCCAGGCCGTCAAGCACGCGTGCGCCGACATGGCGCTGCTCGTGCACGGGACCCGGGCGGCCACCGGCTACGCGGCGATGGCCGCGGACGCGGAAGCCGACGACACCGAGCGGGCGGCCTGCTCCGCCGCCTCGTACGTCGCGTCCGCGACCGGCGAAGTCGCGGCCCGGGCGCTCCAGCTGCACGGCGGCATCGGCTTCACGTGGGAGCACGACCTCCACCTCCACCTGCGCCGCGCCCGGGCCGACAGCGTGCTGTACGGCGACGCCGGCGTGCACCGCGACCGGCTGTGCACCCTCCTGCGGCGGCCCGGCGCGTCCGCCTGAGTGAACGATCCGAAAGGTTCCCGATGGAGATCAAGGGCAAGAAGGCCGTGGTGTTCGGCGGCGCCTCCGGGATGGGCCGGGCCACCGCCGAGCTCCTCGCGGCCCGCGGCGCCGACGTCGCCGTACTGGACCGTCCGACATCGGCCGGCGCGGAGGTCGCCGCGGCGTTCGACGGCCGCTTCCATCCCGTCGACGTGACGGACTTCGAGGGGACGGCGAGCGCGCTGGACGCCGCCGTAGAGGCCCTCGGCGGGTTGCATGTGTCGGTCACCACCGCGGGCGGCGGCAGCGTACGGCGCACGCTCGGCAGGAGCGGTCCGCACGACCTGGAGACCTTCCGGCGGGTCCTGGACCTCAACGCGGTGGCCACGTTCAACATCAGCCGGCTGGCAGCCGCGCACATGAGCCGCAACGAGCCGGAGGAGCCCGACGGCGAGCGGGGCGTCATCGTCAACACGTCCTCGATCGCGGCGTTCGAGGGGCAGATCGGCCAGGTCGCCTACGCGGCGGCCAAGGCGGCGATCGCCGGGATGAGCCTCACCATGGCCCGCGACCTCGGTTCGCTCGGCATCCGTGTCGTCGCCATCGCGCCCAGCCTGTTCGAGACGGGCGCCACCGAGAAGATCCCCGCCGAGACGCGGGCGGCGCTGGTGAGGGACGCCGCGTTCCCGAGGCGGCTGGGCCGCCCCGAGGAGTACGCGAAGCTCGCGCTCGCCGTGGTCGACAACCCGATGCTGAACGGTCAGTGCCTGCGGCTCGACGCGGGCCAGCGGTTCGGCCCGAAGTGAGGATGTGCTGATGGAACATCACGGCAGAGTGGCGCTGATCACCGGCGGCGGCCGCGGCTTCGGCAAGGCGTTCGGCGAGGCGCTGTCGGCCTCGGGCGCCCATGTCGTGCTCGCCGACATCGACGGCGCGGCGGCGGCCGGGGCGGCGGCGGAACTCACCGCGAAGGGCCTGCGCGCGACCGGAGTCGCCTGTGACGTGGCCGACGAGGAGGAGGTCGGCGCCGTCGTACGCGAGATCACCGGGCGCCACGGCGGACTCGACATCCTGGTCAACAACGCCGGTCTGCACGCCGCTTACAACAGGCCGTTCACCGAACTGGGCCTGGCCAGGGTACGGCGGGTGCTCGACGTCAACGTCATGGGCACCATCATCTGTTCGCTCGCGGCCCAGGAGGCCATGCGCGGACGGCCGGGTGCGAGCATCGTCAACATCTCCTCGTCGGCGGCCTACGCGAACCGCAGCGTCTACGGCGTCTCCAAGCTCGCCGTACGGGGTCTGACGGTGTCCTTCGCCCGCGAGTTCGCCGCCGACGGGATCCGCGTCAACGCGATCGCACCGGGCCTGATCCTCACGGACACCGTGCGGGCCCAGCTGTCCCCGGAGGAGGCGGAGCGTGTCCTCGCGGAGCAGATCCTCCAGCGGGAGGGCAGGGAGCAGGACATCGTCGAGGCGCTGCTCTACCTGGTCTCGTCGAGGGCGTCCTTCGTCACCGGCGAGACCCTGCGGGTGACGGGCGGGTTCGCACTCTCCGTCTAGCAGTCCGTACCCACGCCGGTGGCCCCGCGACAACCGTCGCGGGGCCACAGCAGTCGCCGCTGTCCTACACGGTCACCGGTTCGTTCGCCGGCTTGTCGGCCAGTTCCCTCTCCTCGTTGGTGATCGCCTTCAGCAGTACGTACGGTGTGGCGATCTTCCACACGGCGTACGCGGCCGAGGGGATGATGTTCGCGAGCAGTCCGTTCCAGGCGAGCGGCCCGTCCTGGTTGAGGAAGACGAAGGCGCCCGGGATGAGCGTCACTCCCAGCACGATGCTGAGCCAGCCGTACCAGCGCGGGAAGAGCGGCTTCTGCCGGGTGTGGTCGATGAACGCGGCGTATCCGATCGACCAGACCTGGAGGACGAAGATGCAGGCGTTGCCCACGAACATGAGCCAGAACGTGTCGACCATCGCGGTCAGGACGTCGACGGAGTGGTTCTCCGGCCGGTAGGCCGCGGCGGCGAGGATCGCGAGCGGGAAGAAGAACCCGATCGGGGCCACCACGCCTGTGGTGAGCTGGGTCATGGACAGCAGCCCCCAGCCGCCCTCGACCCGGCGCAGTTGCATGCTCGTCACGATGACGTACGGGTACTCGAACGGGACGAGCAGCACCATGAGGGCGACACAGGTGAGGATTCCCGTGCGATGGTCCTTGAGGAAGGCGACGACGTCTTCGGGGCTTTCCGTCGGGCTCATGGGCGGGGTGAGATGGCCCAGGGCGAACGCGACGAGGAATCCCACGAAGAGGATGACGCCGCACCACGCCGATATGCGTTGCAGTCTGATGTAGAGGTCTTTCTTCATCTGCGGCTCCCTTTTGTCTACCGACCGATCTCGTGCCAGCCCACGAGGCTGTCGAGCAGCGGTCCCGCGCTCGACAGGTAGTCGCCGTATCCGCCCCGGAAGAACAGCAGCGGGGTGCCCGGCGATTCGGCGCGCAGGTCATGGACCCGCCCGACGACCAACAGGTGATCTCCGATCTCGACGACCTGCTCCACCGCGCAGTCGACCCAGGCGACGATTCCGTCGAGGACGGGATTGCCCAGGGGCGACGGCTGCCAGGTCGTGTCCGTGAACCGCTCCCGCGCCGGGCCGGTCGCCATACGTCGGGACAGCCGTTCCTGGTTGCCCGCGAGCGCGTTGGCGCAGAAGCGGTTGGCGGCCCTGATCGTCCGCAGGGTCGCGGAGGAGCGGTCTGCCAGGAAGGACACCAGGGGCGGGTCCAGCGACACGGAGGTGAAGGTGCCGACGATCATGCCGTGCGGCTGGTCCTCGGTGTCCGTGGCGGTGATCGCGACCACGCTGGTGGGGAAGTTGCCCAGTACGTCCCGGAACTGACGGCTCATATCAGGGCACGCATCGACTCGGGCAGTTCGAGTCCCATCCGGGCCAGGGCGTTGGCGTGGTACGCGGTGCCGGGCACGTGGATCATGTGCTGGAGCCCGACGTGGGCGTCGCGCCAGAACCGCTGCATCGGGTTGTTGCGGCGGATCGCGTTGCCGCCGGACCTCGCGAAGATCTCGTCCAGCGCGGAGACGGCCCGCCAGGCGCAACGGACCTGGTTGCGCCGTACGTCGGCCCGGTCTTCGAGCGTGATCGGTTTGCCGGCTTCGACCTGGTCGTACAACCGGCTGATGCCGTCGATGAGTTGGACCCGTGAGGCGGCGATCTCGGCCGCGGCCTCCCCGGCTGCGTAGAGGACGTACGGGTCGTCGCGGACCTGGACGCCGGTCACGGCGACCCGGTCCTTCTGCTGGCCCAGGTGGACGGCGAGGGCGCCCTCGCAGATACCGATGACCGCGGCCGTGATGCCGAGCGGGAACATCGAGGCGAACGGCAGTTTGTACAGCGTGTCGGTCAGCCCGATCGCCTCGGCGGCGGCGCCGTCCTGGACCACTTCCTGCCTGATGGTGCGGTATTCGGGGATGAACGCCTTGTCGACGACGACGTCCTTGCTGCCGGTGCCGGCCAGTCCCACGACGTCCCAGGTGCCGTCGATGATCTCGTAGTCGGAGCGCGGCAGGACCACGTGCATCACGGTGATGGGTCCGGCGGGCCTCCCCTTGCCGTCGCCGAGGAGCGCGCCGAGGAAGTCCCAGCGGCAGTGGTCGCTGCCGGAGGAGAACGGCCAGCGGCCGCTGAGGACATAGCCGCCGTCCACCGGGTCGGCGACGCCGTTGGGCATGTAGGGCGAGGCGATCCAGGTGTCCGGGTCCTCGTCCCACACCTCGTGGGCCAGCCGGGGGTCCATCTGGGCCAGCTCCCACGGGTGGACGCCGACGACTCCGCACACCCAGCCGGCGGCACCGTCGTGCCGGGCGACCGCCATCACCGCTTCCGCGAAGTCCCGTGGGTGCGCGCCGAATCCGCCGAACTCCTTGGGCTGGAGCAGCCGTATGACCCCCGCGGAGCGGAGCAGTTCGACGGTCCTCTCGCTCAGTTTGCCGAGTGACTCGTTCTCGTCGGCGAGCCCGGCCAGTTCGGCGCCCAGCTCCTCGACACGGCCGACCACTTCATGCGTCACGCCGCACACCTCCTGGTGACTGATCCCTCGCATGTGCCGCGCGTCCCGGCGGCCAGACGGCCTCAGTGTCGGGGCCCGGGACCAGCGGCCGCTGGACGGTTTCCGCTGACCGGGACTCGGCCGCGTCAGCGCGTGACGCGCGGGCGCAGTGCGGCGGTGGAGCGGCCCTTGAGGGCCGAGAACCACACGCCGGCGCCGTAGGCGAGGTCGTCGAGGCGACGGGCGAGGCCGTAGCGCAGGGGGTCGAGGGTGGCCTGATCTCGCCGGTACTCAAGGGCGATGTCGGCCAGGGCGGCGACCGCCGTCGCCCTGCGCACCCGGCGGGAGAGCACACAGCCCACGGCCGTCAGCGGCCACCAGTGGCGGGTGAGCAGCGCGGAGGTCTGCGTCAGGGTGGCGAGGGCGCCGTTGCCGGCGAGCGGCACGGCCAGCCGGTAGGGGTGCCGGGTGCCGTCGAGTCTGCGGGCGATCCGCACGGTGACGGCGCCGAGGACGGTTCCCGCGACCGGGAGCGACCAGCGTCGCTGGGCGAGGAGCGCGGCGGCGAACGCCATGGTCCAGGGGGCGAGCACGGCGGGTGCGATGTGCTCGGGGTGCCGGCGGGCCAGGGGGTGGGCCCCGGTGCCGTACACGGCCTTGCGCAGGAGCCAGTCCCCGGCGCGGACGCGGTGTTCGTGGGCGGCCCGTACGGCGGGCTCGTACCGTACCCGGCCGCCCGCCGCGAGCAGCCGCCAGCACAGGTCGACGTCCTCCCCGACCCGCATGCGCCCGTCGAAGCCGTTCGCCAGCGCGTCCACGCGCGCCACCATGCAGGCCGAGGAGGCCCAGGAGACGGGAGTGCCGGGCCGTACCGGAGCGGGATGCCCACCGAGGTCGAGTGAGGATCTGGCGTTCTCGTAGCGTTCGATCCAGCTCGCGGCGGGGGTGGGCAGGCCGGTGATGCGGGGTACGGCCATGACGACGCGGGGGTCGGCGAAGTGCCGCAGCAGGGTCGGAACGGTGTCGGGGGCCAGCACGATGTCGGAGTCGGCGAAGACGACGTACGGGGTGGTGACCAGGCGGAGCCCGGCGTTGCGCGCACCGGCGGGTCCGGCGTTGGTGGCCAGGGCGACGAGCCGGGCACCGTGCCGGGCGGCGACCTCCGCCACGGCGGCCGGGTGGCGCGAGGCGTCGTCGACCACGATCACGGGGGTGTCCGTGCCGATGCTCCGCAGCAGCCGGTCCAGTTGGCGCGGGCGGTCGCGGACCGGTACGACGACCGTGTGGCGG